>JAISCL010000088.1 GCA_031265585.1 Tannerella sp. | reverse complement strand
CTTTGACATGTTGGTTTACACGCTGATTCGATTATTATTCGTATTTTTGCTGCATAATTTTAAAGCAATAAGATGATGACGACAGCAGCTTTATTAAATCAAATCTATCATTTGCCGGTTTCCGAGCGCATGTTGATAGTAGAGCGTACGATTCGTTCCATTCGTACCGAAAAAAACGGCCTGGCAAATGCGGCGGCGTTTATGGCAGACGAATACCGTAACGACAGGGAACTGACCGCTTTCACGCAACTTGACATGGAAAATTTTTATGAAACAAGGTGAACTCTGGCTGGTTAATTTGAATCCTGCTACCGGAGCAGAAATGCAGAAGATCCGTCCTGCCCTGATTGTGAACGTTAACGGTTTGGGGAAACTTCCGTTGAGAATTATTGTACCCGTTACCGACTGGAAAGAACGGTACGGTAATGTGCCGTGGATGCTGAAAATTGTTCCGTCTGTGACAAATGGATTAAACAAGGAATCGGCAATAGACTGTTTTCAGGTACGTTATGTGGCGCAGGAGAGGCTGATCAGAAAGATCGGATGTATTACGTTCGATGAACTGGAAGAAATAAAAAGCAAAATCGCAGCCGTTATCGGATACCGTTATTGATTGTTTCGTGTTTTTGCAAATTGTTTAGTAGCATGATTAAGGCAAACCGGGCTTTCCGTAAAGAATATTCACGTGACATGACGCAGGAAGAAATCCTGCAAACAGGCAAGGATCTTGAACGCGCCTGCAATCGTGAACTGCGCCAAAAACACAGAGCCACACTTATGTAGCAGGCAGCAGCATTGTAGAAAAAAATAATCCTGTTTTTCCCGAGCGTGTAAACCAGTCTCAAAAAGGTTTGCACGCTTTTTTTGTGTGCGAAAAAACAGAATGGGAATATGGGGGCTGACCCTGTGGCTGTCCCAAATGACAAACAAATAGAATTTACAAACAGATTAATATTTTAGGACAATGAAGAAAGTGAAATTTTTATTCGTAGCAGTAGCGCTGTTACTCTCGTGCGCCACCATGCAGGCGCAATTCGGCAAGCGTTTGGGCAAAGCCGTCGAAAACGCAGCCAAAAAAACCGCAGAACGAAAAGCCGAACAGAAAACCGAAGAAGCCGTCGGCAAAGCGATCGACAAGGCTACCGACCCCGACACCTACAGGGACAAAGACGGCGGTAAGGAAAGCAACAGCGACGCCAAAAGTTCAAAATCCCAAAAGCCTTCGCAAAACAACAGCGACAGCGAAATCGAAGCCAAAACGGACGGCGAACCTGCCGCCGCAACCCCGCAACAGGGCGTCAAAGCCGCGGAAATGGCCTATGCCAAATCCGACTTCGTCCCGGGAGACGAGATTATGTTTGAAGACGACCAGGCCAGTGAACAGATGGGCGAATTTCCTTCGATGTGGGATTTGTTGCAGGGCAATGCCGAAATTGCCGGCATTGACGGACAAAATGTTATTTATATGGATAAAAGTACGGTTATTGCACCGTTAATGAAAAACCCCAAACAATATTTGTCCGAAAGCTACACCGTCGAATTTGATTTTTATGTTCGCAAAGACATCGGCGGTTGGTGGAAAATAGAACTGATGGATAAAGACGGCGGACGGAAATCCAATATTGAGCTATGGTCTGCCCCTGATGCAAACAGGACGGTTGAAGGTTCGTGGACAACCACAACCGGCGAAAACCGTAATTCAGACAGTAAAGCGGATTTATCCGCCGAAGGCTGGCATCATTGTGCGATTTCTTTCAACAAACGCGCTTTGAAAGTCTATTTTGACGGATTGCGAACGATGAATGTTCCGAATGTGGCACAGGCAGAATGGTGCAGATTTTCTTGCACGGGTAAGCATTATCTGCGTAACGTCCGCATTGCCAAAGGCGCCGTCCCGCTGTACGACCGCATGATGACCGACGGCAAAATCGTCACCTACGGCATCACCTTCGATGTGGGCAAATCGACGATAAAACCCGAATCAATGGGCGAAATCAACCGCATCGCCAAGCTGATGACAGACAATCCCGACCTGAAATTCTCGGTCGAGGGGCATACCGACAGCACCGGTTCGGAAGCTGCGAACCGGAAGTTGAGCGACGAACGTTCGGCAGCCGTAGTAACCAAATTAATCGAAACGGGCATCTCCAAAGATCGCCTCCAGCCGGCAGGCAAGGGACAGACTTCGCCCGTCGCCGACAACGCCACCGACGAAGGACGCGCCAAAAACCGCCGCGTGGAGTTTGTGAAAATCTGACGATGAACATCAAGCATTAAAAACAAACCGTATATGAAGACCCTTATTCTCAAACTCATTTTCCGTCGAGCCGTCTCCGCAGCGCTCACCGTATGTATAACCGGAGGCTTCGTCGCGTGCGAAGATCCCTCACGGGACTCGAAAGAAGAACCCGCCGGAAACACAGGCAATGAAGATTATAAAACGGATGCAGGCCGGGTGATCACCGCCGGCTCAATAAGCCATGAGTACAATTATAATTGCATAGAGCGCTGGAACTGGAAACAAAGGCATGAGACTTCCATTTTGGGAACATTGCTCAGTCCGAACCATGATGTCTCTTTTAACAGTTCAAACCGGGAAATTGAATCGTACGGTTATGAAGGAAACCTCCATGTGGTGTTATATCGGGACGACTGGCTGGATTGCATGGAAAATCCTGAAAATATTCCGGATCCTCCCGGACGCGGGGACGGGCCGTTTTTCGTCATTCAGGGATCGAACGAAGCCGGTTTGATTTGGCTTGATGACGGGTATGATGATTATCACATTCAGGCTTTTAATTACCGTTTTTATGAATTTTCCACTACTGCTCCCGAAAGATGCCACAGTGAGAGGTATGCTCAAAACCGTTCGAATGAACGTTCCGGTACGGAAGATAAAGTTGTGTGGTTTGGCATCCTGATGTTGCCGGGTCCGGAATACTGGCTGCTTTTCGACAGTGATACAGGCAATTGCCTGGACGGGAATGGCAAGCCGGATGAGAAAAAGTGTGTCCGGGTGAATAAAGCGGCTTTGGAGAAATGGATCGAAGAACCGAAAACCGGTTTCTCCATCCCTTATTCGTGGTCAGGCAGCGACTCGAAAGATATGGGGAGCGATTTGGATGAATGGGCGCTAAACGGGCGTATGGGTGGCAATGATGCGTGGTCGAGGAATACGTCCGGAAGGGTGTCTCTCGGTTCCACGGTGTTCGCCACGGAAGCGTCTATCATCACGCCCTCCGGATACGGGAACTGGGAGCCGGAAGGGAGTGAAGACGGGAAAACGGCCGGTGGAACCCTTCATTTCAGCGTCCGCCTCCATGAGCGTGGAAATCCGGACAGGTCTGCCGTCAATTCGGGTAAATTCACGTTCCGGTTCGAGACGTCCAAAGAACCAGGCGTTTGCGTCAACTGGCCATTGAACGGCACGGATGAACACGACCTGAAAATAAAGGATAACCCGAACCTGGTAAAAAAGAGTGAAAATCAAAAGGAAAATGGAACGGTTGAATTGATCTATGAGACGGCAGACAACCTGCGGGAAGTGGAACTTGATATCAAGTGCTACGACTATGGCGCTTTCGGCAAGTTGAAAGTAGAAGTCGACCTCGACAACGGGGGACGTGTAACGGCTTGCGTGGATAACAACAAAACGAGGAATGAGTTGCATATCCCCTGCGATTATGATCATGGCGGTCCGGGCGACCATATTGCCGACGCATGGCAGGCAAAAATGAAGGTGACCGGCCTGGACGCCGAATGGGATCTTGACCTTGTACCGGCTACACTGCAGCAACGCGAAGATGGCGACGGCTACTCGCTCTACGAAGAATACCGCGGCTTCCGCACCATCGCCGATAAACATCTCCGCACCGATCCGACAAAAAAAGACCTCTTCGTTCACGATCCCGACAATCTGGTAAAGAACTATATCGGAAAGGACAACGAAGTAGCCAAAAACTTCAAAATCATCCTGCATTTCCTCGACGGTGCGTATTCGACGCAAAAGGATCGCAAGGTCAATATCAACAGCGCTTCCCACAAACTGGCCGACCAGTATGTGCTTGTCGCAGTGAACAGTTCCGATCTCGGACAAGGCTCCACCCCGAATGATCTGGGTTATACTCCGGGCGCCGACCAGGGGTTTGCTACCGGTCAAAGCCTGAAATATACGAAAGAGGCCAGAATAAATGTGAGCGGTATAAAATCTCTGTATCCTGACGGTAAAGACGCCGAATTTCATACGGGAGTAACTGTTCATCATGAAACAGGTCATGCCCTGAGCGTCAGGCATCACGAAAGAGATATTACCGGTGTCCCCGCAGGCCGGGGGCCTGAAGACCTGAAATACACCGGCGGCGTTCTGCAATGTTTCATGAGGTATCCCTCAAAATATGAAGGAAACGGAGACTTCCCCTATCTTGACCAGGGAATGTTCTGCTTTGAAGGCCTGCTGTGGTCTCCTTATGATCCGGTAAGGAAAAGGCTTGATACTTCTACTCATTTCGACTCCGACAACTGCTGGGGACAGATAAATGTAAAAATGAGCAGATAAGTTTGCAACAATTTGATTTGTACTTCCCGGCTAATCTTTTTTGATTTCAAGAAAAAAAACCGTTATATTTGCTGTCATAAAAAATCAGATTTCAAAATGGAAGAGTTAAGATTGAATCCGCTTAATGACTATCTGTTCATGAAATACATGGGCGAGAAGGGCGACGAGGAACAACTCCTTGCCTTCCTGAATGTTGTATTGCAAAGAACCGGCAGGGACGGGATCGTATCAATAGAGATTGTCGAGAACAAAACGTTTTCCGCCGAGATCATAGGCGACAAAGCCAGTATCCTGGACATACGCTCCGAGATGTCGGACGGCACAAGGGCGAACATTGAGGTGCAACTCCGGAATGTCGGCAACATGGACAAGCGCAGTCTGTTTTACTGGAGCCGCGAGTATGTCAAGGGCATTGAATCGGGAGAGGATTACGTGAACCTGCCCTGTGTGATTGCCATCAACATCATTGATTTTGAGTTTATGCCGTTGCTTGATGAGGTTCACACGAGTTTCCACCTGTGGGAAGACCGGCAAAGGGAGTATCAGCTTACAGACGCCCTGGAGATACATTTCATAAATATGCTAAAATTCAGACATCTGCAGGAAAAGGACATTGTAAACAATCCTCTTCACCGCTGGCTGACATTTTTCGATAAAAACACGAACGAACAAACATTAAAAAAAATCATCAAAATGGACACGGCAATAGAAAAAGCGCAAAAAAAAATCAGGTTTGTTGCGCAGGA
>JAISCL010000118.1 GCA_031265585.1 Tannerella sp. | reverse complement strand
GCGGGGCGGTTTGCCTCCCCAGCCTGTAAACTGTTCCGATTCCCCGTTTTTGGAGGATTTTGCCGCGCTTTTTTTTCGTTGTGCCGCCATCTTACTGTCAATTATTGACTGCAAATATATGGAATTATTCTGTTCGAATCATGATCTTCTCAAGATTAGGCTAAATCTTTTTTTGAGGTGCTGGAGAAAAATAGACCTGCAAGCGATAAAGAAAGAAGTCCCTGTTTCTAATTCCAAAATTATTGGCGATGAAGCGTTGAATTTTATCGTTAAGATTTTCGGCTTTGGCATTGGTTAAGCCATTTTCAAAATAGCGAATAATTTCGGTTTGATGGTTTTCTATCATCCGTGCGACCCGTATAAATTCTTTGATATTTTCCTGTTTTACTTTTTCTTTCCATCTGCGGAGTTCAAAGAGGAGTATTCCCGTATTTTTTCCGATGCTGGATTGTTGATACCACAGGCGGGGTTGCCCGCAGAGATTGTAAGCGGTCTTGAGCAAGGGGAATTTATCTAATGTGAAATCCGGTAAAAAAGCATCTTCCTCTTCCGGTTCCTGATGCATCCGCAATAAAAAGGTAGCGTGTCTTTTCCGGTAATTCCAGGTCTGTCCATCCATTCGGATTGCCGGATGCTTCTTCCGGTAACAATGTCTCTTTTTTCTTCTCTTTCTGTTTTTCTTTTTGCTGTTTCCTTTCTGTTTGAATCTCTTTTTTAACCTGAAGTCGCGCACTTTGCAAGGCTTCCATCAGATGTTTGACGACGTGAAATTTATCTATGATGAGCGGCGAAATCGTAGCGTTTGTCCGGGGCAGACGGGACTTGAAAACAACCTGCCCCCGTTTGTCAAGCTGGCCTATCTTCCGCAGTCGGGCATTATACGTCTGCGCCTGTCTGCTTACAGTGACGACGGGGAAAGAGCGGAAGCGGCGGTTGCCGCATTGCAGAAACAGCTGGAAGAAATATTAAAAGGACATATCGTGGCTGAAGAAGATAAAAATATTGAAGTGATTATCGGCGACAGGCTGCGTTCGGCAGGCCGGACTGTCGGTGCAGCAGAGAGCTGTACCGGTGGCGCCATCGCTTCATTGCTGACCTCTGTGCCCGGAAGTTCGGATTATTTCCTTGGAAGTGTGGTATCGTATGCAAACCGTGTCAAGCAGCAGCGGTTGGGCGTCTCCGAAAGCGATTTGGAAAAATATGGGGCCGTTAGCCGGCAGGTTGTGGAACAGATGGCAAAGGGTGCACTGCGGGTATTGGGATGTGATTATTCCGTGGCCACATCCGGTGTTGCCGGTCCCGGTGGAGGTACACCGGGGAACCTGTCGGTACCGTTTGGATAGCTGTCGCAGACAAAGATACCGTGATCTCCAAAGAGTATCACATTTACCACTGTGCGCGAACAAAATATCCGGCGGGCGGTAAACACTTCACTCGTGATGCTGCTTGATTTAATGAGGAGATAAACCGTCCCGGCAGGCGGTGTTACGGAAGATTACAGCTTTTTATTTTGAATTACTCCCGCCGTTATACTATCTTTGCAGCCATAAATATTAAAAGCATGACATACAAACATTATTTTTTGTTGCTGGCGCTGTTTTTATTGTCGGTAACATGTGCAGGCAACAAGAAAAAAGCCGTTGAGGACGCACCGGGTATTCCGGACAGCGAAGCGAGCGTTGCAGACGTGAATCAGCCCGCAGTTGATGAACGGGAATACATTGTCAAGACCGGTGACAGGGCGCCGGAGTTTACGCTTCAGACGACCGCTGGTGAAACATTCAATCTTTCCGACATGCGCGGAAAAGTGGTCATGTTACAGTTTACCGCGAGCTGGTGCGGTGTTTGCCGTAAAGAAATGCCTTTTATAGAAAGCGAAATATGGCAGAAGCATAAAGATAATCCGAATTTTTGCCTGTTAGGCATCGACCGGGACGAGCCGCTTGAAAAAGTGCTTGAGTTCAGGAAGCAGACCGGCGTTACGTATCCGATGGCATTGGATCCGGGCGGGGATGTTTTTGCCCTGTATGCGAAACGGAATGCCGGCATTACCCGGAATGTGATCATCGATCCGTCATCCGGGATCGTAATGCTTACCCGCTTATATAATGAAGACGAGTTTTCGGAAATGTGTAAAGTTATTGATAAATTATTGGAAGAATGATTATGAAAAATATATGTACAGGAATTGACCATCCGGCTATTGCTGCTGCGGATGTGGACGCATTAACAAAATGGTATTGCGAGGTGCTGGGCTATACGGTGTATGCAAAAACGGACAAACCGGTCTACATCATTGAGGCGCCGGACGGAACCTATATTGAAATGATGCCGAAGGATGAGACGGAACGCCCCGAACGGACTATAAACACTCCCGGATGGTCTCATCTGGCCCTCCGGGTAAATGACATGGACGCAGCTATTGCCGCGCTCGACAGACAGGGCGTCGAATGGGCCGGACCCGAATTTGAAGCTGTCGGTGGAGGACGCATCCGGAACTTTGCCGATCCGGAAGGAAATGTGCTTCAGATTGTACAGCGATAACAGACCGACCGGCGCGAAAAGGACTTTTAATAAACAACAGACAAAGCAATGCCATTAAATTTACAGAAAAATCTTCCGGCCATTGAGCTTCTTAAGAAGGAACATATCTTTGTGATGGACTCACTCCGGGCTTCGGAACAGGATATACGTCCGTTGCGTGTGGTTGTATTAAACCTCATGCCGTTGAAAATTACAACGGAAACGGATCTTGTGCGTCTGCTGAGTAACTCGCCGTTACAGGTGGAGCTTGATTTTATGAAGATCAAGGGGCATCAGCCCAAAAATACGCCGATTAAACACATGCAGGAATTTTATAAGGATTTTGACTCAATATGCGCCGATTATTATGACGGTATGATCGTCACGGGCGCCCCGGTAGAACAGCTGGAATTTGAGGATGTCACCTACTGGGATGAACTGAAGGTGATTTTTGACTGGAGCCGCACGCATGTCACGTCCACCTTATATATCTGCTGGGCTGCGCAGGCCGGGCTTTATCATTTTTACGGCGTGCCCAAATACGAATTGCACGCCAAAAGGTTCGGGATCTTTAAGCATACGGTGAATGATCCTTTGCAGCAAATCTTCCGCGGTTTTGATGATGAATTTTATGTGCCTCACAGTCGCCATACGGAGATCCGCCGGGAAGACATCCTGAAGGTTCCGGAATTAAAACTGCTGTCGGAAAGCGAAGATGCCGGTGTATGCATGGCCATGTCGCGTGGAGGGCGCGAAATTTTCATCACAGGTCATTTCGAATATGCTCCCAATACGCTTCACGAAGAATATATGCGTGATTTACAGAAAGGCCTGCCGATCGGTATGCCGGAGAATTATTACAGGGATGATGATCCCTCCGGGCTTCCGCTGGTTCGCTGGCGCGGTCACGCCAACCTGTTTTTTACCAACTGGCTGAACTACTACGTATATCAGGAAACCCCTTTCCATATAGAAGACATCCGGCATTTAGGCGATTTATGATAACGGCGCGTCCTGTAGAATTGCTTGCGCCCGCCAAAGACCTGCATTGCGGTATCGAAGCGGTTCGTCATGGCGCCGATGCCGTGTACATTGGCGCCCCCAGGTTCGGCGCCCGTGCAGCTGCGGGAAATTCCATCGAAGACATACAGGCCCTGTGTGAAACCGCACACCTGTACGATGCACGCATTTATGTTGCGCTCAATACCATCCTGAGGGACGAAGAACTGAAAGATGCGGAGCGTATGATACGGCAACTGTACAATGCCGGGGCCGATGCACTGATTATACAGGATATGGGGATCACCCAACTGGATATTCCTCCGATACCGCTTCATGCAAGTACGCAGACGGACAATTGCACGCCTGAAAAGGTAGAGTTCCTCTATCATGCCGGTTTTACACGGATCGTACTGGCGCGTGAGCTTTCTATCCATCAGATCCGGATCATCTCGGAGCGTGTGCCGGGCGCCACGCTGGAAGCGTTTATACATGGGGCTTTGTGTGTAAGTTACAGCGGACGGTGTTATTTGAGCGCAGCCTTCAGCGGACGCAGTGCGAACCGGGGTGAGTGCGCCCAGTACTGCCGTTTGCCTTATACGCTGACTGACTCGGCAGGACGGACGGTTGTGGAAAATAAGCATTTACTTTCGCTCAAAGACCTGAACCGTTCCGATGACCTGGAAATGCTGATGCGGGCCGGTATTTCTTCCCTTAAGATAGAAGGCCGCTTGAAGGATGTTTCCTATATAAAAAATGTGACGGCTTATTACCGGAAAAAGCTGGACGCTGTTTTTGAGAAAAATCCTGCCTTTTACAGGCCTTCGACCGGACGTTCGTCGTTTACATTCGAACCGTGTCCGGAAAAAAGCTTCAACCGTGGATTTACACCGTATTTTTTGCATGGCCGTGATGCGGATATCACCTCTTTTGAAACGCCCAAATCGTTAGGCGAGCCGACAGGCACAGTGAAAGAACTGAAGGGAAACTCGTTTACCGTTGCCGGTTTGAAACCGATCCATAATGGAGACGGACTTGTCTTTTTCAATGCGCGGGAAGAACCGGAAGGTTTCCGGGTAAACCGTACCGAAGCGAACCGCATATTTCCCCACAAGATGCCGGCGTTGAAACCCGGAATGCGATTATACCGGAATTATGACCGGGATTTTGAAGCTGTGCTGGAAAAACCTTCGGCCGAACGCAGGATTGATGTCAGGATAGAGTGGGGGGACTGTCCGGGTGGCTTTGCGCTCACCATGACCGACGATACGGATGCACACGTTACGGTAATACATCCGTTCGGAAAGGAGCCGGCCCGTAAGCCGCAGGATGAAAATATCCGCAACCAACTGGGGAAACTTGGCAATACTCCGTTCGAGGCTGTTGACATTGTGATTAAGATGACGGAAAACTGTTTTGTTCCTTCGTCGTTATTAAATGAAATGCGCCGTGAGGCAACAGAAAAACTGACGGCGGTACGGCGTATGCGTTACCGGCGCCGGTATACAAAGGTGTGTAAAGAGGAGGTTTCCTTTCCGCTTCAGAGGCTTGACTATACGGCAAACATATCAAACCGGATGGCGGAAAAATTTTACAGGAGCCATGGGGTGACAGCGATGGAGCCTGCCTTTGAAACGGGATCCCGTCAGGATGTCCCGCTTATGTATACAAAACACTGTTTGCGTTACAGTATGGGCTGGTGCCCGGTGCATCATAAAAAAAGGTCACCTTACAAAGAGCCTTTTTACCTTGGATATAAAGACCGGCGATTACGGCTGGAATTTGACTGCAGGGAATGCCGGATGCTTGTCCGGAACACGGAATAACGGATCGCACGTGACGGTACAAAACGTTTGTTTAAATAAAGTGCGTCTGCCGTTCGTGAATTTGCGTTTAAAATTGTACTTTTGTGCCCGGAAATGTTTAACTGTCGGAAGAAAACGATAATGAAAAAATATAGTCTCACAGTACTTGTCTTTACCCTTTTTATGGCATGTGATGCTGTCAAAACGCCGGATCTTGTCGGTAAGTGGCAACTGAAAACGGTGGAAAAAAACGGGGTCGAAACCGTGGTGGATACGGTCTGGTATAATTTCCAGTCGGAGTCTGTTTTCATGTTGCAGGTATATGTGCCTCAGCGAGATACCTGTCTGTCCCTGTACGGTTTAAAGAAGCAGCAGGAAAACGTTTTATCCATACGGCTTGAATTTGATGATTATATTGAATATTCGGACTGGTCCGGCAGGAGCCGTTCCTTTACGATCGACCGTCTGAATAAAAAAAGATTGACACTTCTCAGTGAGGACGGATCTCATTATTCATTCATAAAATTTTAATATGGAAGATTATTTAAATGCACTTAATGACAGTCAGCGGGAAGCGGTTTTATATGACGGCGGGCCTTCGCTGGTTGTGGCAGGTGCGGGTTCGGGAAAGACACGCGTGCTGACCTGTAAGGTTGCACATCTTTTGCAAAGCGGCTATCAGCCTCATACCATACTGGCGCTTACTTTTACGAATAAGGCGGCGCGTGAAATGAAACAGCGGATCGCCTCTATTATGAATGATCATATGACCCGTTATTTATGGATGGGGACGTTTCATTCCATTTTTTACCGCATCCTGCGCCGTGAAGCGAGCCGTCTCGGCTTTCCTTCCGATTTCACGATCTATGATTCCGCAGACTCGAAAAACCTGATAAAGACAATCATAAAAGAAATGCAGCTCGATGACAAAACGTATCGCCCGGGCATGATCCAGAGCCGCATATCCAATGCAAAAAATGCACTGGTGACATGTAATGCATACGATCAGAACCACGATTTGCTTTCCTATGACAGCCTGTCGAAAGTTCCCCGGACGAACGAAATCTACAGGCGTTACCAGAATCGCTGCTTCAATGCGGGCGTGATGGATTTTGACGAGTTACTGTTGCAGACGAATATTCTTTTCCGCGACCATCCGGATGTGCTTGCCAAATATCAGGAACAGTTCAGGTATGTCCTGGTTGACGAGTATCAGGACACGAATTTTGCACAGCATCTGATCGTGGCGCGTCTCTGTAATAAGCACCGGCATATTTTTGTAGTCGGGGACGACGCGCAGAGTATTTATTCCTTTCGCGGCGCAAACATCGATAACATGCTGCGTTTTAAGGATAATTACCCGGCATGTAAAGTCTTTAAACTGGAACAGAACTACCGTTCGACACAAAACATCGTGGATGCGGCAAACAGCCTGATCGCCCAAAATAAGGAGCAGATAAAGAAAACCGTCTATTCGAAAAACGAGAAGGGCAGCAGGGTCTCTGTCCTTTCATCCTATTCCGATTACGAGGAAGCGTACCTCGTGTCGGCTAAAATCCCGGATATGATGGCGAAGAAGGGCTATTCGTATGCCGATTTTGCCATCCTTTACCGGACGAATGCCCAGTCGCGCGTACTGGAAGAAGCGATGCGCAAGCATGCACTTAAATATAAGATTTACGGCGCCCAGTCCTTTTACCAGCGCAAGGAAATAAAAGACGTGATCGCCTATTTCCGTGCAGTCATAAACCCTTCCGATGAAGAATCCGTCAAGCGCATTATTAACTATCCGGCGCGCGGCATCGGGGACACGACGGTCGACCGGTTGCAGAACGCGGCCCTGTCAGCCGGTACAAGTCTGTGGGAAGTCATTGCATCGCCTTTGGAATATGCCGTTGCGGTCAGTAAGGGCACGGCTGCAAAACTGCAGGACTTCCGCCTGCTGATAGAAGATTTCCAGGCCCGGAATAAAACGGCGCCGGCTAATGAAACCGCAGAATATATAATCAAGCGGAGCAGTATCGCCGGCATCCTTTTCCAGGACACCTCCATAGAAGGCATCAGCCGTCAGGAAAATGTGCAGGAACTTTTAAATGCGGTCGGTGAATTTGTTTCCATCAGGCAGGAAGAAGGATCGGAAAATACCTCGCTTACCGACTTTTTGATGGAGGTCTCGCTGATGACCGACCAGGATAACGAAAAGGATGAAAATACGGACCGGGTAACATTAATGACGGTTCATGCAGCGAAAGGCCTTGAATTTAAAAACGTCTTTATTGTCGGGATGGAGAACGAGCTGTTCCCTTCACTGCGCGCTATGGACAATCCGCGCGCCATAGAAGAAGAACGACGGCTGTTTTATGTCGCTCTCACGCGGGCGAAGGAAAACTGCATGATCACCTACTCGAAAAACCGCTACCGTAACGGACAGAGCAATACGGCTACACCCAGCTTCTTTATTAAGGACATAGACCGTAAATACCTTGATTTCCAGGATGAGGACGAGACCGGGCCGCCGGTTCGGAGCGGGAGGCCTTATTCATCCCTTTCACCGGGTCACGATGAAAAATGGAACCGTACATACGGACGCAATCCCGCATGGGATGCCGATATGATGCCCCGGCGTAACACTTCCGGAAAAAGCCGGCCCGACGTGACGTCCGTAAAAAATGTGCATCAGCAGTCCGAAGCGCCGATAAAAGTGAACACCCTCGGAGGATTAACGGTTGGAAACAGGGTATTGCATAACCGTTTCGGGGAAGGTGAAGTGATCGCCCTGGAAGGAACGGGAGGCAACGCCAGCGCAACCGTAAAATTCAAAAATTCAGGCGAAAAGAGACTGCTGCTTAAATATGCCGTATTAACGGTTTGTAAATGAACATTATTATACTTTGCACGGGATCAAACGGTGAGATGAAAACGGGAAAAAACGCAGAGACTCGAAACTTTATGCATCAAAATCGGGCGAAAACCTGTCTAGGAATTGCACAATCCTAGCCAGGAATCGCGTAAACCTGTCTAGGAATTGCACAATCCTAGCTAGGAATCGCGTAAACCTGTCTAGGAATTGCACAATCCTAGCCAGGAATCGCGTAAACCTGTCTAGGAATTGCACAATCCTAGCCAGGAATCGCGTAAACCTGTCTAGGAATTGCACAATCCTAGCTAGGAATCGCGTAAACCTGTCTAGGAATTGCACAATCCTAGCTAGGAATTGCATAAACCTGTATAGGAATTTGCCCTTTGCAACCCTGTATTTCCGCTTAAAACGGGCGATCCGGCAAAAAAAACGAAAAAAGTTAAAATAAAATGAACAAAATCCCTTCTCCGTGCTATGTAATCGAAGAATCGTTACTCCGCAGGAACCTGACACTGATAAAAAATGTAAGTGAACGCGCAGAAGCAGACATCATTCTGGCCTTCAAGGCCTTTGCCCTGTGGAAAACATTTCCCCTCTTCAGGGAATACGGATTCGCTTCCACGGCAAGCTCCGTAAATGAGGCCCGGCTCGCATGGGAAGAAATGGGAAGTCCGGCGCACGCCTGTTCCCCGGCCTATACGGAAGAAAACTTTCCCGTTTTCATGAAATACAGCAGTCACATCACTTTCAATTCACGCTCCCAGTTTAACCGGTTTTATCCGCTGACCGCCGCTTCGGATCACAAGATCTCCTGCGGCTTACGGATCAATCCCGAATATTCGGAAGTAAGTACGAACCTCTACAATCCGTGCGCTCCCGGTTCACGGATGGGCGTAACGGCCTCTCAACTGGGCGATACCTTGCCGGAAGGAATCGAAGGATTCCATTTCCATACGCTGTGCGAATCGACTTCCTGCGACCTGGAAAAAACACTGGACGCAGTAGAGGAACGTTTCGGCCGTTTCCTGAACCGGTTAAAATGGCTGAATATGGGCGGGGGGCATCTGATGACCCGTAAAGACTACAAAACGCAACATCTTATTTCATTGCTGAAATCTTTTAAAGCAACGCATCCGAATCTCCAAATCATCCTGGAACCGGGAAGCGCTTTTGCCTGGCAGACCGGATATCTCCTGACCACGGTAGTAGATATTGTAGAGAATGGAGGAGTGAAAACGGCCATCATTGACGCTTCCTTTTCATGCCACATGCCGGACTGTCTGGAAATGCCCTACAAGCCGGCTATACGCGGAGCCGTTGATCCGGATAATCCGGCAGCAAAAGCGGAAAACAGCTACCGTATCGGAGGAAACAGCTGTCTGAGCGGAGATTTCATGGGCGACTGGGTCTTTGAAAAACCCTTGAAACCCGGCGATCCCGTCATCTTCGAAGACATGATCCATTACACGACCGTTAAAACAACGATGTTTAACGGAATACCGCATCCATCGATCGCCATGCTGCATGAAAACGGCGAGCTGGAAATTTTCCGCACTTTTACATACGCGGATTACAGGAGGCGGATGGACTGACTTGTTTATTGACAGAAAAGACATATCTTTGCAAAATAATTTCAAAAAGCATAAACTTAATGGGAATATTCGGATTTTTTAATAAAGAAAAGAAAGAAACGCTGGATAAAGGCCTGTCTAAAACCAAAGACAGCGTTTTTTCCAAAATAACGCACGCCATAGTAGGAAAAAGTAAGGTCGACGATGCAGTCCTTGACGGCCTGGAAGAAGTCTTAATCATGTCCGACGTAGGAGTGGCAACTACGCTGAAAATTATCAAGCGCATAGAGAAACGCGCCGCTGCGGATAAGTATGTTACGACGAATGAGCTGACCGCGCTGCTTCGCGAAGAAATAGCCGCGCTGTTAATGGAAAACAACTCACAGGATGCGGAAAATTTCACGGTGCCGGATAATGCCGGCCCTTATGTAATCATGGTAGTTGGCGTAAACGGGGCAGGCAAGACAACGACCATCGGCAAGCTTGCGTATCAGTTTAAAAAGAACGGTTTCAATGTCTACCTCGGCGCTGCGGATACATTCCGTGCTGCGGCTGTTGAACAGCTGGCAGCATGGGGCGAGCGTGCAGGAGCGCCTGTCGTGAAGCAGAAAATGGGCTCCGACCCGGCTTCCGTTGCTTTCGACACCTTACATTCGGCAAAAGCAAACAAGGCCGACATAGTAATCATAGACACGGCAGGACGCCTTCATAATAAAGTGAATTTGATGCACGAACTGACCAAGATAAAAAACGTAATGAAAAAAATCATACCGGACGCACCGCACGAAGTCCTGCTCGTCCTCGACGGATCAACCGGGCAGAATGCTTTTGAGCAGGCAAAACAGTTTGCTGCCGCTACCGAAGTAAATGCACTGGCTATCACCAAGCTTGACGGTACGGCAAAAGGAGGGGTCGTAATCGGCATCTCCGACCAGTTCCATATTCCCGTCAAATACATCGGACTGGGAGAAGGAATAGAAGATCTGCAGGTCTTCAGGCGGACGGAATTTGTGAACTCTTTATTCGGCGAATGACATCATTCCGTTCATGAGGAAAAACAAAATCGACATCATAACGCTGGGCTGTTCCAAAAACCTGGTCGATTCGGAACAGCTCATGTGTCAGTTAAAGGCGAACGGCTATACCGTGGCGCATGATCCGGATAAAATAAACGGTGAAATCGTTGTCGTGAATACGTGCGGATTCATCGGGGATGCGCAGGAAGAATCAATCAATCTGATCCTTGAACTGGAAGAAGCAAAAAAGGAAGGCCGCATAGGGAAATTATTCGTCATGGGATGCCTTTCCGAACGCTTCATGCAGGATTTGCAGCACGAAATAACCGGTGTAGACCGTTTCTACGGAAAATTCAACTGGAAAAACCTGCTAAAGGACATCGGCAAAGTATATCGCAAAGATCTCTCAAACGACCGCCTGTTATCAACGCCTTCCCATTACGCCTATCTGAAAATAGCAGAAGGATGTGACCGCACGTGTTCATACTGTGTCATACCTGTCATAACGGGAAAATACAAATCACGTCCCCTGGATGAAATCGTCTCCGAAGCGAAACTGCTGGCCGGAAAAGGCGTTAAGGAATTGCAGCTGATAGCGCAGGATCTGACTTATTACGGTCTCGATTTATATGGACGCCCGGCCTTGCCGGAACTGACCGAACGCCTGTCCGAACTTCCGGGAATCGAATGGATACGTCTCCATTACGGTTATCCGGCGCATTTTCCATTTGACTTGCTTCGTGTCATGCGCGAACGCGATAACGTCTGCAAATATCTGGACATAGCCCTGCAACACGTGACTGACAGGATGCTTAACCGCATGAGACGCCGTATTACACGGCAGGAAACGTATGACCTGATAGGACGGATACGGGAAGAAGTGCCGGGCATCCATCTTCGTACGACGTTTATGGTAGGTCATCCCGGAGAAACGGACGATGATTTTGACGAATTGACCGCTTTTGTCGAGGAAATGCGTTTCGAGCGTATGGGCGCCTTTGCCTACAGCCATGAGGCGGAAACATATTCTTTCCTCCATTATCAGGATCAGATCCCGGAAGAAGTGAAACAGAAACGGCTGGATACGCTGATGAATATACAGCAATCCATCGCCGCCGAAATCAGCGAGGCAAAGGTCGGAAAGACGGTGAAAACGGTTATTGACCGTAAAGAAGGCGATTATTACGTAGGGCGTACCGAGTTTGATTCACCGGAAGTCGATCCGGAGGTTCTAATAAAAAGTGAGAAACACCTGCGTATCGGAAATTTTTATAACGTACTGATAGAAAAGGCCGATATTTTCGATTTGTACGGGAAAACACAGGTTTCGTTTTAAAATTCTGCTGTCAGGCAAAAAAAAATGTTATTATCTTTTGTGAATTATAAATATTTAGATTACATTTGCAACGAAATAACGTAGCAAATGTTCTATTTTTTTATATGAAAGATGTCGAATTAGTTACCGCATTATCCAAAGAAATGGATATGTCCCCCCAGGAAGTGGTGGATACGTTGTCAACACTTTTTCTGTTGATGGGAGATACACTTTCAAACGGTGGAAGTGTGAATATTTCCGGTCTCGGACAGTTTGAAGCTAAAAAGAAAGAGAAACGCCTGTCCGTTAACCCCACGAACGGCAAACGGTACCTCATTCCCCCCAAGCTTACACCCGTATATAGACCTGCTGCAATATGGAAAACATACTTGAAGAAATTGGATGAAAATGAATGAACGTCTCTCAACACGCAGTTTAGCAGATACGCTGGCCATACAAACCGGTCTGGATAAGGATCGCGCTGAAAAATTTATAGATCTTCTCTCATCTTATATCACACAGGGCATTGAAGGCAATCAGGCTATAAGAGTGATGGGACTGGGGACATTTAAAGTTGTGCTGGTACGTGAACGTGAAAGCGTACACATACAGACCGGAGAACACTTTGTCATTCCCGCCCATCATAAGCTTTCTTTTATTCCGGATAAAGATTTTAAAGATCAGATCAACCGTCCATTTGCATTTCTCGAACCCGTAGAAGCAACGGAAGATCTTTTATCTCTTAAAAAACAAACCTTCCAAGATCAAATGCAGGCAGAGGTCGATCCGGAATTTGATGATGAAAGAACAGAAGAGCCGGAGATTCCCGTTGTGATGCTGGATGATGATATAACGGAAGATTTATCCGAAGAAACAGGGGCCGTTCAGTACACGCCCGAAGAAATGGCAGATGATGTAGATGTCCTCTATGAGGAAGTCGGTTTACCGCAGAAAGAGGATGAAGACGATCCGCTTCAGGATAAGGACAGTCAGACACAGCCCGGGAAGGCAGAGAAAAAAACGGTTCCTCTCTGGTTATTATGGTTTTTACTGCTTCCATTCCTTATCATTACAGGTATAAGTATAGGAACGTATGCATTCCTTCATTATAATTCTGAAAAATCCTACGAAAAGACCTCTTTTCCGTCAGGTAATAATCAGGCTGATACGGGATTGACAACCCCGCTTCCTATCGGCGAGAGCCGTGTACCGGGTACGGATGAACCGGCCACCGGTAATGCGGCTGAAGATGATGCACAATTGATACAGGCAAGCGTTGAAAATACAGATTCTGTTTTGATGGAAAATACCTCCGGTGGAGAGGTGATAGCCGGTCTGAAAGAGACGGAAAGTGTGAAGAAAGAGGAAAAACCGGTTATCGACTGGCTGGCTCCGTCACCCGAACGCGCAAAACCGGAACCGAAACGGGCTGATAAACCGAATGCAGCCATTGAGGAAAAACATAAATCTACGCCTGCAACCTCCGGGTCGCGATCCGGTGGACAAACCCGTAATAACACGACGGCTTCGACAGCAAGCAGATCGGGAAGCGCTTCGTCGGAAAAGGTTCTTCCGGCGCGTGTCCGTATGACTGCAGGTTCAAGTCTGACGCAGATTGCAATGGAACATTATGGAGATAAAGTATTCTGGGTTTATATTTATGATTATAACAAAAGCCATATAAAAGATTTCAATAATATTCCTGTCGGTACGGAAATCCGGTTGCCGCAGCCTAAAATATACGGTATCAATGCGAAAAGTAAAACGTCCATACAAAAGGCGCGCCAGAAACAATCCGAACTGTTGAAATGGGATAAATGGGATGATTATCAGTAATTAACAAAATGCAAAGCCGCCTGTTCTTTTATTAATTAAACAGAATCATCCGGCTTTGCATTTTTCGGTTAGAATTATTTAACAGCAAAATTTTAATTTTCAGATTTAACATATCTACTTTTGCGTATCCAAAAATGGACGAAAAGAAAAATTTGAATAATTATAAACTATAAATTTACTAATCTTATGAATGAGACAGTAGATATCCGTGAACTGAATGAACGGATTGAGAGTAACAGTGCGTTTGTGAATATGATTACTTCCGGTATGGGACAGATGATTGTAGGTCAGAAACATTTGGTGGAATCTTTATTAATCGGATTATTGTCGGATGGACACATCCTGCTGGAAGGTGTGCCCGGTTTGGCTAAGACGCTTGCAATTAAAACGCTGGCATCGCTTGTGGAGGCAAAGTACAGTCGTGTACAGTTTACCCCGGATTTATTGCCGGCCGACGTGATAGGTACGATGATCTATAGTCAGAAGAATGAGGAGTTTACCGTAAAACAGGGGCCTATCTTTGCAAATTTCGTACTGGCGGATGAAATTAACCGTGCACCTGCCAAGGTACAGAGCGCTTTGCTCGAGGCCATGCAGGAACGTCAGGTTACGATCGGGGAAACAACCTACAAGCTGCCGGAACCGTTTCTTGTCATGGCAACTCAGAACCCGATAGAGCAGGAGGGTACCTATCCGCTGCCGGAAGCGCAGGTCGACCGTTTCATGCTGAAAGTGGTCATTAATTATCCTAAAAAAGAAGAAGAAAAACTGGTTATCCGGCAGAATATCTCAGGTGAAAATGTAAAAATCAAACCGATTCTTACCACAAAAGAAATCCTCGAATCCCGTAAAATCGTACGTGAGGTTTATTTGGATGAAAAGATTGAAAGGTACATTATTGATATTGTTTTTGCGACACGTTCCCCCATCGAATATGGCATGAATGACCTGACGAATATGATTGCATTTGCGGCTTCACCGCGTGCATCTATCAATCTGGCCCTCGCAGCGCGTGCGTATGCATTTATCAAACGCCGCGGGTATGTGATTCCCGAAGATGTGCGTGCCGTTTGTCATGATGTGATGCGTCACCGTATCGGTTTAAGCTACGAAGCCGAAGCCAATAACCTGACATCCGAAGAGATCATCAGTGAGATATTGAACAAAATAGAAGTGCCTTAGTCATTTACTAATGAATAATTATGAATGAGTGATTAATCATTGATCATTATTTGGAAGTATGGAAACGAACGAGCTTTTAAAAAAAGTAAGGAAGATAGAAATCAAGACACGTGGATTGTCCCGCAATATCTTTGCCGGTGAATACCATTCGGCATTCAAGGGGCGTGGTATGGCGTTCAGCGAAGTGCGTGAATACCAGTTTGGCGACGATATACGTGATATCGACTGGAATGTGACGGCCCGTTATGCCCGCCCGTATATAAAGGTATTTGACGAAGAACGCGAGTTGACGGTCATGCTGATGATTGATGTGTCGGGAAGTAAAAATTTCGGTTCCGTCCACATGATGAAAAACGAGATGACGACCGAAATTGCCGCCACACTTGCCTTCTCGGCTATACAAAATAATGATAAGATCGGCGTCATTTTTTTTTCGGATAAGATAGAGAAATTTATCCCGCCGCAGAAAGGACGTAAACATATTTTGTATATCATTCGTGAATTACTTGATTTCCAGCCCGAAAATAGAAATACGGATATTTCACAGGCATTGAAGTACCTGACCAATGTGATAAAGAAACGCTGTACGACTTTCCTGATATCCGATTTTATTGATAAGAGGAATTATTCGGATGCACTGACTATCGCCAACCGCAAGCATGACGTAGTAGCCATACAGGTTTATGACCGCCGCGAAACAGAACTGCCTCCGGTAGGATTGATCAAGATGAAAGATGCGGAAACAGGATCGGAACGCTGGATAGACAGTTCTTCCATGAGCGTCCGGAAAATGTACCGCGAATGGTGGAACCTCCGTCAGGAAGAAATGAATCAATCGTTTAAAAAATGCCGTGTGGATTCTGTTTCCGTGCGGACTGAAGATGATTATGTAAAATCTCTGCTGGCATTGTTTCATAAACGAAATTAAATAAACCAAATGACTTTGAAAAAATATCATATTTTATACGTTTTGATCTTTTTCTTTGCTTCCCTGCATGGAATGAAGACGTATGCGCAGCAAACGCTGGTGGATGTGAGTATTGATATTCCGGATATGATGATCGGCGAACAGACGATGCTTCATCTGAACATAACGTCGGATAAAGACAAACAGCTGATCATTCCCCTACCGGCCGATATGCTGATGAAAGGAGTCGAAGTCCTGTATATCACACCGCCGGATACGGCGGATATTAAGAATAACCGGATTACAATAAGCTATGATTTACTGATAACATCATTTGACTCGTCGTTATACCTGCTTCCGCCTTTTTATGCCATTGACGGCCGCGATACGCTGTACTCCGACCGGGTAGCGCTGAAAGTGTCGTCTCCCGATGTTGATCTGGAACATCCGGAAGAGTTTAAGGATATCCGGGACATTTGGCGTCCGCCGTTTGTGCTTGCCGATTATTACGCGCTTATATATGGCGTCCTGTTTGCGCTGTTTTTAATCTGTGTCATCGGATATTTTGTCCAGCGTATGCGCAACAGGCCGGAACGGTCCGCGGAGGTGAAAGAAGCTCCGAAGTTGCCGCCGCATGAGCAGGCGATGAAAGAACTGAAAGATATACGTGAACGGAAATTATGGCAACAGGGACGGAATAAAGAGTACTATACGGAGATAACAGACACGTTAAGGCGCTATATGTCTTTGCGTTACGGTACGTCCGTCATGGAAAAAACATCGTCGGAAATACTGGAGATGTTACGCAATGAAGAACCGGGGAACAGGGAAGTGTATGATTTACTGAAACAGATTCTTCGTTTGTCCGATTTTGTAAAATTTGCCAAGTTACACCCGTTACCGGACGAAAATGAGTTGAGCATGTTTAACGCGAACTTATTCGTTGACAAAACCAAACGTGTGGAAATTCCCGTGGCTCCGCCAATGGAGGCCGGCAAAGAGAACGAAAAAACGGATAAATCGACTACTAATTAAATAATCGTATGATATTTGCAAATCCACATTATTTGTATTTATTGTTATTGCTGATTCCGCTTGCCGTGTGGTATATCCTCCGGTTGCGGAAGAAACAGGCCAGTCTGCAGATTTCTGCCATGCAGGCGTTCGATACGCCGAAAGCGACCACATGGAAAGTATACATGCGTCATCTGCCTTTTGTTTTACGTATGATAGCCGTCGCAGTGATTATCGTTATTCTGGCGCGTCCGCAATCGACTGACAGTTGGGAGAACAGAAACACGGAAGGTATTGACATCATGCTGGTGATTGATATTTCCGGCAGTATGCTGGCGGAGGACCTCAAACCGAACCGCCTGGAAGCGGCAAAAAATGTAGCGGCTTCCTTTATAAACAGCCGTCCGAATGATAATATCGGTCTGGTCGTATTTTCCGGTGAGAGTTTCACACAATGTCCGCTGACAACGGATCATGCAATCTTATTAAACCTGTTTAAAGATATACACAGCGGAATGATCGAAGACGGTACGGCGATCGGTTTGGGACTTGCCAATGCAGTAGGCCGTATAAAAGACAGCCAGGCAAAATCACGTGTTATTATCCTTCTTACGGATGGATCGAATAACAGAGGGGAGATTGCGCCGGTTACGGCAGCCGAGATTGCACGGACGTTTGGGGTGCGTGTCTATACGATCGGTGTAGGTACGCGCGGTGAAGCGCCCTATCCTGTTCCTACTCCTTTTGGCGTGAAATACCAGAATATGCCGGTTGATATCGATGAACCGGCACTTCAACAGATTGCGTCTATTACCGGAGGACAGTATTTCCGCGCTACGGATAATGCGAGTCTGCGATCAATCTATGGAGAGATCGACCAGATGGAGAAAACGAAGATAAGCGTGCAGCAGTACAGTAAGAAGCAGGAAGAATATAAGCCGCTGGCGCTGCTGCTTTTTGCACTCCTGTTGTTTGAGTTGTTATTGAGAAATACGTTGTTGAGAAATATACCGTAAAAAAAATAAAAAGTTATGTTTCGATTTGCACATCCCGAATACCTGTACTTATTATTGATACTTCCCGTATTAATTCTTTTATATATATACATTGCGAAAGCCCGGAAACGGGCCATCCGGAAATACGGGTCTCCGGAACTTCTGTCGGCCCTGATGCCGGAAGCCTCGCCAAAACGCAGGCAGTTGAAGTATTTTATCCTCTTTGTGGCGATAACAGTCGTGATCTTTATCATTGCAGGCCCGCAGTTCGGTTCGAAACTGGAAACGGTGAAACGCCAGGGGATTGAAGTGATGATTTGTTTGGATGTATCCAATTCCATGCTTGCACAGGACATCACGCCAAACCGTCTCGAAAAAGCGAAGCAGATGCTTTCACGCCTGACGGACGATCTGGATAATGATAAAATAGGACTTATCGTTTTTGCCGGCGATGCTTTTACACAGATTCCCATTACTTCGGATTATATCTCCGCCAAAATGTTTCTTTCGTCCATTAATCCGTCCATGGTCTCCACTCAGGGTACGGCTATCGGCTCGGCCATCAATCTGGCCATGCGTTCGTTTACATCGGATGAGAGTAGCAGTAAAACAATTGTACTCATCACCGACGGTGAGAATCATGAAGGAAATGCCGTACAGTCGGCGGCAAGCGCTACGGAAAAAGGAGTAAAAGTGAATATTGTAGGAATCGGGTTGACGAAAGGAGTTCCGATTCCTTTAGGGAATAATGATTACATGAAGGATAATACCGGAAATGTCGTGATCACACAACTGAATGAAGCGATGTGTCAGGAAATAGCACAGGCGGGCCAAGGATTATATGTGCGGGCGGACAATACAAATTCCGCACTGAAAGCGCTACAGAACGAACTGGGTAAAATGTCGAAATCGGAAGTGGAGAGTCAGGTCTATTCGGAATACGATGAGCAGTTTCCGACACTGGCCTGGATCGTTCTTGTACTGCTTATTGCCGAGTTCTTTACATCCGAACGTAAGAACCGGCTGTTCCGGAAAGTAAAATTATTTTCTTAACCTTCTTTGATAGAATAAATATGATGAAAGTAAAGAGAAAAATAAGTGTCGTATTAGCCGCAGTCTTCTTATGTGCCGGCTCTGTTGCCGCGCAAAAGGCAGAGCGGAAGAACGTGCGCAATGGAAATAAGGAATATAAAAAAGATAACTATACGGAGGCGGAAATTGCATACCGGAAAAGTATTGAAGTAAATCCGCGTTCTGTGGAAGGTATCTATAATCTCGGCAATGCGTTGTACCGGCAGGAAAAATATCCCGAAGCGGCTGAACAGTACCAGCTCATTGCAGGACAGGGAGAACGTTTGATGCATGAGGATCCGGCAAATGCCACACGGTTGGCGCAGGTTTTTCACAACATGGGAAATATCGGGATGAAAAGTCAGGAATATCAAAAGAGTGTGGAGGCATATAAACAATCATTACGGTTAAATCCGGTAGATGAAGAAACCCGGTATAATCTCGCATTAGCCCAGAAACTGTTGCAGGATCAGCAACAACAGGAACAGGAAAATCAGGATCAAAACAAGGATCAGGATAAAGAACAGGAACAGGAGCAACAACAGGATCAGAATCAGGATCAGCAAAACAAAGAGCAGGAGCAAGACAAGGAGCAGGAGCAAAATCAGGAGCAGCAAAATGAACAGCAGCAACCACAGGAAGAACAGCAACAGCAGGAACAGATGAGCCGTGATAATGCACAGCAGATGCTGGATGCTTTCCTGCAGGATGAAAAGGATACACAGGAAAAAGTAAAAAAAGCGCAAATGCAACAACAGAAGAGTCGTAAGAAAGAAAAACAGTGGTAACTTGTAAGATTGTATGAACAGGGTAAAAAATTGATTTTGAAGAGATAGGAAAAAAGATAAATATACAGGAATATGAAAAAAAAGATAAATTTCTTATTAATGCTATTGTTGTATGTCGCGTTTTCGCTTAATATAAAAGCAGCCGATGTGACGTTTCGAGGATCTGCACCTCCTGCCGTGGCAATGGGTTCACAGTTTCAATTGGCTTATGTTGTGAATGTCACGAATGCGAAGGATTTTCGATTACCTCCTTCGCTGACGGAAAACTTTGACGTGTTGATGGATCCGATTCCCGCTACAAGTCATAGTATGCAGGTTATAAACGGGAAAAGCACCAGTTCGTCTTCAACAACCTACACCTGTATATTGATGCCTAAAAAAGAAGGTACATTTGAACTGGAACCGGCAACCCTCAAAATCGGAAATTCGGAATATAAGTCCAATACTTTGACTGTTAAAGTGTTGCCACCAAATCAGACTGCACAGGCGCAACAGGGTGGGGGAGGAGGAAATAATCCGGCCCCGTCTACGGATATCGGAGGTGAAAACCTGTTCATGCGTATGATTGTATCCGACCGGAGTGTCTATGAACAGGAAGGTTTTCTTGTAACATTTAAACTTTGTGTTGCCCAGAACCTGAATCTGACGGATATTGCAGATGCTAAATTTCCTGAGTTTGAAGGATTTTTAGCACAGGAAATAGAGCTTAAAGAGCACCAGTTAGTGCTTGAAAATATGAATGGGCGTAACTATCAGACGGTTGTACTGAAGCAAACGGTATTATATCCGCAGCGTTCAGGTAAAATTGAAATAGGCGGAGGTAAAGTGCGGGCCATATTAAGGATACGCAATCAGAATCGTAATCGCAGTTTTTTTGAAAGTTTTTTCGATGATCAGAGTGTGGCCAGGGAAGTTTTTTCACAGCCCGTTACGATAGATGTTAAGCCTTTACCGTCCGGCAAACCGGCTTCATTTTCGGGTGCGGTCGGTAATTATACCATGTCTTCGGATATAAACAGGACCGAACTGAAAGCGAATGAGGCCGTTACCATTAAACTGACCATTAAAGGGAACGGAAATATCAAACTGCTTAAAAATCCGGAAGTCAAATTTCCGAATGATTTTGAAGTATTTGATCCGGTTGTCAATATGAATAATACGGTCCGTACTACGGGAGTAAGCGGAACCAAAACGGTCGAATATATGGCGATCCCGCGCTATGCCGGTGATTTTGAAATACCGGCAATCAACTTTTCCTATTTCGATACGAAAGCCGGCACGTATGAGACACTTTCGACCAAACCGTTCCGGCTTCATGTGGAAAAAGGCGAAGGAGGAGCGGAAGCCCCTGTGGTATCCAATTATACAGCCCGTGAAAATGTGAAGTTTCTCGGAAAAGATATCCGTTATATCAAGGTCAACAGGGTGCATTTTATTTCGAATAAAGAAATCTTCTTCGGCTCATTCCTCTATGTGATGGCGTACCTGATGATCGCGATCCTGTTCATCGTATTTTTCATTATCTACCGCAAGCAGGTGAAGGAAAATTCAAACATCGCGCTTGTGCGTACAAGGAAAGCAAATAAAACAGCCGTCAAACGATTGAAACAGGCCGAAAAACTGCTGAAGGAAAATAAAGAGGAAGCATTCTACGAAGAAGTTTTACGCGCTTTATGGGGATACCTGAGTGATAAACTGAATATGCCCCAATCTGAACTGATGAAAGAAAATGTCGCTGTAGAGTTGACGAAATACGGAGTAGATGAATCACTGTCAAGCGAATTTCTGGACATCGTCAATACGTGTGAATTTGCCCGGTATGCTCCGAGTCAGGCTTCCGGAGCGATGGATAAATTGTTTACGGAAACGATAGATGCTATCGGTAAGATGGAAAATACAATCAAAAAATAAAAAAGACATGATACGGAATATAAACAGGAAAATCATTGGAATATGCATACTGTGTGGAATATATGCCTATACTTCTGCGCAGGAGGCCGATATCAAGGCTGCTGAAACGGCTTATGCTTCGGAACAGTATGACCGGGCCGTAGAACTGTATGAGTCCGTACTTAAAAGTTACGGAGATGCGTATGAATTATATTACAATCTCGGAAACTCGTATTACAAGACCGGAAAGATAGCGCATGCCATTCTTAATTATGAACGTGCATTACTCATAAAGCCGGGCGATGGTGATATCCGCTTTAATCTGGAGATGGCCAAACAGCAGACGGTTGATAAGATAGAACCGTTGCAGGACTTTTTTCTGAAAACCTGGTTCCGTTCCGTACAAAACCTGATCGGAGTCGATTCGTGGGCGACGGCAGGTATTTTTTGCTTTGTCCTGTTAATCTGTTGTCTGGTGCTGTTTTTCTTTTCCAAATGGATGCGTCTCAAAAAAACAGGCTTTTATCTGGGGATTGTATTATTTATTGTTGTCATATTTACAAACGTATTTGCATACAATCAGAAAGAAGAACTTGTCAACCGCAACGGCGCTATTGTTTTTACTCCCACAGTTACGGTAAAGAGTTCTCCGGATCATAGCGGTACGGACCTGTTCGGATTGCATGAAGGCGCAAAAGTATTTATAAAAAGCACTGTTGGCGACTGGAATGAAATTGCGCTGGAAGACGGAAATGTCGGATGGATCAACAAAAAAGATATAACTGTAATATGATATATGCTTGAAAAAATTCTGGGTTGCGAAGGAGATACCTTTCTATTGCTGAACAGTTACCATACTCCTTTTGAGAACCAGTTTATGTGGCTGTTTTCAGGTAAGATTTTCTGGATACCTCTGGCTGTCCTGTTTATTGTTATGCTTTTTTATAAAAATAAGAAGCATTGGAAAGAAACGCTTCTTATACTGGCAGCTATCGCTCTGGTCATCACTTTGTGCGACCAGTTTGCTTCCGGAGTATGCAAACCCCTGTTTGCCCGGTTCAGGCCTACGCATCATCCGGAATTTATGGACAAAGTACAGATTGTATTCGATTACCGTGGCGGCCGTTTTGGGTTCATTTCAAGCCATGCAGCGAATGCATTTGGCTTTGCTATGCTTACTTCTCTGATTTTCAGGTATACTTTTTACTCTGTCATGTTGTATCTATGGGCGATTGTTAATTCTTACAGCCGGATTTACCTCGGTGTCCATTTTATTTCAGACATCATAGCCGGAATTATAGCAGGGCTGTTGTTCGGATGGATCGTTTATAAATTATTTGTTTTTGCCCGTAAAAAATTGCTTGTCAATGAAATAGCCGACAGTGATGATCCGGAGAGTAGGCTTCGTTCCTATGCATATAAAAGGCTTAATATGATTCTGTACATGTTAATTGCTACAATCATTGTCATGTTATTCATTAGTTTATTGTATGCTTTGAAGTTTATTCCTCCGGTAACAATTAAATAATATGTTTAAAAATGATGCCGTAAAACATACAATGCTTTTAGTCATTTAAATTTGGAAAACAGGGAAATCGTTATTATATTTCGGAACATATAAATGGATTATTAACAAAAAATATTTTGACCATGACAAAAACAATCACTTTCAATGAGCTTCGTGACATCAAGGATCGTTTACCGGACGGTTCCATGCATTGCATAGCAGATGAATTAGGCGTCAATGTGGAAACCGTCCGTAATTATTTCGGTGGATATAACTATAAGGATGGGAAAAGTTGCGGATTGCATATTGAACCCGGACCTAACGGCGGCATAGTTGTATTGAGTGACACGACAATATTGGAAAGGGCGTTCAAAATACTGGAGGAAGAAGGAGTTTCTATTCCTGTGGTAGAGGCCTGATTAATTATAAAATCCCTGAACAGTTATCTGTGAAGGGATTTTTTTTGGCTCTATAACGCTTTGTATGGGTAAAACTTATATGTACATACGGAGTAAGTAAGCGCTACATACAGTAGTAGCCATGCGCTACATACGTTAGTAAGCATACGCTACATACGTTAGTAGTCATGCGTTACATACGTTAGTAGTCATATGCTACATACGTTAGTAAGCATACGCTACATACGTTAGTAGTCATGCATTACATACGTTAGTAAGCAAGTGCTACATACGGTAGTAGTCATATGCTACATATATATTATGGTATAATTCATCTATTTGATTTGAAAAGTCATTATTTTCATAACGAAGGTCTGCGACTTCCGGAAAAGCAGGCATCATGTACAATTGATTAAAAATCAGTGCTGAAACATCTCCAAAAGATTCTGCATTTTCCGCATAATTAATATTATGTTAAATAGAACATGCGAAAGTCTCTACTCCTTTTCATCTACAATGCGCCTGAGTTCTGCTGCTGCCTCCCGGGGAGATCCGGCCGACATAATAGCCGACACGACCGATATGCCATTCGCTCCCGATTTTATTATTTCTGTCGCATTTGTATGATTTATGCCTCCTATAGCCACGTTGGGATGCCGGGAAATTTTACTGATCGCACGGACTCCGTCCAATCCTAAAGGACAAGCGGTATCGGTCTTTGTCGGCGTACCGAAAACGGGAGAAATCCCGATATAATCGACATCCGTTTCATTCGCATCCTGTGCGTCCTGGACGGATTCGACCGACAGACCGATGATTTTATCTTTCCCGAATAATTTCCGGGCGATATTATAAGGAATATCACGTTGTCCGATATGCAACCCTTCGGCATCACAGGCTAATGCGATATCAAGCCTGTCATTGATAATAAGCGGTATATGATAAGGTTTCAGACATTTTTTCAGCCGGACGGCCAGTTCATAAAATTCCCGCGAAGAACAGTTTTTCTCACGAAGCTGCACGATACTAACGCCTCCCTGCACGGCTTCTTCCACGACACATTCCAAAGGCCTCCCTAAGGATAATGAACGGTCGGTCACAAGATACAGGCTTAAATCAAACGGTTTCATGCCGGGTTTGTCTCAGATTTTTACGAATCGTCTCACCGTCAATAATACATAATTCATCCAGAAAATTAACCTGCAGGCTTCCATTCCCCCGCGAACGGGATGCCGCAATTTCACCGGCTATTCCCATGATTGCCATAGCGTGAGTCGAAGCGTCCAGCAGATTGGTATTTATGGCGGCAAAAGCAGCTACAAGGGCGGTTGCCGTACATCCCATGCCGGTAACCCCCGTCATCCGGGTATTGCCGTTCTCCACCGTTTCCACTTCCTCGCCATTGGTAATATAATCCGTTTCCCCGCTGACTACCACAATTGCATCTGTCTGCCGGGCCAGCATTTTTGCCGGATTCAGAGCCGACTTCGAACGTTCGGTCGTGTCTACTCCTTTCGTCTGCACACCGGCATTGCACAAGGCAATAATCTCAGATGCATTCCCTCTGATAATGGAGGGTTTACATTCATCTATTATTTCACGGCTGACCTTCGTCCGGTAGGTTGTCGCGCCGGCGCCGACCGGATCAAATACTACCGGAATATGTCTAGCCAAGGCTCTTTTACCCGCTATTAGCATGGCTTCCACCCATTGGGCGTCCAACGTACCGATATTAAGGACCAGAGCCGAAGCTATATCCGTCATTTCTGCCACTTCATCCGCAGCATGCGCCATAACCGGAGAGGCTCCGATTGCCAATAATGCATTGGCCGTATTATTCATCACCACATAATTGGTGATATTATGAATCAATGGAGATTTTTTCCTCACAAGGGCTACATCCCGCTCCAGAAAATTTATATTTATCATTTACTGTTCACTAAATTAAGTTTTGCTTCCGCATCGGGAATTGCTTCTCCGTTTTCGTTATAAATTCCAATCAGGTATTTTCCTTTCCATAAGCATGGAATATCTCCATTGTAACGGTCTTTTATAAGTAAAAATCCTTCTTCGAACTCAAGCGGTTGTTTCGCAAACGTGAAATATTTGTTAAGTATCTCTTTTGCACCGCCGCCGTCTCCCGCATCTATCACAAAAAGTTGATATTCCAAATCTCCCTGTTTATATTTGCAGAGATATACTTTATTAAGAAAATCGTGACCTATATAATTGGATGTTATATATGCCTCAGAATGAGGTATTTTATTTTCTTCGGGGAATCTCCCGATAAGTGCCGGATAGGCAGCGTTTGGATCGGTATTACCGGCGATAGCTGCGGCAATAACCTGCATAGCTTTGCCTGTTGCTTCTTCCGCCTGATTACTTCTAATTTTAACATACAATGAACCGGCAAAGAAAAACAAACTGCTGTTATCGCCATGAGCCTCACCCCCTGTCCTGTAAAATGTAAGATCGGAGGAACGTTCCGATGCATACATTCCGAACGCGTCTTCGGGTGTGGCATGGCGATATACCTGTATTGTGATGTAATCCTCTCCTTTTGTATAATCGCAGGCTGTCATCTCGCGGAATCCGTTCTCAATGAACAACGGAGCTGCACCGTTTATACGGTCAAACAGGTTGTCGGAGTCAAAAACTTCCTTCGATTCGGGCTTTTGCCAGCCATTAATAGCGGGAAGCCACGACAGGATTGCATCCGGCGTTTGCGCCGTAACGAGCATTGGCAAGAATAGGATTATATAGCATATATGCTTCATACTGTTTATATTATGTCAGGAATACGTCGGGTATTGCCATGACCGGCTTTATGGCGGCAATCTTTTGTTCGACGTTAAATCCGGAAGGACAGGCCACTTTACATTTGCCATTACAACTGCTACAGATATTTTCGGACAGTTTAAGTTCCGCCAAGGTTTCTTTTGATAATTGTGCGAATTTATATCCGTATGTGTACATATAAGCCCTCATCAGATCCGGTATCGGAAGATGTTCGGAGCATTGATTGCTGCATTGTCCGCATTGCTGGCAATAAAGCATTTCCTGATTACGGAGTGATGCAAGATACTTATTTTCTTCTTCGTTCAATTCCGGCGATTTCACGGCTGCCAGACATTCGTCAAGTTCATCATAATTGGTGAATCCCGGTATGATAGTGGCAAAATGCTTATTCTGCCATACCCATTTGAGACATGCCTGCGCATTGATTTTCTTTTTACCGGAAGCATCTTCAACTCCTCCGGCCATTGTTTTCATCGCAACAAAGCCTATACCGGCATTTACCGCACGTTCAACGGCAGCATCCGTCTCGGCGAGATTCTTCATTTTGAAGTTATAACTCAACAGGATTACATCGTATATGCCCATTTCAACAGCCGCATCCAACTGCTCCGGCTTGTTGGCATGTGTAGAGATACCTACGAATTTTGCCTTACCCGATTCTTTTAATTTTTCCAGGGCGCTAATCACACGAGGATCTTTGATTGCTTCTACATTATCAATCGCATGAATGTAAAAAATATCGACATAATCCATTTTCAGGCGATTGAGACTTATGTTCACCTGTTCAGGAAATTTTTCTTCGAAATCCTCCTGTAGCGGGTAATCAAATTTCACTTTTGTAGCGATGATATATGAATCGCGTGGTTTCCCGGCAAAAAAAGTACCTACCATCTCTTCATTTTTTCCGCCCTGATAGCCGTGTGCCGTATCAAAATGTACTATTCCGGAACTGAATGCAGCTCTCAGAACACTTGGATTATCTGCACGCATTACGCCCATGCTTAATATGGGCAACTGTAATCCTGTACGCCCCAATGTACGCACGGGTATCTCTACTTGATTCTGTAAAACGGATTTTACCGAAGTCTTTGCCGCTATTGCTTCCTCTGTGAGAAATGCAGCCCCTGCCCCTGCCGTAGCAGTCATGCGAAGAAATTTTCTACGATTGATGACATTCTGTTTCATGATTATTTAATTTGAATGAATAATACAATAATTCGGATGCAATAATAGCAATTATTTTTCGATTGGCACAAATGATTTATCAACTATTAGCGATATAAACCCAAAAATCGTAATTTAAAACGAAAAAACTGCAATTAAAGCGAAAAAAAACGCTTACTGTCGATCAGTAAGCGTTTTTTTGGCGTAAATAAATTATTTATTTGTTAATCAATTACTTTCGTTCATGACTTTATCTATTTCCTCGTATTTGTCACCCATATCCAGATTGTAATAGATACTGCGCAAAGCCATTTTATTATCGGATGCTTCCGGGTTTAATTGATATGCTTTTTCAAAATAAGGAAGCGCTTTTCTGAACAAATCTTTCGCTTTTTCCTTTTCTTCATTGTATTTCTTTACATCAGCAATGTCATTGGCATTATCCAATTGTGTAACTCCCTGATTAAAATAAACACGTCCGAGGTTCGATTGCATTTCCGCATTTTCTCCGTCCAATTCAACTGCTTTTTTAAAAAATTCTTCTGCTTTCACATAATCTTTCAGACTGGATTCATAGACGCGTCCTGCCACATCATATAATTGGGCATTGTCCGGTTCATTTTTTATCGCAGTATTGATGTATTCGATAGCCTTATCATTCCTGTTAGAATTAATATAAACACCTACTAGATTTAATATAAAATAAGATTCTTTAGGGAATATAGCCAATCCTTCTTCCAGTGTTTTTTCCATATTTGCTGTATCTCCGATATTTTTATATTCATCAGCAAGGTATTGTATCATATCGTTTCGTTTGTAATCAATCTTACTGGCGCGTTTCAATGCTTCTATAGCCGTTGTATGATCATCCAACTGAAGGGCTGTAATAGTTGCATAGTAATTAGCAAAAATATAGGTAGAGTCAACAGTCTCTGCCGGTTTTTCTCCTTCCTTCATCAATTTACTGTCGACTATTTCAATATATTGATTGAAGAATTCATACGATTTTTTATAATCTTTTTGTTCAAAAAAGTAGGCGCCGCCGTTCATATAGTAAGGTGAATTAGCCTTCAGTATAGATTTGATATCTTTGGCGAATTTAGGCTTGACTTTACCTTTTATATCCGGAAGGTTATCCAGTTCAATTGCTTTCACAAAATAGGGATAGATGTTCATCAATGCGTTATACATCGTTGCTTCATCCGGTTGCCCGCCTACCATTTGTTTTGTGTTTTCAGCTGTGAATTGCAAATCTTCAATTTGTCCCGCCGTATACCATGTCTTTGCCTCATTTTTCGTTTCCTCGTTTGTCAATGCCTCATTGATCTTCGTTCTTGCTTCCACAAAGTTTGGCTTTGTTGCATCTTTCGCTAATTTTAAAGCTTCGGAAACGGCTTTCTTTTGTCCGAAAGAAACAGACGCAAGTAAGCATAGCCCAAGTGTTAATCCTAATTTTTTCATTGTCTTTTTAATAATTTGAGTTAGTAATATTATTCGTTTCTTTCATAGTTGTCATCATTTTCTTCCGTATCTTCACTTTTCACCCCCTGAAGTAATCCATTGTTTGCTATTTTTTCTTCCTCTGTTTCGGAGATCACTTTGCATACAGATGCGATTTCATCCCCTCTCTTTTCGAGGTTAATCAGTCTTACTCCCTGGGTTGCACGTCCAATAATGTTCAAATTTACAACATTTATTCGAATTGTAATGCCGGACTTGTTAATTATCATTAAATCATTTTCGTCCGTTACGGATTTAATATCTACCAGTTTTCCGGTTTTATCCGTAATATTAAGAGTTTTAACCCCTTTCCCTCCACGGTTTGTAATGCGATAATCATCAATTTTTGAACGTTTACCGTATCCTTTTTCCGAAACGACAAGGATTGATTCTTTTTCCGGTTTTTTGATACAGATCATACCTATCACACAATCGTCTTTGCCGTCGAGTGTCATACCGTGAACTCCGGTTGCCGTGCGTCCCATCACACGTACTTTACTTTCATGGAACCGTATGGCGCGGCCGTTTTTGTTGGCGATCACGACATCGTTGTTTCCATTTGTCATGCGTACCTGTATCAGTCCGTCTCCTTCGCGCAGTGAAATAGCGATCACACCATTCTGGCGCGGACGGGAATAGGCTTCGAGCAATGTTTTCTTTATTACGCCGTTTTTCGTACAGAACAGCAGGTAGTGCGAATTGACAAACTCCGTATCGGTTATCAGCTTTTTTACGCGGATAAATGCATTTACACTGTCGTCGGGATCAATGTTTAACAGGTTTTGTATTGCACGGCCTTTTGAATTACGCGTACCTTCGGGTATTTCGAATACTCTCTTCCAGTAGCATTTTCCTTTGGCTGTGAAGAAAAGAAGGATCGTATGCATAGAGGCCGGATAGATGTATTCGACGAAATCCTCGTCGCGTGTATCGGAGCCTTTGGAACCTACACCGCCACGCGCCTGCGAGCGAAACTCGGAAAGAGGGGTACGCTTGATATATCCTAAATGGGACAGCGTGATGATCATTTCGTCATCGGAGTAAAAATCTTCCGGATTCAGGTCTTCGGATGCATATACAATGTCTGTTTTGCGTTCATCCCCGTATTTATCAATAATTTCCTGAAATTCATGTTTGATTACATCCATCAGGATTTCTTCATTTTCAAGTATTTCTTTCAAACGGACAATCAGTTTTTCTATTTCCTCATATTCGGCGCGCAGTTTATCCTGTTCCAGTCCGGTTAACTGGCGGAGACGCATTTCCACAATCGCGCGGGCCTGTATTTCAGTCAGTTCAAAGCGGACAATCAAATTGGCGATGGCATCCTGCGGACTGCTTGACTTTTTGATGATGGCGATTACTTCATCAATGTTGTCGGAGGCTATGATGAGTCCCTGAAGTATATGTGCGCGTTCTTCTGCCTTTTTCAATTCATAGCGGGTACGGCGGGTGACGACCTCTTTCCGGTGCTCGATGAAGTATCCGATCATATCTTTCAGGTTCATCAGTTTTGGACGGCCGTTGACCAGTGCGATGTTATTGACGCTGAAAGACGATTGCAGGGCGGTCATCTTATATAATTTATTCAGTACGACATTCGCATTGGCATCGCGTTTGATGTCTACTACGATACGCATGCCGCTGCGGTCGGACTCGTCGTTTACGTTGGAAATGCCTTCGATGCGCTTTTCATTTACCAGATCGGCGATATATTTGATAAGTTCCGCTTTGTTAACTAAATAGGGTATTTCACTGATTATAATTTTGTCATGCGACGAGGTTGTTTCAATTTCTGCTTTTCCGCGCAGGATGATGCGCCCGCGTCCTGTTTCGAACGCATCCCTGACGCCGGCATATCCGTATATGGTGGCGCCCGTTGGAAAGTCCGGGGCTTTGACGTACTGCATTAATCCTTCCACGTCAATGTCTCCGCGGGCGTCAACGTATGCTTTGCAGGCTTCCAGTACTTCGCGCATGTTATGGGGTGGCATGTTGGTTGCCATACCGACGGCAATACCTGATCCGCCGTTTATGAGGAGATTGGGTATGCGTGTTGGTAATACCACCGGTTCCTGTAAGGTGTCATCGAAGTTCAGCTGAAAATCAACCGTATCTTTGTCTATATCCCGCAATATATCTTCTGCCAGTTTGCTCAGGCGCGCCTCCGTATAACGCATGGCCGCCGGACTGTCGCCGTCGACCGAGCCGAAGTTTCCCTGTCCGTCGACCAGCATGTAACGCATCGACCATTTCTGCGCCAGGCGGACCATTGCAAAATAAACGGACGAGTCTCCGTGAGGATGATATTTACCTAAAACCTCACCGACAATCCTCGCGGACTTTTTGTAAGGCTTATCGGATGTGTTGCCCAGTTCGTTCATCCCGAACAAAATACGCCGGTGAACGGGCTTAAAGCCGTCCCTGACATCCGGAAGGGCGCGTGAGACAATGACGGACATTGAATAGTCAATGTACGCGGATTTCATTTCGTTATTAATATCAATTTTAAGAATTCTGTCTTCAACCATTTCTATCTTATTTAGTTCTACAATAAAGTACTTCCTCACAATTAAAAAAAAGCGCACTAAAGTACTGCTTTTTCGGTTCATGACAAAATCCAAAAGCGAAAAAAAATAAACATTTATCCTGTTTTCCGGCAAGAGGTTGAAAATAAGGGATGAAAAATTACTCATGCAGAATTGAGTATACATTGGTTGCCGACTGTCAATTGAAAGATGAAGTTTTGTTACGGAATGGAATAATTATATATAAAATTTTTTATCTTTGCCGTCTATTAACCGGAAAAATAAAAAATAAAGAAATGGCATCATCCTATTGGCAGGAAGAACTGGAGACAATGAACCGCGACGACTTGCATCGGCTGCAACTGGAAAGGCTGCGCAGCACGATGGCTCAGGCGTCGAACTCGTCTTTTTACAAAAAAGTGTTTGAAGAAAACGGCATATCGGCAGAAGATATCCAATCGCTGAATGATTTGAAGAAACTGCCGTTTACGACAAAAGACGATTTGAGGTCTAATTATCCGTTCGGTCTTGCATCCATA
>JAISCL010000112.1 GCA_031265585.1 Tannerella sp. | reverse complement strand
TCGATCAGGAATATTTAGATTCCCTGACCGGGAAAGTAAGGGATGTATCCGACAAAATTCAAAGCGTCACATCCAGTCTTACATCCGCTATTTCTTCCTTCCAGGAAGCCGAATCGTCGGCAGTCAGCCGCAAGTACGACAAGCAAATCAAGGCCGCCGGGAAAAACAGCAAGAAAGTTGAAAAACTGGAGGAGGAAAAAGAAAAGGAACTGAATAAAATCAAAGCCAAGTACGCCGACAAGCAGTTCGTTGTCACCATTGCCCAGGTAATAGCGACAACGGCTGTTACGGCTATGGAATCGTACAAGGCGCTGGCCGGCATCCCCGTTATTGGTCCGGGACTGGGAGCGGCGGCAGCTGCTGCTGCCATCGCTGCCGGAGCCGGACAGATTGCCGTTGCCAAAGAGCAGCGCAATGCAGCTAAGGAAGGCTATTACACCGGCGGCTTTACGCCCGACGGCCCCTGGGACAAACCACAGGGCGTTGTCCACTCCCATGAGTTCGTCGGTAACCATTTAGCCGTCCAAAACCCGGCCGTCCGAAAAATATTCAACGTCGTGGACGACGCCCAGAAAAACAATACCGTCTCTTCGCTCACGGAAAAAGACTTTGCCCGGGCGCTGGATTACCGGGAAGCAGAAAACCGCCATCTGGTCGCCGGCATTTCTTCCGCTCTGGCGCCCGCCGCCTCCGGACGGGAAAATGAATCGCCCGTCCTCGCATCAATCGCCGACTGGTTGAACCGGAACGCCGAAGTAACCGACCGCTTGAACCGACGTCTGGACGAACCGTTTGTCGGCGAAGTCTCCATCACCGGTCGCAAAGGGATAAAGGAAAATCTGGACAGGTACGATAAAATGATTAAAAACGCTTCCCGATGACAGAACTGTACATTGACAAACAACCGGTTATGCTGCCGAAAGATTTTTCGCTGGAAATTACACAGGAAAACCCGTTTTTTACTAAAGGAGGCACGCGTACCCTGGAGATCACGCTCTCCCTGCTTGATCCGCTAAATGCAAGATTGTACAATCATTACAACCGGATCAACAACAATACGGAAATCGCCTCTAACCGGAGAGCAAGGCTGATCGCCGATAATAACGTGCTGATGGACGGGATTGAAATCATCCTGGAAATAACGGAAAAGGAAGTGAAAATCCAACTGCTTTCAGGCGAATCGGAATTGAATCATGTGATAACCGGCGGGAACAGGAAATTGAGCGATCTGGCTTTGGGTGAACTCGAATATGGAAAAAACAAATCCTCTACCCTGTTTTATTCCTTTTTCCCCATTGCCGATCCGGACGGTACCATACACAACAAACAGGGCGTGTATTATGCAAATGGGAATCTCGGTTCATATTTCCCAATGACGGATATCCCGCAGCCGCGCCTGTATCACGTCGCTGAGCTTGTGGTTTCAGCTTTAGGATACCAGCTAAAGGAGAATATTTTGTACGATGATTTTTTTGCCCTTCATATTATCAACGGGGTTAAAACATCCAAATATGTACGGATGCTTCCGGAGATGACCGTCAATGATTTTTTCAGTAAACTGGAGAAATCATTTAATATCGTTTTTCTCCTGGACGAACTCAACAAATCGGTATCAATCGTTTCCCGGAAAAATGCCATAAACGGCCAGATTGACATCAATGAGGTTTTAGATTCCTGCACACAAACCATTGAAAATGACGAACGCCAGGACTACTTTAATGCCAACTACAACTATGAACTGGGCAGCGATGCGTATTTTTCTTTCCAAAACCTGGCCCCTGAAATCATGGAGCAGGCGGAAGCCGTGGAAATGGCTAATTTTACGGCAATCAAAAACTTAATTAACAATACCGAAAATAAGCTCTCCCTGCAAAATAAAATATTCTTCTCGAAAGAATCGAAAATGGAATATATCTGTTACCGGGAGGAAAAAGATAACGGGGAAAAAATCTATTATCCCAAAAAGGTAAATGCCTTCAAACCGGTCTTGAACAATCCCAAATCGAAAGAGCTGGATTTTTCCCTTGAGGTAGCCCCGGCGCCGATTACCATACAGGATATTGAAATTCGTATGGGCAGCGCCCTGTATGGATACCTGCGCGTTCAAATGCCCCAGGTCAGTGTCGGTGAATACGTGGAAGATACTAATTTCTCCATTCAGGATGCAATCGTCGCGCCAACAGAGAAAAAAAAGAATGAAACCATCCTTATGGCTTACTACACAGGCGGAAAGAGAATCTATCTTAACCAATCCTTAAGCGTAACGTATGACATGGCCTTCGTCGATACGACGGACGAATACATAACGGAGGAAGAGCAGTATATTGTGAAAACGCAAAATCTGAGACTCTTTGATGACCGCGGATTAAAGGCGCTTTACGAAAGTTCGCTGAATTTCGATTCTACCCGGCTCTATACGTTCAGGTTTACTTACAACAGGAAAATAGACTTGAACAAAATTTTTATTATCAATAATAAAAAATTTATATGCATGGAATTGATGTATACCGTTAATCCTAAAGGATTTTATCC
>JAISCL010000001.1 GCA_031265585.1 Tannerella sp. | reverse complement strand
TTTTGAGTGTCAGAAATATTGTGAAAAAGTGAAATAAAATCCAAACTTCAACCTGTGTGTTTCTGCTGTTTTACAGAGGCATACAAGTTTAAGTTTGGATTTTTTTAATATTACGATTTCCGCGCTCACCGACTTTATCTTCATGACGGACAAGAGCAGCTATATGTTTGTCACCGGCCCCGACGTGGTAAAAACCGTTACCCACGAAGAAGTGGACAAGGAAGAACTCGGCGGAGCGTACGCGCACGGCAGCAAAAGCGGCGTGGCACATTTTGTCTGCAACACCGAACAGGAAACGCTGATGGCCATCCGCGAGTTGCTGAGCTTCCTGCCTTCCAACAACATGGAAGACGCCCCGGTCATCGCCTGCACGGACGACGTGAAACGCGACATCCCCGCATTGCAGGACATTGTCCCCACAGACCCGAACGTTCCCTACGACATGAAAGACATCATCGAACCCGTTCTCGACGACCACTACTTTTTTGAAGTCATGCCCCACTTTGCCAGAAACGCCATTACCGGATTCGGACGGCTGAACGGCAAGCCGGTGGGCGTCGTGGCCAACCAGCCCGCGTTTCTGGCCGGCGTGCTCGACATCGACAGTTCCGACAAGATTGCCCGCTTCATCCGCTTTTGCGACTGCTTCAACATTCCCGTTATCACCTTTGAAGACGTTCCGGGTTTCCTTCCGGGAACGGTGCAGGAACACAACGGCATCATCCGCCACGGCGCGAAAATCGTGTACGCCTATTCGGAAGCAACCGTTCCCAAAATAACGCTGATTACCCGCAAGGCTTACGGCGGCGCCTACATCGTGATGTCGAGCAAGGAAACGGGAAGCGACATCAACCTTGCCTACCCGACTGCCGAGATTGCCGTTATGGGTGCGGAAGGCGCGGTAAATATCCTTTACCGCAAAGCCAATGAAGAAACCCGCAAAAAGGCCATCGACGAATACCGCGAAAACTTCGCCAATCCCTATCGGAGCGCCGAACTGGGCTATATCGACGAAATCATACTGCCCCGCCACACGCGCATCAAACTGATACAGGCGCTGGCAATGGCCCGGAACAAAATCAAGTCCAACCCGCCTAAAAAACACGGGAATATCCCGCTGTAAGGAATGAAGAATATATAATATGCAAAACTTCGGACGACAATCGGGAAACCCCGGAACATGTTCGGAAAACTTCAGACAGCAATCGGAAAACTCCGGAACATGTTCTGGAAATTTCGGACAGCAATCGGAAAACTTCAGAACATGTTCCGGAAACTTCCGACGGTAATCGGAAAACTCTGGAACATGTTCGGAAAACTTCCGACGACAATTGGGAAACTTCTCAACATGTCGAGAAAAACGAACTGTTACATCTTGATTATTTCGCATTACTAAAAAGATTAGATTATGGGGTTCATACAGGAATTTTTCACTTCACAAAGCATTGCATCCACGATACTGTTTTTGTGCATGACCGCCTTCACAGGCGTGATGGCCGGGAAACTGGAAGTTAAAAGCGTAAAAATCGGAGTTGCCGGCGTACTGTTCAGCGGGATACTTATTGCCCATTGCGGGGCGCCGGTCGATGTACATGTATTGCATTTTGTCCGCGATTTCGGACTTATACTGTTTGTGTACAGCATCGGATTGGACATGGGGCCTCGATTCTTTTCTTCCTTCAGAAAAGACGGGCTGTTATTAAATCTTCTGGCAACAGGCGTTACTCTGGGCGGTTTCGGCATTGCCTGTCTGATTTACTGCTTTACCGATTTGTCGCCGGCCGTCATTGTCGGAATTTTGTGCGGCGCAGTGACGAATACGCCAAGTCTGGGGGCAGCCCAGCAGGTTCTTGCCGAACAGGGCGTAGCCGGGAGTGCCGTTTCCGAAACAGGCATGGCTTATGCCGTCGCCTACCCGTTCGGCGTGCTGGGAATTATCATCTCTATCCTGCTGATTCGCCTGTTTTTCAGGATAAACACCCTCGCGGAAGTCAAAAGTTATACCGAAGCGCTGGGAAGCAGCGAAGCCAAACTGCAAAGCGTGGAGATAACCGTCGTCAATCCGGGTTTATTCGGAAAAACCATCGAATTTGTCAAGCATATCATGGATAAAGAATTAGCCGTTTCGCGAATTGTACGCAACGGGGAATCCATCGTGGCCACGGATGAGGAAATGATTCAACAGGGGGATGTCATCTGTGGAGTTTCCGCTCAAAACCTGATAGAAAGTCTGGAAATCAAGATTGGAAAAGTGGAAATAGCCCGGCACAGGGAGATTTCCGGGCCGCTGGCAATGATAAACGTGCTCCTGACCAACCGGAAACTGGCAGGAAAAACAATCGAGCAAATCGGTATTTACCGCCGTTATCCGGCAAACGTAACCCGCATTTTCCGTTCCGGCATGAAGATATTGCCTACGCTGGAAACCACACTGGAGTTGGGCGATACCGTCCGGGTTGTGGGGAAAAAGGAAATCCTGAACGACGTAAAGAAAGAACTGGGCGATTCCGTCAATGAACTGGCCAAACCCAATATCCTGTCCATTTTCCTTGGTATCTTCACGGGAATAATCTTAGGGAGCGTTCCCATTTTCATACCCGGTCTTCCCGCTCCTGCCAAACTCGGACTTGCCGGCGGGCCGCTCCTGATAGCCATCGTGCTGGGATACAGGGGCCGCATCGGGAATCTGAATTTCTACATGACGCCCGGCGCAAATCTTTTTATGCGGGAATTGGGAATTATACTTTTCCTTTCGAGCGTCGGACTGCTGTCGGGTGAAAAGTTTGTAGAAACCATTCTATGCGGAGGCTGGCAATGGATGCTGTACGGTATTGCCGTCACGTTTGTCCCGATTATGGCGGCAGGCATTATCGCCCGGCTGCTGAAAGTCAATTACCTGAAAATATGCGGTTGCCTGTCCGGTTCGATGACTGACCCTCCGGCGCTGGAATTTGCAAACAGCATAGCACCCGTTCAGGCACAGGCCACTGCCTACGCAACGGTATATCCGCTGACCATGTTTTTAAGGGTGTTGCTGGCTCAGATTTTTGTGTTGATGACATTAAATTAAAAAAACAATGATAGAAAGGAAGCGTGGGCATTGCTCGCAAATAGAACGCAACGCAGTCATGTTAGGCTGGGATTTAGATGCCTTTGAAGAATGGGAGCCGGGAACTACGTCTCTTTCATTTCTCCCGATTGCAAGTCTTTGTGTCATCAAATCAAGTGTAAATCTTTAAAAATAAAGTAATATGTCTGTAAACAATAATGATTTCGAACAATTGCAACGCTACTGTTCAACAAGATTCTTCTGCTTATTGCAGGACGCTTCACAAAAGGGCATCAATATGGATGCCAAAGTATTACAAAACGGATACGATGAATTTGTCGTATCCGTGTTTCAAGGCAAAACAGCTTTCACCGATAAGGCAGCATACCATGATGCGCTTGTATATACCCGTGTTGAACTTGCGACTCTGCCGGATGTATCGGGGAAAAAATACGGCAGTTTATCTGCACAAAGCCACCGAACTTATTAATGCGCAAATCGCATGGGTGGAAAAAGAACTGCTGGCGGAACAGAATGCTTTGAACTGTCCGCTTTGCCCGGAAGAAAAGAAATTGCCGCTGAAGTGGACGGGCAGCATTGCCGAATGGGTGGAGTTAATATATGCTCTCTACCTTGTAAAGCGTATCAACAACGGTAAAATCTCCCTCAAAAACCTGTTCCGGTGGATGGGTGAAATATTTGATTTTGAAGTAAGGGAACATGCCAGTTACTTCATGAACATCAAAAACCGGATGGACGAAAACCGGACGAAATTCACGGATTTGATGTGCGACGCCCTGCTTGAAAGAATGACCGAATCCGACCGGAAACCTCCGCTTAAATAGGGCGTTTCCCGTTTTCGCGTTAAGACTTTTTTTGAAGTTTGCGAAGAAAAGCCTACCTTTGCGAATAAATTTTCCGAAAAATGAATTGGCTGGAAAAGGCGATTAAATGTTTGAAAAACAGTCTGTATCCAATCCCTTCGGAGTTGAATGATATAGACTGGAAAAGCGGCCTGTCGCCCAAAACCGACAGGCTGGCTCAACATTTATGCGCCTTTTCCAATCAGGAAGGCGGCGGTTTTCTTGTTTTCGGCGTGAACAACGACGCCACGCTCTTTTCCGTAACAAAGGAACAGTGCGATGAAATTATCGGGAAACTGGGTAATATTGCTTTGAACAATCTTTCGCAATCCATACAGATTCAGCATAATACGATTAA
>JAISCL010000092.1 GCA_031265585.1 Tannerella sp. | reverse complement strand
AAAAATCCACTCCATGAGAAAAGACGATTTCCTTCAAAACGGAATAAACGATTTCTTCAAACAGATATACATGCTTGAAATCCCTGTCGGCGAAATCGTTGAAATGTATAACCAGTATTATAAACAACAAAAAAACAAATAACATGAGACTGACAACCAAAATAATCATTGGCATCATCCTGTCCATTTTCTCCATAGCCCTCCTGTTCATCGTATGTTTCTCCTTTACCGGCAGGAAAAACCGTAACCATTCGAACGTTAAAATCATTCATTTACCGCAGGAAAATCAAACCGGAATAGAACTGCCCCCGTTCAGGACGGTTATAATAGACGAAGAACCTTACGAATCGGAAGAACCTCACATTACCTCCGGGGATAACGGCAGCCTGTATATTCATTCGATTCCGGAAAAAAACAGTCCGGCGATGCTCTTTATTCCGGAATCTTTAAAAGACTGCGTCTCTACCGGCATGACCGGCGATACCCTGAATATCAAACTGAAACTGCTGGATTTACATAATAAACACAAATCCGATGAATATAAGCACCATGCCGTCTTCGGAATAAACCTGCATTTCATCCCTTCCGAAATTGACATCATCAATAAACTCCGGAACTTATCCATACAGATAAAAAATATCGAAACGGACACGGTAAAGGTAAACTCTTACGGAGATGTTTCCATCGATTCATGCAACGCAGATGTCATAACGCCCGTCATCCGGACCGGATACAAGAAATTAACGGTCAAAAACTGCCGGGCAAAGAAAATAAATCTCGACCTGGACAGCAACAGCCACTGGAATATCGAAAACTGTAACATTGAAGAAGAAAACCTCACCGGCAGCCGGAACCATGACATGATACGTCACCGGAACGAATCCGGAAAAATAAACTGGCTCCCGAAAAACAGAGAGGCAAAGCTAAACATTACTGTCCAGGGAGATACCACACAGATCAGTTTCAACAATCCCTGAAAACGGGGGAGTCGAGTCCCGTCACCCAGAGGGTGCAGCCCGAAGCAATCCGGTGATTAACCGTATTCCGGATTGCTTCCTGCTTTGCTTCGTACCTCGCAACTCCTCGCAGTCGCAATGACGACGTGAGGGACTTTTTGGACAGCCCCCTTTGACGGGCCTGCGGTGAATTATTTTTTTGACATCGCTTGCTTATCTCCGGCAATTTGCCGTTATTTGCGCCTTATTTGTCAGGACACTGTCCAATGAAAAAGCTAAAAGAACAGGCGCTAAAACAGCACACAGGAGAAAAGACGCCCGTATGGAAAGCGACGCTTATAATCATCGCGCTTTTCATATACAGCGGCGTTTTATCCGGAAATCCGGATGCGGGAAACACCTCCGGAAACCGCATTTCTCCGGCAAAAGACACCCTGTACGGCGACTTGTACCGCCGTCCCCGAACCCGGCTGCAGATGGAAGCTCCCTCTGCCGGACGCCGCTTCATACACCGGATCGGCACGGAGGTAAGGCCGGGTTTCATCGTCCGGTCGAATCCCTTTTTAAGGGGAGAAAACGAGAACGGACAACCCATTAAAAACTCCCTCTCCGCACATCTGAAATATTCCTTTCAATCGCAGCCGGACTCGTATGCCGGCCGGATCTTCGGAGCATCATACCAGGGCATCGGACTGGCATACTACACGTTCGACGAAAAAAAACAGCTGGGCGACCCCGTCGTACTGTATATCTTCCAGGGAGCGCGCATCGCAAAAATAAGCCGGCAGCTATCCTTTAACTACGAATGGAACTTCGGACTGTCGGCAGGCTGGCATCCCTACGATGAATACGAAAATCGGTACAACACCATCATCGGCTCCCGGATGAACGCCTACATCAATACAAATTTCTACCTGGAATGGACGCTTTCGCGCAGGATTGACCTGACAGCCGGGATCACGCTCGCCCATTTCTCGAACGGAAACACCCGCTTTCCCAACGCCGGCCTGAATACGCTCGGCTTCAAAACCGGGTTAGCCTGTAACTTCAACCGGGAAAAGCGCTCCATTCCCGCCGCATCATTTCGCCCTCCCGCAGCCGGATTCCCCCGTCACATAAGCTATGACCTGGTACTGTTCGGATCCTGGCGACGCAAGGGGGTCGCCGTAGGAGAAGATCATTTCGCCTTGCCGGAAACCTATAAGGTATTCGGGTTCAATTTTGCTCCCATGTATAACCTGGGCTACCGGTTCCGGGCAGGCGTATCACTGGACGGCTTCTACGACGGAAGCGCCAACATTTATGCCAGAGACCATATTATCGGCACGACGCCTGAATTTTCAACCCCTCCCCTGCACAAACAGCTGGCACTGGGCCTTTCCGGACGGACAGAATACGTAATGCCCTGGTTTTCGGTCAATCTGGGACTGGGAGTCAACGCGCTGCACAGCGGAAAAGACATGAGGTCGCTCTATCAGATTTTAGCCCTCAAAATAGAAGTCACCCGCAACTCGTTTATCCATATAGGATACAGCCTTCAAAACTTCGATACGCCCAACTTCCTGATGCTCGGCCTCGGCCTCCGCTTTCACAACAAATATCCCGCGTTCGGCCGCTGACTCATACCCTCCCCGCAGATCCTGCCAAATCCCGAACCTTAGATGCCATGCCGGCAGCAATTTCGGCCATGACGGTCAAAAATCCCGAAGGGATGGCATGTCGGTAGAAGTGTCGGCAGGAAATCCGATTTGTCTGAAAAAGCTCCCGGTTACGATTTAACAGATAATAACTGGCCAATTTATCGCTTTGTTTATTTTTTTCGCATATCTTTGTTGCTGTTTTTATAACAGGAGATCAAAGACCGGAACAATATTCTAAAATTTACAGAAAATGACACGCCAATCGCCCCCCATTGCACACCCCGAAGACAGCCGAATCGCTGTCAGCCTGCCGTGTACCGCAAATTTCGCAGCGGCGGAGGGCGAGCCTCTTACATACAAACGTATAATATTACATACATTATATATATGCAGCTGCACCGGAACAGTTCCGGCGCCGCCCTTTTACAGTCCGGCAGAAAACAAACCGCAGATTTTTAATTATATCACGCCGGGTAACTCCGTCACCGGAAATTATGTTTATTCCTGTTCCGTGGGCTTTAGCCCGCGAGTCATGGGCTTTAGCCCGCAGGTCATGGGCTTTAGCCCGCGGGTCGTGGGCTTTAGCCCGCAGGTCGTGGGCTTTAGCCCGCAAGTCATGGGCTATAGCCCGTCAATAAAAAGATTTTCACAAACAACAAATACTGACATCCTAAAAAGTTATCAATTATGAGTACTGATTATTTGCCCAGAAAAGACCGGGATTTCCTTGCATGGGTAATCAATTTATTGAAAACCCTGTTTCCGTCCATGAAGCGGTTTAACTTTCCGGAAACGGAATACACCAAACTCTCCTCGGAGTGCGACGATTACAAACAGAAACTCAAAACGGCAGGAGAACCCTCCACGCGCACAACCGTGACGGTGGAAATAAAGAAAAAAGCCCGCAAAACGCTCGAAACCAGCGTGCGGACAGATGTAAAGGCATACTTAATGTACAACCCTCTCGTTAACGGCGAAGACCGCATAAGCATGGGCTTGCCTGTCCACAAGACCACACGTGATCCGTCGTCCGTCGCCACGACCTACCCCGATTTCGACATCGACAGCAGCATGATTCGCCGGCTTACGATCCACTTCTACGACCGGGGACAAAAAAAATCAAAAGCCAAACCGGCAGGACAGCGCGGCGCCGTCATACGCTGGGTAATCAGCGACAAACCGGTCGTTAACGTAGACGAACTGATCCACTCGTCATTCGACACGCGCACCCCCTTCACCCTCGAATTTCAGGGACACGAGCGCGGCAAGACCGTCTACTTCTGCCTCTGCTGGGAAAACACCCGCGGCGAACGCGGCCCCTGGGGCGAAATACAAAGCGCAATCATACCCTGACAAAAGTCCCACATCGCGCCGGATAAATAAAAACAAGGCAGGAGGGCGTGCCAAAAGTCCATTTTAGAAAGCTTTACCCCATTCACAGCTGCTGTGACAAGGGTAAAATTGATAAATACAGACTTTTGCCCCCCCCCCCCTCTTACACATCCGCATCACACGTAATGATCGCGATCCCGCCACAGGCCAATGTCACCAGGAGAAAACCCGACGCCAAAAAGCGTCCAATCTGCCCCCGTCCCCCCTGCAAGCGGAGCGCAGCCCCGAACAAAAAAAAACTCCTCCCCTCAAGAACCATAGCCCTCAAGAACTGAAAACCCGCCATAACCCGCCCCAACAGCAACGCCTTAGCTATGAAATAATACTCCCGCAGTTTACCAAGTTTTCAACCGAAAATTTAACCTGTAAACCTGCCAAAACCGTGTCTTAATCCTTGTTTTAGTGGAATATAATAGAATATTTTAAAGATGGAAAAAGATTATAACATCACGTCTTAATCCTTGTTTTAGTGGAATATAATAGAATGGGAAAACGCTATCCGGGATTGTGATCAAGGCAGGTCTTAATCCTTGTTTTAGTGGAATATAATAGAATAAGCGAGCCGACGACAACTATGAACGGGATGTAAGTCTTAATCCTTGTTTTAGTGGAATATAATAGAATTACAAAGATTGTTATTGTATTTACCGTAGTTTGTCTTAATCCTTGTTTTAGTGGAATATAATAGAATATTAAAAAAAAATTTATGAGTGTAATTATTTTTGTCTTAATCCTTGTTTTAGTGGAATATAATAGAATAATTTCCAATGAAAACAAAAATCGAAAAATCGTGTCTTAATCCTTGTTTTAGTGGAATATAATAGAATAAATCTATTTATTAATCAATTAGCATCATTTACTATTTATAACCAAACTGCAAATACGCTTATCTGCAAATACTTGAATGGGACAGCGTGAATTTTTCGCAAGTGTAGCATTTTTTTCTTTCATAAACTAAAATTCTTTTTGATTTATTTTCTATATAATTTGAATGCCAGGAAATTATGTGCTAAATTTTTTTCGCAAATCTTTTATGCATTTTGGATCAACAGCGATTCGCGAAAATATGCTTAAAACATAGTATACAATATATTGATTCTCATTATATTAAAAACACTCCATAGCGCTTTTTTCGCAAATATAACGCCTGCAAACAAATCAAGTATTGGTTGCGAATATTTAATTCATCCCAAAATTATTCGGGTTTTACTAAACTCTTAGTTCTAAGCAATATGCTATTTTCAGATTTTTCGCAAGTGTTTTTACCAATATGTCAAAGAACGCTATTTAATCGTCGTCACCCGATTATTACTGTTTCCGGTTTCTGTTTTTTCGGCGGCAGGTAAACAGTTTTTGCATAACATTTTCCCAAATCGCCACTGAATATCTTTATCGCCTGTTGCACAATTTTGTCTTTTACCGAAAGCAATCCGAGTTGCCGTTTTTCATTCTCTTTTTTGGGAATTTCCACTCGCAGATACGGTTCAGGGTTCCACGATTTTCTGCGCAATTCTTCGCTGAGTTTATTGAGATTGCCCTGTAAATTTTCATCGAACTGCAACACGGAAAAGCCATCAATCCCACCAACGGAATTTTTGGCTTTTACCTGTCTCCATGCAGCATGGAGGGTAGATATTTGACAAAGACTGGCGAAAAGAGACAACATAGTCACTATTCTCTTAATTGGACAAATCTTCGGCAACCTGTTCAATAAGTTCTTTAAATTCAAGCTTGTTTTCTGCAATTTCCATCATCCTATTGTTAATTGGTATATCATTGTTCTGATTGTAATAAATCAGGCGCCGATTGTCAGCCATTGATAAAATGGATAAAGCAGAAGAAAGTGTTACCGTACCCGGTGTAGAATTTATAACAATATCGTTGTTTTCGATCGGATAAGTCTCTAAAACACTATTGGCTGTATCATAACAGTCTTTGAAATTATTATAATCAATGGCTTTGGAATAGCGGATATCAAGTTTTTCAATAACAGATAGAAGCGTCTCATTATCATAAAAAGCATACTTTGCAAACAACCTGATATATTCGGTAATAATAGTCGTAATGTCTTTGGTTAAATCCATTTTTTTGAAATTATCGTTAAACCATTTAACGGAGTCGGATTTTTCTGAATTGATATTCTTGTCATTAACAAATTCTTCTATTGTAGAAATCGCTCCTTCAAGTTTCGATATATATTCCCGGTCAATATTGTCTGTTAAAAGAATATGTAGAATATCACCTTCCTTCAATTTTATATTTGTATTGTGTGTAACATGAAATGCTCTGACAACAGGATATAGGTTCGCTTGTTCAATAACATACTGTCCATAAGTGGGTGATATTTTCTTATTGTCTTTGTTGAAAAAAATATTTGAAATCCCGGAAATAAAAATTTTTTTCTTATCCGTTCCTTTTTTAGGAGCATCCGGAAAGGTATATATTAATAAAATACAGCCTGTCAAAATAATAAGAAATACAAGAATATCCGTGCCGCTGACATTACCTGTTGAAAAATTATAAGCTGCATTCCCCAAGCAGGTTATATGCAGAATGAAAAGGAACAGATAAACAATCGTGCTGTGTCGCGGCTGAATAACGCTCGCCAAAAGTTTTGCCACGGTTTTCTGCTTGATAGAAAAACCGGTTCGATTCCATGCTAAAAATACCATTAAGACTACAGACGGTATTAAAAGAGTTGTTTCCCAAACGCTGATGTATTGGTAAAAATGATTCCTGAAAAAGATTATTAAACTAACTTCCGACGAAATCAGCAGTAATAAAGCCCAAAATCTTACATTTTTAAAAATTCGCTTTACTTTTTTCATACAGATAAATATTTTCTAAATTGTTTAAATTCAAATTTTGTTATTTTCTCTCCGTTTTCCTCTCTTACAACTCTTTCGGTTGTAGAGGCAATGCAAGTAAATCCTTTGCATATCAATACATTTACAATGGCAAAGGTAAACGTCATTTCGCCCATGACATGTACGGTTGCCTTCCCGTCTCCGGCGATCTGTTCAACTTTGGATACATATTCGTCGCATAGCGCCCGGATATACGCATCGTCGCCGTCAGGACTGACATTGGGAAACGGCAAATCAACAATTTCGCCGAATTGGGCCGCAGCCTGTAATTGTTCAAGCGACCACTTGCCGGAGGGATGGTTGGATAAATTGATTAGCATAGTCCTAACAATTTAGAAATGTTCGTACAATTCACTATATCTTCACGGCAAAAAAACTTGATGTTCAAATCTTTTGCTCTATTTATGTGGGTTTGTTTCACCTCGTTTCCGTCTTTTGAACTCAATGTGAAAATGCTGAAATTGGAGAACAAACCGAGATTTTTCTGTAGAGCTGTTGATTTATAAATAGTTTCGTTGATGATATTCCCTTTATCACTCAAAATAGAAGTCTTACATTCGACAGCATAGAACTTTGTGTTATGCAGGAAAACAACGTCAAACTCGTTGTCAATATTGTTTTTAACTAAATGTACTCCCGTTTTAAGATTCCCGTCAGAGATAGCTTTCTCTTCTTTCAACCGGAAATAAATATACTCTTCAAACCAGTCGCCGGTAAGATATTTGACTTCATCTTTGTTGACCGTTAGAAATTTTTCATCGGAAACAGGAAATCCGATTTTACAAAGTAAATCCTGCAAACCGTTTATTTCTCTGACGGCAGTTCCTTTGCGTCTTTTCTCCCGCAATTGATTTATAATTCTCCATTCAGCATCTCCCAATTTTAGAAATTCCGGCAAGAACCGTTTCGTGTATTCAAAATCAATTCCGCTCAAACTGCCTTCCCGCATTTCAAAACCATAACTTCCAACATATTCCGTCAAATTTATATTGTCGACCAAATTACCACTGTGTCTTTCGCTTTCTGGAAAATTCAACCAGCATTTATTACCGTCAATATAATAAATCCGGGCATTTGCCTTTTCTTTGAAAAAGCTGGAAACGCCTATCGACATTATCTTTGTGCCGCCGGTAACATTCACAAAGTACGTTTCGTAATCCCCTGTGTTTTGCAATTTTTCCTGAATATCCGACAATGAATTGTGTTCAACTACAATTGTTTGCAGATCCGCAATCGCACAAACTTTACGAATCCATTGTCCAACGCCTTTTCTTTCCATACCCTCGGTAGAAATAAAAAGGTGTTCAAACTCTTTGCCCTCAGTTTTCAAAATTCCCTGTATATACTTAATAAAATGTACATTGGGAATGGTTTGGTCACTCAATAGCGTAACTAAAAGATTTTTCATGTTTCTTATTATTAATCGTTTCTATTCATTATTTTAGATTTAAATACAAATCCTCCATTATTATAGTGATTATATGATTGTCAGTTTCACAAAACCAAGGATGTGACTATCTTCGTCCAAACGCCGTGTTTTGGGGAAGTCATATTTTTTATAATTTTCATTACCAGGTCGGGAAGCCGGCACAACGACAGTTTTGAAATTATCCAACGTTTTTGTCCATGCGCCTGTAATAAAGTGCCAACCCGAAGCGTGTCCCAGCCGTAATACACAAGAAGTTTCCTCTTTGCAGCCATTAATTGCCTCTAAAATTTTCCGCATTTCATTAATATAACTTTCGGCGCCTGTTTTCTTGACATTTTCCCAATCTTCAATTTCTTTTTCCACCATTTTTTTAGTGTGTTTGTTTATCAATGAAAATAAATTGGATTGCGAAGAAAACGGCATTTCTCCAACTTTTTCTTTTGCAAGTTGATAATGCTTTTCTGTAAAATTCAGTTGAAACTCACTGTTAGCCTCTTGCCTGATAGCTTCTATCAACTGCGACTTGGATGTATCCGTTAAATCATTGTTTGAATTTCTGATATTCAGGTTAATCAGCCGTGTTGCTATTTCGGTTCTCTTTTCAAAATAAGCATCTCCTACCTGAACAAAGCGAAAAACATCGTGGTTAGGGTCGCTGCCGAAAAGTTCCTTTTCGATATATTTCGATGTTACAATGATATTCCCTTTTTTATCCCTCTTGGGAATCATTTCTCCTGTGATTTTATCTTTTGTTTTTTCGATAATTTTGCTTTCTATATTATAAATTTCATTTGTCAAAGAGGCCAAAACAGCCGTCCGAATAGCTCCTTTTATAGAACTTCCGGGAATATAAGGCAATCCCATACCATTGTGGATACATTCTTTCAACGTATCATCAGGAGTGGCAAGTGAAGATAATGTAATTTTTCGTTTTGAATAATCATCAGAACTTGCATTTGGAGCAAATTCTTCTATAAACTCTTTCAAATCGCCTCTGTTCTCAATAGTTTGTACCCACAACTTAATAAAATTCTCTACTTTGTCGTCGCTCATCAATTTTCCGATTTTATCCGGCGAAATAACAACAATCGTTGTGTCGTTCCCACTACTTTTTTCAGTAATGAAATCCGATTTATTGTACAACAAGTTCCCCGAACCTACATGTACCGGTGTTAGCGTTTCTATTTTTACTTTACTCATCATGATTCACTGATTTTTACCGGTAAATAAAAGGGGTTTCCGCTCCGATAAACAGAGTGCATTTGTTTATCGTTCCATTCCGGTTTTAGATTAACCGTCTCTCCTACCAACGATTCTGTAATCGGAAACAATGAGCCAACACCAAACATATATACAGACCGTTTATGCAAATGCCTAAATCTCTCCTCACTGCTACCGGCAATGTAACCGCCTCGCAGCAACAATTCGTAACGCGACTCCGAAAGATGTAGCCTGTTCAATTCTTCTTTTGTCGGTATATAGAGCGAAAGCAGTAGAGAATGTGTTGCATCCTCAATGTCGGGCAAAGTAATTTCACCTGTTTCTACATCAAACTTACCGCCACCGACATTTCGATCTGTCCCAATGCCTGTTTCACCCAGAAGTTTAAACAGAGCTATCAATTCCTCAAATAATGAATCTTTGGCATCGGTCAGGCAATACAATCCGGCTTGAGGATTGAAATAAGTCCAGTTAAAAAAAAATGGATCGGAATTGCTATTATCTGCTCTTGGAACACTTACCCGCTGATTGACCTGCGATTGACTGGGTTTCTCAAAATGACTTCCGTCTTTAACCAGAAAATCGCCTTTCAACTGACAACGCTTAACATTCAAATCCATCCCACTCACTAATTCATTCCACAAAGAAGAATCAATGTACTTCAATTTTTTTAATTGTTTGCGGTATTCTTTTTCTTCCTTCCCTTCAATTTTTACCTTAATCTTGCCTTGCAATTTTGGTAAAAATAAATCATTACAAAAAAACGGAAATGCCGAGCTTATCGTGAAAGATTTGATAAATGTTTCTGTATCGGTAGCATTGCCTTGTTGCACACGCAACGCAGTCAAAGCTGCCGAAAGCGTATCACTATGCAAATTGGACGCAGAAAAATCGTAATATTCCCTGCCCGAACCGACATGCAATGGTGTCAGATGTCTCAATTTTATGATATTGTAAGTGGGCATGGTTTATAAGATTTTGCTACTCCTTCGAGCTCGTCAATTTCCACTTGACCGTAACCACGCGAACCGTGTCCGCCAAGATAATCATCCTGTAATAACTCAATAGCCTGTTTTAAAGTCGCTATTAACTTCGATTCGACGTCGCCTTCAAAGATATTCAGTACCATATTCAGTTTGAACTGCGCACCGGCGGGGACACGCTCAAACGTACGCGGATTAGCTTTTGCCGTTACACGGTCAATAGCGACTTCCGTTTTACTTTCAGTGTAGGGCAAATCAGTATTGCTGAAATCGGTTGCATCTACATTCAACTCTGCATCGCGTACTATCAAGCGGGATGCATAGTGTTTGGATTCTGTATTTTTACTGTCGGCAGATACTCCAAATAGATAACCGGAGACAGAGTCTGGATTGGAGCTTGCCTTAACTTCTATTATCTTCCCGTCTTTCTTTTTCACATCTACACATTCATGGTATATTTCTATTAATGCTCTCATTTTTCCTTTCAGCGAACTTCCTGGAATATAAGGAATGTTGTTGATAGGGTTACGAACTACGAATTTATCGGGACCGCCGATATTCAATGCAGCATTGGTACCTCCAATATGTAAACCGGTTTTTAAAGTAATCGTACCGGTGTAAACGATTTTCTTTACTAATTTCACGTTTGACATAATTCTCTAGTTTTATCAATTAATAACTAATCCTTTCCTCCAAAGGCTCTGTGATAAGCGAGTATTGCTTCCATAAAGTTGCAGAAATTCTGAAAACTCTTTTGATCGGTAACTTTTTCTGAACATAAATCAAAGATCTTTTTGAAAGCCTGCAATCCTTTGTTTGTTGCATCGCGCCCAAGAGCGTAAGCTACTTTTGGTTTGAGTAACAAAAATGCCGATTCTTCCTTATCAAAGGTACTCATTTGAATACGTTTGATTTCTCCATAAATAGTGCGAATTTTAGAATTTGTTAATTTATTGTCTGCCATATATTTTCCTGCATATTTGGCATAATCAACCAATTCTTTTGTCACTCCTTTAATAATCCACTCTTCTTTATATTTCGAAGTATCGAAGAAATAATTGTCTTGTTGTCTTTCAATAGAACGCGGTTGCGAAGCTCTGTTGTTTCCACCACCATGATTGTAATTGCTCCTATTTGCATTGAAATTGCCATGTTGATTGTTGTTATTTGAATATTTTTCCATAATTTATAAATTTTAAATGATTGCTATTCTTTCTTTGTTCTAATTTCCAATTCTGCCCATCGTGCGGCAAAAGCCCACAATTCCAATGGATGATAATATGTTCCGGCAATAGATGATTTATTGCCACATACTTCTTTAATAAGATTATCTATCAGTAATTTGGACTTGTCGCTTTTCACCCGTTCTTTCATCCGGCTCATGTCGTATGTAAGCGTCCAATAGGTTTTTATATTTGTTATCTGATGTTCTTTTATTCCGGCATTTGCGGCATGAATCATTATTTTAGACAGCAATGATTTTGCTTCATTTTGCTGAGATACCAAATCGACAAGTGTATTTTTCAGTGATTCCACTGCCGGAAATTCCGTATCCCAATTTAGCGAAAAGTCCATAAATGATATGGAATTTTTATCCAACTGCTTCACACCGGCTGCAATGACATGTTCTTTTGCATGATGTTCTTCTTGAGCAGCTTCTTCAGCCGCTTTCATCAGTGGAAACTTTTGTGGCTCAATTGCAATACCTCCCGATATACTGAAAGCAGGATTGGCACATGTAAATTTCCGGAAATCGTTACGGATTTTCTTTGCCAGTTCAATACACACGTCCCAACTGCCCACAATGAATACATCGTCACCTCCACTGTATATAATAAGTGAACGGTCCTTATCTGTTTCACGCCAAATCGTATTCAGATAACCTGAAAAGAAATAATCAAAAGAGCGGCTCAACGCGGCAAAACGAGACAGGATAGCTCTTTCGGCTTTAATTCCCGATTGAAAAATCGAGCCCAGATTGTCCACATCCATGCGCAGCACACCTAAACGGGAAAAATTCGGATTTTCCGTCATTTCATCAAATGTTTGTCCACTATATTTATTGCCACCATAAAACTGAAACTCATAAATATTGTTATTACCTTTGATTGGAATATTGAAATTGGCATTGTTAAATCGAATAATTGATACATTATCAACGGACTCTGTTAAATCATTCTCCTTAATAAAATAGTAATAATAACCCAAATAGGCAGGCTTGATATAGAATTTACCTTTCCAACAGGCTAATAGGCGGTCAGAAACTATCATTATCTCTGTTTCTCGAAGTTTTTCACCCAAAAGAATTTGTCTGTTAGTATCTTTTTTGATAGTAAGATCTCTATTTTTAGACAATTCTTTTTTTGTGAACTCTTCACCTGTAATTTCATCGCGTAAGGCATCTCCTCCTTTCATTAGCGGCATGAAAAATTTTATATATTTTTGTTCTATTACACCGGCAAATTTACATGCTTTCTTTTTATCCCGTTTTTCAAACAAATCATGCCATATTGTTCCCAAATTGTGATTTTCATCTTTATGCATCAAATCGTCTTTTGATAATGGAACTGATTCGATGGCAACAAAAAGCATTGTACCAAAACTGCGAAAGAATTTTTTTTCTATCATTTGGGTCGCCACCTGTAATTTCTCACGGACAAATGTAGTATTGGGGGCTATAATATAAAAACCGCCACCGGAATTATACACTATATTTGCCTGAAACAAATCAAGTTCTTTCAACAAATAGCGAACAACAGCGTCGGACAAAATCCGGAGAAAAAAAGAACGCCCTTTCAAGTTTTTGCCTGCATATTTTGAAACTATCTGGTACAGATAATTTTGTATTCCGCTAAAATCCGCACCAATCAACAGAAAAGGCTTATCGGTTACTTCGCAACTTTGCTGAAAATCGTACATGCAAATTGCAAGAGCAGCCGTTGTTTTAGAATGGTCGTATAAGGAAACGTCAGAAAAATTAATTGTGCTACTCGGAATACATGCCGCATATTTATACAACAGATTCAAAAATGTTTCGCTGAATACGCGGTAATCGTTAGATTGTATGAACTTAAATTCTTTGACAAACTCTAACCACAGTTTACCATAATCAGGATTACTTGTAAAGGATTCTTTCGGAAAATAGCTCTTTGTTAAAGAAACTTCCGATACCGGTAAATGATATTTTACCATTTCTTTTTCCGAAAGAACGGTTTCCAATATGGATGTCATTCGTGTTTTTTTTAAAACATCCCAGTTTTTCTCATCTTGTTCATCTTTAAATGCTAATTCCGACTCTCTATCCATTCCGGAAGAAAGGCAATCGGCCTCTTTGACAATTTGCCCCAGCATTGTCAATTGCTCTTTTTGCAAATGATGGCAAGCCGCCAAATTGAGTAAGTTATTTTTATCCGTCAAGTCTGATATGTCTGACCCAATCAAATTTTTGAATACAGAGTTGTTATCATCAATAAATTGTGCTGTCCAAAGGCAATGTTTATGCGTATAAAAACCTTTCGATTGTGGTAGAAACGAACTTTCGTTTTTATTGTATTCTATTAAATACTTACTCGTAGAAACACTGCCGGAATCCGCTCGCTGATAAAATTTACCAATATCGTGCAGCAATGCTGCCAGATAAAGATGTTCGCGTGCTTTTTCTTTTGCTTTTTCCATATCTTACTATATTTTTATTTCATTATTATTCATTCTCACCACTGTTCCGAATCCATGACTGACGCCCTTTCCCGGAGCTGGGGTAATTGGGCAACGACACATTTGTCCTGAAAAAAACGTCAAATGCCATAAAAGATACGAAAAAAAATCGCCGATGCCTTCGGCTCCTGCTTTGATACAGACGATTGCCGCCTCGCCGTGAATACGTTTATACTGGATTAACGGATATGAATAGCGCAAACCACCGTCTTCCATATGATTATGGAAGAGCATGTTTCCTGATGACAGCAGATTTACTACCGCTCCTCTAAACTTCGATATTTCGTGATGTTGAATCGAATTTTGAAATTCAACAGCTAATAATGGTGTTCTTTTTATACACATACTATCTATTAACAATTTAGTGAACGTTACGAAATAAATTCAATTTCCGCAAGTAGCGCATTCTACCGATTTATACTAAAAAATAGTATTATGCTTTTGTAAGTCGCTTATATTTAGCAATCTTGTGTTATAAAACAAAAAAACAAATACTATGTGACAAAAGTACCATATTTATTTCAGAATTCAAAATTTTTTATTTAGGGTCTGCTGAAATATTTAATTTATCTTTTTTTGTTTGAATTTTTAGCACAATTGCTATCTTTGCAACTGATTCCTTTTTTATTATGAGAGAGTGGGCAGGAGTATTTATATTATGTGTCGCGTATAATAGGCGTATTTATTATTGCTCCTTTTCCTTTGTTATGCTTTACGCGGGATCGTTTTGCGCATTGTGTGCTGACGCCGCAGGTGTCTGAGATGGATAATCCCGTGCAAGCGTGAAGTAGAGACGCGATGCATCACGTCTCTACAATTTTATGCCGCGCGCAGTCCTAAAAAGTATAGTCCTGCCATGACTTGATCCGGATATCCCCGGCCTGCATCCGGCAGAAGGCGCTGATGAAGGCGCTTGCCAGGCGGATATTTGTTATTAGCGGGATGTTATGGTCTATCGCTGCGCGGCGTATACGGTATCCGTTCGTCAGTTCGCGTTTTGTCTGATCTTTGGGAACATTAATGACCAGGTCAAACTGATGCTTTGAAAGCATTTCCATCACATTCAGTTCCCCTTTTTCCTCATCCGGCCAGTTTACCGCTATGGCTTTCACGCCGTTATTGCCCAGAAATTTTGCAGTGCCCGCAGTGGCATAGATGACGTATCCTTTTGCCGCCAGTTCTTTACACGGATCCAGCAACTCCACCTTATCTTTCAATGCCCCGGAGGAAACCAGAATGTTCTTCCCCGGAATATCCGTCCCTACGGATATCATAGCCGAGAGCAGCGCTTCGTTAAAACTGTCGCCTATGCATCCGACCTCGCCTGTGGATGCCATATCGACGCCCAGCACCGGATCCGAATTGTGCAGGCGGGCAAAAGAGAACTGTGCCGCCTTCACGCCTACCCAGTCTATATCGAATGCGCTCTTGTCCGGTTTCGTATACGAAGCATCCAGCATGATGCGTGTTGCCGTTTCTATCATATTATGCTTTAATACTTTCGATACGAACGGAAAACTGCGGGATGCGCGGAGATTACATTCAATCACCTTTATTTCGTTGTTCTTTGCCAGGTACTGTATATTGAAAGGGCCGGATATGTTCAGTTCTTTCGCAATCATGCGGCTTATTTTCTTCACCCGGTTAACCGATTCAAGGTACAGTCTTTGCGGCGGGAAGACCAGTGTGGCATCTCCCGAATGAACCCCGGCAAATTCCACATGTTCGGAGATCGCATATTCCACAACTTCCCCGTTCTTCGCTACGGCATCAAACTCAATCTCTTTGGCTTCCGTCAGAAATTCCGATACAACGACCGGATGCTCTTTGGATACTTTCGCGGCAAGAGCCAGGAAGTCGATCATCTGTTCCTTATTGTAACATACGTTCATGGCGGCTCCCGAAAGCACGTAGGAAGGACGCACCAGTAGCGGGAATCCCACTTCGGCAATGAAAGCGTCTATTTCTTCCATACTTGACAGTTCCGCCCACTTCGGCTGGTCGATACCTAACTGATCAAGCATCGCCGAAAATTTGTGACGGTTCTCGGCGCGGTCAATCGACACCGGTGAAGTGCCCAGGATCGGCACGCTCTGACGGTGCAGCTTCATGGCCAGATTATTCGGAATTTGTCCGCCTACCGAGACGATTACTCCCTTGGGCTGCTCGAGATCAATGATGTCAAGGACACGTTCAAATGACAGTTCGTCGAAATACAGCCTGTCACACATGTCATAATCGGTAGAAACCGTCTCCGGATTATAGTTAATCATGATAGACTTGTAGCCAAGATTCCGGGCAACCCGCGTCGCATTCACCGAACACCAGTCAAATTCGACCGACAGCCCGATACGGTAGGCGCCCGATCCCAGTATGATCACCGATTTGTCTCCCTTATAATAGGATATATCATGCTCCTTCCCGTCGTATGTCATGTAAAGATAATTTGTCAGATCGGGATATTCGGAGGCTACCGTATTGATCCGTCTTACACTCGGCAAAATGCCCAGTTTCTTCCGGTGGCTGCGCACTTTGAGATTTTCATTTTCCATATTCCCGGAAGGATTTTCCGTATATCTGGCAATCTGGAAATCCGAAAATCCGAGACTTTTGGCTTTCATCAGTACATCGACGGGGAGATCTTCGATTTTCCGGTATTCTTTTAACACGGCGGTAAAGTCGACAATGTTTTTCAACGCACGGATAAACCACGGGTCAATCTTTGTCAGCTCGTAAATCCGTTCCACCGCATATCCTTTCTCCAGAGCCTGCGCTACTGCAAAAATACGCAGATCGGTGGGGTTTGACAGTTCATAGTCAAGATCCTTAAACTCCACATCGTTATTGCCTACAAACCCGTGCATTCCCTGCCCGATCATGCGAAGCCCTTTCTGCATAATCTCTTCAAAGCTTTTGCCGATCGACATGATCTCGCCGACGGACTTCATGCTTGAGCCTATTTTCCGGTCTACACCCGCAAACTTTGCCAGGTCCCAGCGCGGTATTTTTGCAATGATATAATCTACTTCGGGCGCTTTGTAGGCTGAATTGGGCGTACCCATCTCTCCTATTTCGTCGAGTCCGTATCCCAGTGCGATTTTTGCTGCCACAAAGGCCAGCGGATAGCCGCTTGCCTTGGAGGCAAGCGCCGATGAACGCGATAAACGGGCATTAATCTCAATGACCCGGTAATCACGGGTAAATGAATCGTAGGCGTATTGAATATTGCACTCTCCGACGATATTCAGATGACGTACCGTAATGGCCGACAGTTCTTGCATCATTTTTACTTCCTCCTCATCCAGCGAGCAGGTAGGCGCCACCACAATGCTTTCTCCGGTATGCACTCCGAGCGGATCCACATTTTCCATACTCACGACCGTAAAACAGTGGTCGTTTTTATCGCGGATCACCTCAAATTCTATTTCTTTCCAGCCTTTCAGGGATTCTTCCACCAGGATTTGCGGCGAATAGGCAAAAGCGCTTTCGGCCAGCGTCTTCAGTTCTTCTACCGTTTGACAGATCCCGCTGCCCATCCCTCCTAAAACGTAGGCGGAACGGATCATGACCGGGAATCCGATCTTCCCGGCCGCACGGATAGCCGCATCCATCGTTTCAACAGCTTCGCTGACGGGCGTTTTAATACCTTTTTCCGCTAACCGGTTCACAAAGCGGTCGCGGTCTTCCGTATCCATAATCGCTTCTACGGAAGTTCCAAGCACCCGGACGCCATACTTCTCCAGTGTGCCGTTTGTATATAACTGTGTTCCGCAGTTCAGGGCCGTCTGTCCGCCGAAAGCCAGGAGCATCCCGTCCGGACGCTCTTTCTTAATGACTTCTTCTACAAAATAGGGAGTGATCGGCAAAAAATAGACTTTATCCGCAATCCCCTCCGAGGTCTGTATCGTTGCTACATTCGGATTCAATAAAACGGAATGGATGCCTTCCTCGCGAAGGGCTTTTAACGCCTGTGAACCGGAATAATCAAATTCACCCGCCTGTCCTATTTTCAAGGCTCCCGAGCCTAATACCAGGACTTTCTTTACTTTTTCTTTAGACATAATAATACTTCTGTTTTTGTTACTGTTTTTTCATACATTCTCTTTCACCGCAGATTTATATAAAGCCATCTTTTCTTCCGGCGTAACCTGTAGCTCCGTTGAAGGCTTCAGCGTTTTATGGTAAAGATCACGGTCTTTCAACACATCCAGCGCCTTTTGAAAGGTATTGTCATCCCGCAGGTTATGTTTAATCTCTCCCCGCTGGTAATAATAGCGTTTCACTATTTCAGAGGAAATCAGCGCCTTTATATCCTTTTTATACCGTTCGAGGTCGCGTTCCAGATTGGGTTTCAACTTTTCTTCCAATGCAATAAACAGCGTGCTGTCTTCGCCTGTAAATCCTTCAAATGCAGCCACCTCTTTGAGCGCATCCAACGCTTTCCCGCTCTGGCGGTCATATTCAAAATTTTTCTCTATGATATGTTTTTTGAATGATTCATAATCTTCATCCGTATAGACAAAATCTTCTGCGGGAGAGATTGTTTTATGCCTGCTTACCCAGTTTGTTACATAATCAAACAGGATATAGTCCTTATCCGCATACAGATAATAAATCATGGTAGGCATCTTGTCTTCTTCTATCTCGAAATCAGGGCGTATTCCTCCCCCGTCGCGTACCGGGCGGCTGTTTTCCGTATAAAAAACCGAAGTCAGGCTATCCGGAATAACTGCAACACTGCCGTCCGGGTTCCGGTGGGAATAATCAAGCTGCTGTATACACCGTCCGCTGGGTATATAATATTTATTGGTCGTAACTTTCAGTTTCCCATCATACGGAAGATCCCGTGTAGACTGCACAAGTCCTTTCCCGAAAGACCGCTGCCCCACAAGAACGGCACGGTCCATATCCTGTAGCGCCCCGGATACAATCTCGGAAGCCGAAGCCGAAGAGCCGTTTATCAGTAAAACGATCGGCATCACTGTATCGATCGGCTCGTTATAGGTGCGGTAAGTTCTGTCCCACTGACTTTCCCGGCCTTTCATGGTCAGCACCTCTTTCCCCTTGGGAACAAAAAGATTTACAATCTGTACGGCTCCTTCCAGTATGCCTCCTCCATTATCGCGCAAATCCAGGATCAGGGATCCGATCCGGTGATCTTTCTTCATTTCTTCAAAAGCGGTTTTTATCTCCTGAGCGCTTTTATCCGTAAAACTTTTCAGATAAATATACCCTGTATTCCCGTCATACACGCCATAATGAACAACCTGGTTAACAATTACCTGTTTGCGCACAACCTCAAAATTGCGGACTTTCTTCTCTCCCGGACGCTGCACTTTAACGGTCATTTTCGTATTGGGCACACCTTTCAGCAGTTCACTGACCTTATCCGATGACAAACCCACAGCATCCACCGTATCCACCGCAACAATCAGATCGCCCGCTTTAAGCCCCGCTTCGGCAGCCGGCATTCCTTCAAACGGCTCCGTAATCACCGTTCCGCCTTCACGGAAACGGATATATGCACCTATTCCCCCGTATTCGCCCGTAGTGAGAAATTTTAACTGTTCCATCTCATCTTCCGGAATATACTCGGTGTACGGGTCAAGACCTTTCAGCATCGCATCGACGCCACGCCGGATTGTCTTTTTAATATCAACCGTATCCACATAAAACATCTCTACCTCTTTTATCAGCGCATTGAAAATATCAAGCTGCTTACTTACCTCAAAACGGTTATTGTCACTTTTGGCAGCTCCCGCCGTCCGGGCTTTCGTACCTGAAGCATTATTATTGTCCTGCGCATACATGCAGGAAACGCAGAGAACTGCACATAGAAAACTGAATCTGATTTGTCGCATAAAATACTGTATAAAAAAACGGTGTAAAAATAGGCAATTTAACGCTTATTTCCTTAAAACCTCCTCAACTTTTAACTTTATTTGTTCCCAGCGTTCTTCCGCTATTTGCGCTCCGAACACCTCAATCACGTTGCCTGCCAGTAAGGAACCGATACGTGCGGACTGTTCCGGTGTAGCTCCCAGCAAATACCCGTACAGGAATCCGGCAGCAAAATGATCACCCGCCCCGGTCGTATCGACTACATTGCTTTCCAGCGCCTTTTCATGTATCACCCGGCCGTTACTGCCTGCCAGCGCCCCGTCCTTACCGACCGTTACAACCGAGATCCCGACTTCTTTTGCCAGCACATCGACAGCCTCGCGTGCAGGAAGGCCGGTATATGCCTCCGCTTCACTTTCATTGGAAAAAAGAATATCCACATACGCAGGAATAACATCTTTCAACAGATTCCTGAAGCCATTCACAATCGTAAAATTAGAAAGATCCAGTGCAATCTTTAATCCAAGATTTTTCGCCCTTTTCAAAACAGGTAGAAACAACGGACCGTTCGAAATAAGATATCCCTCAAGATAGAGACAGTCATACCGGCGAAGCACATCGTCCGGTATTTCTTCACTTGACAGGGCTGCCGCAGGGCCCAGGAATGTAGCCATGGTACGCTCCCCGTCGGGCGAAACCAAAATGGTCGAACAGCCCGACATGCCCCGGGTACGGATAAAAAACGGATCTACCCCTGCCTCTCTGACACTTGTTTCATAACTGTTTCCATACGGATCATCACCGATCTTTCCGATATATCCGGCCTCTGCCCCCAACCGCGCCATCGCACGCATCGTATTACAGACCGAACCTCCCGGAACTTCCGTACGTTGCAGGCCCGCCTGCGCCTTTTGTATTTCGCGCATAGTCGACTCATCAATCAAATCCATCGCACCCTTTTTCACCCCCATTTCCTGCAGGGTCAAATCACTCTTCAAACGAAGCAATACATCCAGCAATGCATTACCGATTCCTATAATCTTCATCCTCATTCAAATTTATTTTATAAAACACATAACGGAACTCACCTGTTCACTGCATCTTACGTACAACAAAATCAAATAAAATCCATCTTTTCAAAAAAATTTCCGCAAAGATATTGTATAATTAGAAAATAACACATATCTTTGCCCCGCAAATTTAAGAAAAAACATTCTTCCTTAGCTCAGTTGGTTAGAGCATCTGACTGTTAATCAGAGGGTCCTTGGTTCAAGTCCAAGAGGGAGAGCGGTAGAAAGAAAGAGTTGCAGGAGATTGTAGCTCTTTTTTCTTTTCGGGCAATTCACATACAGGTTGGAGGATTTTATGCTTAATAATTGGGATTTGCAATTTTCCCGCTCAGGGGTTCTAAATTCGCTGTGATTTTTTATTTCTTATTTTTTTTGATTTTTTCTTGCAGTAAATAAAAAAAATATTCTATCTTTGCCCCGACCAAAAAATAAGAATGGTTATATAAAAGAACATGAGACACAGTACATTATTCATACGGGAAACAAAAAATAGAAGGGCATTAGGTTTTTTTATGCCTTTTAATTTGTTTGTTATGAATATATTCGCTACTCTCTCTCTCTCTCTCTCTCTCTCTCTCTCTCTCTCTCTCTCTCTCTCTCTACTAATAGTATACGCATACGCGCTACGCGCGTTGCATACGCGCTACGCGCGTTATTGATCGCGTGCATAACGCATACGTGTGTCAAGATACATATTTTTTCAATACAAAAAGTCATACGGCTTCTCCTGATTTTCAGACGGACGCACGAGGCTCGGAAACAACTCTTCCCTGTCCCGGCGTCCGTTCCGCTTTTCAGGACGTCCTGCACCCCTGCGGCCTGATCCGCCCTCACTGTTCGCTAATCACTAATCCCTATAATATTATGTTTTACACAAGAATCAACAAAATCAAAGTTTTCAACAACCGGGAAGGATTTCTCGGACTGTTTAACCGTGGCGCCGAACTGCGCATATACAGTCATGTATCGAGTTCAAACGGACAGACGGGTCATTTTTTGGAAAACGGGCAGTATGTTCCGCCGCTTTCCATCTCCATTTCCGATTTACTCTCGATGAATGAGAAAGAGCGCGAGGAAAAACTGCTGGAACAGGTTCTCGCCGAAGCCGGACTGTTCGCCCAAAGCAAATACCTTGAGATTAACGGCGTGAAAGACAACCAGGCATTACTGTTCGGCGATTCGGGCCTGGTCATTTATTCAGGCGAACAGATCCCCGACATGCTGAACATGCAACTGTGGGTAATTGAATCGGACGCCGACGTACGCAGTTTTGCCCTCGAAGCGGACAAAGTACTCGACAGCGACGCTTTCAAAGGACTGCTGATAGCCGTCGAAACAGCGCTGACGGTGACGAATCCCGTCCTGTCCGGCATCATCGGTATCGGCGCCGTAGTGGCCAACCTGCTGCGACAGAAGCTGCGCGCCAACAAAGACGATCTCGTGGGCTACTGGCAGATGACCCTCAACCGTGCCGAACACTATCCGCACGGCGCCCGCGACCGGCAGGACACCGCCGATACGACGGGAAACATATTGGTGGACTATACACTGTTCGGGTTTGAGAATAGCATTGAAAACAGTATGTCTGCCGGCGAATGATTTATCAATACTGTGTGCGGCATTGATTTGTACAGGCGCGGTGTAGAGACGCGATGCATCGCGTCTCTACCATACGAAATATAAATTAAAGAAAAAATGAGAATTAAAGAGATGATTACAATCGGAACCGGGAATATCCGGAATATCCTGTCGGGAAAAATCGCCTGTATTAAAAATATCCGGCGATTATGTCGGGAAGTGTTTGCTAACGGACAACAAGTCCCCGCTGCCGGCGGGAAGTCGTTGTTTCCGAACGATGACTCCCCGCTGTCAGCGGGAAGTGTTTGTCGCCGAACAACGACTCCCCGCCGACAGCGGGAGGTGTTTGTCACCCGAACAATGACTCCCCGCTGGCGGCGGGAAGTGTTTGTCGCCGAACAACGACCTCCCGCCAACAGCAGGAGGTGTTTGCTCCCGAACAACAACTCCCCGCCGGCGGCGGGACGTTTTTTGACAGTATATAATCGATTACAAACCAATAAAGTTTAAAAAAATGAAGTATATAACACAAATTGCAGTAAGAAGACTCAGGAATAAGTTACATTTTGAGTTCATGCGCAGTATATTGGAATTGCTGCTGGTTCTCGGTACAAACATCAGCTACATAGCAGAGCTGATACAAAAATTTGTCGGTCGGGTCAACGATGAAGATTTGGCTTTAGACCAGTTGAAACGGTATGGTACGACCGAAGAGATCCATAATGAGGACGGTCGCCGGGATAATGCTTTTCGCCGGATCTGCGATATCATTCGCGCCGGACACAAGCATTTTGACGAAAGTAAGCGGGCGGCAGCGGTACGTTTAGGCGCTATTGTGAAAGAGTATAAAGGGACGCCGAATCTGCCCATGCCCGAAGAAAGCGCTGCTATTCACAATCTGTTGCAGAAGTTCGAAACAGTCCGTGCGGATACTGATCTTCTCGGACTGGACGGGTGGATAACCGAGTTGAAAGACGCGAATGACCGGGTTCGTTCGTTAATGACGGACAGGGAATCGGAAGCGGCGACTAAAGCCCAGTATAAGATGAAGCTTGTCCGTGCCGAAACGGATAGGCAGTATGCCGAAATCCTGACCTGCCTCGAAGCGGCAGCCATCATCGACGGTGTGGATACCTGTAAACAACTGTTCGACGAAATCAATGCCCGCATAGACGAGTACAACAATATCCTCGCCCGCGAAAAAGGATGGCGCAACAGCAAAAAAAGTGACCTTGAACCTGATGAAGAAGATGTTCGAATCGCCGATTGACTATACTTTGTACGGGGTGCACCGTAGAGACGCGATGCATCGCGTCTCTACACGTGTCCTCGGCGAAGGCGGCAAAAAAACGATGAAATCACCAAAGGGTGTGAATTTTATATTACTATCTAAATTATTAATTTTAATCGTATGATGAAAAAGAAAAACAAAACAGGCAAGTCGCGGCTGAGGCAATGGAAACTGATTGCCTTCAGCTGCATGTTATTGACGTTCGGACTGCCGGAGACGGCGCTGTCCGAAACAGTGAACGAAACGGTGAACGGTACGCAGCAAACGAAAGGAAACACGATTACCGGTACCGTACTGGATGAAAACGGAGAGCCGGTTCCCGGGGCTACAATTACCGTCAAGGGTACTACACGCGGTGTGATCACCGATACGGACGGAACGTTTTCCATTCAGGCAACGCCCGAAAATCAGCTGGAAATATCTTACTTGGGCTATCAGAAAGTCACGGT
>JAISCL010000258.1 GCA_031265585.1 Tannerella sp. | reverse complement strand
GGCTTCCCACTGCGCTTTGCCGGGCTGGTTTCCACTGATGCCGTCCGGATTCGGATATTCGTTCTGCTCGACCAGATCGCCCGTACAAAGTACTAACCGAATGTTCAACGGTTCGATGTTCGACGCAATCCATGCCGTCATCAGTTCAAACAGCGGCTGGTTATGGTCAAACTTCATGTAGGTTTGCGGATCCGGAATCATTACCATGGTCCACGAACCGGGATCGCTAAGCTGCGGCGGACGGTACGCCTCTTTCTGCTGTGCCGGCATACCGGTCCGGAACAGGACTAGAGCCAATAAAATTACTGATAATCTTCTTTTCATGTCATTTCTTTAAAGTTTAATTTATTCATCGGTTTCTACAATTTCGCGATAATATTGAATACTTCTTTCTCTGTGAGATCCGTAAGCGCTGCAATCCGTTCAGTATCCATATTATATTTATGGCAATTCCGAACAAATTTGATTTGATCTTCTTTCCGGGTTTTTTCCATGGTTCTTTCCACGGCTCTTTCTTCCACAAAACGCAATGAACTGATTACGTCATCGTATTCCAAAACACTTTTACCGTATGCTTTCATATCTTCTGTTTTTAATCTGTTTATTTTTGCATTTTCGTATAATTCATCGAATATCTTTTCATTCAATTTTTCCGGACGTTCGGGTAACTTTTCCATGTTCTTTAAGGAATAGATCCATTTGTCCGTTACGGTTTCCAGTTCGTCTTCCGTCTTTTTGAATTTCGGCAATTCTACTGTTACCGCCTCTACCTCTACAATGTCCCTATTCAAAAATGCAATCAACAGTACTTTATTGCCGAATATTTTTTGAACCCGAAATCAGTCTTTATATTCATAAAAACCGGAGTCTCCCTGCTTTTCGACACTTCCGCCTTCCCTTTTTCCTTAGCCATATCATTAAACTTTAGAGCGTAAAATTATACACTTTTCCCGAAATACACAAATCAATTATTCATTGAAAATAAAAATAGCGGATATGGATGTTTGCTCATGACAAATCATTCAGGTGGCGTATCGCTCCACGTCGCAACGGCAAACCGGGTGCTTTCCGAATAAGTACAGCCTGGAATAGGAGTGCGACGGAATGAGAATGAGCGGAACACTCCGTTTCAACCATAAAAGTGTATCATTTCATAATCCTGCCACGGTAACCCCTTCAACGTTTTCATTCCACGTGATACGTTCGTTCCAGGGGGCTTTCTTTCGTTTGCTGCGGCGGTCGAAGATGAGCAGGTAAAGCGGCGAACCGGGCGCTTTCCTGTCCTGATAGCGCTTTATCTGTTGCAAGCCTTCCGCCAAAACGTGCTCATAGCCTTTTTTGTCCCGCAATACTTTTATTTCCATGATACATTTATAATCCTGATATTCGACGTACAAATCCATTTTCCCGCTGCCGGCGGCTACTTCACGGTTAATCCTGCCGCCGCCGTTCAAAAGCCGCTGCATAAAGGCCAGCAGCATCAGATGGGGAAACGATTCCCGGAAAACGGATTTTTCTTCCCACAATTCCGAGTTTTCCCGCCAGAACTGCTGAAATTCCTATAGCAGACTGTCCATATCCAAACTGCCGTCCGGTTTCTGCCATTTGAAGTTGGACGGAGGCGGCATCATGATTTGCATGCTTGAATTTACAACCCGCGTAAGGATTTCCGTATAGATAGGATTGGAGATGGTCAGTCCTTTCTCCGTGTCAAACATCACCAGTCCCAGATCCATCGCCTGCTGCACGCCCGGACTGTCGAGGTTCAGATCCATGTTCATTTCACCCGAAATGATAGTCTCAACGACCGGCTTTACCGCAGCATCCTGCATCCGGTAAACCAGCAAATCCAGGTGTGTTTCACGCGCATCAATCATCTGCCGGCACGCCTCGATAATATGCTTTAATTCGACTGTTTCCGTGCTTTTTTCATCCAGAATTTTGATCGTGGCGCGCTTGAACAGGTTGTTGACAATCCACGGCTGCCTCTGTGACTGTTCCCAGACATAATCCAATGCCTCCTGCGTAATTTGCTGCCCGTTTCGGCTCTCCGCTGAGCAAAAAGCTTGGTTACGTCTTCTTCCGAGAAATTCTTTAATAGGATGGAGTCTTCCTTGATATTAAACGGCGAACCGGGATTCAGTGCTTTCCCGCCTTTGCTTTGCGTAAAATGGTTTGGGTTGCACTAATTTTGCCCATTTTTCAAGCGTTCTGTTCACCAGACTTGCCGGACTTAATGTCGTAATTTTGGGAACAGGCAAATTTTCAGTTCTTGCTTGTTTGCAAATTGCTTCATACAATGCCGGCATGGAACGCTCTACTTCAGTAATGCCCTGGCATCGTTCCACACTCACGTAACAGGCAACATATTTGTCGGAGGCGTTGAGTTCACGCATCCAGTTGATCAGGAAAGTCGTTTTTCCTGTCTGGCGCGGCGCATGAAGCACCCAATAGAGCTGTTCGTCAATGTAACGGCTTAAACCTGCTCCGACCAAACGTTCTTCGGGCGATAGCATGTAATATATTTGAGGGTCGCAGGGCCCTGTTGTATTGAATGATTTCATACGGTTCTTTATCAAAAAAACTTCTACAAAAATACGATAAATTTCTGTCTGAACCATGATTTTCACAAGATTCTCAAGACTTTTTGCAAGTCGAAAGACTTGAGTCCGGATACCCCCCTTGCAAGCGAAGCTCAATTTGGGAGTTTCACCTAACGCCTGTTATTTAATGCCTTATATTAAGCATGTAAAACTAATATTTCAAAGGACGCTGTCATCGTAAGATTGCGTCACATTGGGCACCTGCTGTCAAATTCCTAAGTAGCCAGGCAGCGTCCCTCCGATATCCTGCACTCGGCGCAGCAAAGATACTATGCAAAGTACAGGTTTCCAGCGGATTGTACGTCGTCAGAAATTCTTTCTTCGTACTATCCGTGTTGTACAGGCGGGGACCGTGGTAACAGGTCTGTATGCCTGCGCCAAACAGGTTTGCCAGCCGTTGACTGTAATGGTCAAGATATTCACTCAGAGGTTCGACAATTCTTTAAATTATTCAATATCTGACAATGCTATATACCTGATATTCTATTTCCTGTTCTCCTTTTCGTTGTCTTCGTGCCGGCCTGTTTCGCGTTCTTCCCAGCCGCTTTTTCCTTCGTCCATGTAGATCTCTACAAGAGAGTGCGATACGCGGTCGTCAACTTCTTCTTCCAGTCTCATCTGCAACGGGTTCCTGAGCCGCTTTTCCCATTCGAGGACAGGTTGGTAAGGCACGCCGCTCCGGTCGATCTGATAGGTCAGGTACGCCCATTTCTCGTGGAAGTGACTGCCTTTGAGAGCGGGGACCGCTGCTGCATATTCGAGGCGAGGAAGGTGAGCGAGAGGGCGCGCGTCCAGTAGATCCACGGGCCGCCCGTGATGTAGCAGTAGGGATTGAGCAGGCTTGTACGCGATTCGAGCGAGGCATTGGCGTATTCGAGGTTGATGCCCGCGAAGCCGATGCCCGTCTGTTCGTTGTAGAACGTAATCCAGGGGACGTCGGCTTCCATCTTCAGGTCGGTCAGGTCGGCCATGTTCAGCACGTCGTATGTCATCACCCTGTCGCGGATAATGTCGTACCATGCGGCGTGCGTGATGAGTTCGCGTTTGATCACGATCTCGGCGTTGCGCAGCGCGAGGGTCTGCACGGTCTCATTGATGCGCATGTCGGTTGTGGAGAAGAAATACGGCACGCCGGGAAAAAACTCGTAGCGCACGGCGGCGTCCACCTCCGGCATATTGCGCAGGTTTCCACAGAACTCGCCCGTAGCCAGCACAGGGCCGGAGACGGAATATTTGTTCTGCTCCAGTTTCCAGTCGGCCGTATGCGTCCAGGCGCGCGGAGGTACGTAGATACCTGGGTTCCAGTGGATCGTGCCGTTGGTTTCCATGCGGTGAAAGAGCGGGTGTTCCGGATTGCTTTTTAGCGTAATCTCGTCGATATGCCCCGAATGGGGATGCAGGACAATGTTCAGACAGTCATTGTCAACGGTTAGTCCGGGCAGTTCGCCCTGCACTTTCAGGTCGGTGCTGTAAGATTTGTTCATCGCCCTGTCGTTGTTGTAATAAATCAGATAGACTTTGCTTGATTTGGCGGGTACATCGGCGAGAAAGGCAAGCTTGGCTGTCACCGTCGGCATCCAGAGCGGTATCTGTCGCCGGGGCTGACCCTCTTCCAGCGGCGAAAGGCTGTCTTTTTCGGCGTTCTTCTGCAACCCGAACACCTGGCACGGCGCCTCGCTGAGGCTGTATGTCTCGGGATCAACAGCTACGACACGGATTTCGCGCTTCAGGTCGGTTACCTCGTCCGGGTAGAACGGCAGCAACACTTCAACCGCTTCCTTCCTGCGCTCAATGCCTGCAGTCTCGCTCAGCACAATGGACTTGTACGCCTTCCATGCGGGGTCGAAAACCGCTACGCCTTCGGGAGCCTTGACGTCGGCTTTGGCGGTCAGGATCCTGTCCTGCGGCGACTGTTTGACGGACTTTTTCATCCTCACCTTCACCTCAATGGAATAGGTCCTGCCCGGTTCCCATTTCACCCAGGCGGTTATAAACGGATTCTTATACAGTGTATTATCCTGCGAGAGGGCATAGCCCGACGGCGGACGGTGGATAAAGCCCGGCTTGCCGGCTTCCTCTGCCATGTCGCCCCTGTAGAGGTTGACAAAGCGGAGAGTCTTGCCGTTCACAACCGCTTCGACCTCAATGATAGAGGCTTCCGGCAGGTCGAGGTCGGCTTTTAAATGATAGAACGGAATGGACGGTACGGGATAACCCAATTCCATGCGGGTTATCTTCAGGCTGCCGGAAACCTCCTTCGCCCGCGTCAACGACGGCAGGCAGAGAAGGCACATCAGCAGTACGGCGTGATAAATGATTGATTTCATAGAATTATGAATTAGTGGCTGTTTCTGACGGTGATCAGGTTTCTTTTTCGCAGTTCCTCCAGGCTGTTCTTCCAGTCGCCGCTGTTTCCCCAGATGTAGTAGGAGAAGTACATGACGGTTTTCTGGACGATGGGCGTCCAGGGCTGAAGCTCAACGTAGGGGTGAGGCGATTCCCCGTTAGTGGAGAGATTCATCCACATGTGCAGAAAGAGGGGTTGAGCAACGGGAAAGGCGCCGATGAAGGCGATGTCTTCCTGCGTGTCCCGGCCGGCGTTCCAGCCTTCCGCCACGTCAATGACCTGTCCGTACATGGCTTCGGGCCTCATGCGATATTCCTTCAGGCCGTCCGTGGTGGGTACGGTAAACACGTCTTCGGTGCCGTGGTTCTTTCCCAGTTACAGGATCGGCTGGGGGCCGATGACGTTGGCTTCGGGATTCCGGAACGTCAGCGCCCACCGGATCTCCAGCAGGGGCGTATTGCCGTATAGCGTGAAGATTTTCCTGAGCCGGTTGCCGTAGTAGTCGGTTTCCATTTCCACCTGCACACAGTCGCCTTCGCTGCGGACGATCTTCGCGTCGTAAACCCGGTGGTTTTCCATACTGCCCTGTCCGAGGAAGTCTTCAAAGCCGCCGTAGGGATAGAATCCCCTCATGCGGAAAGGCATCCTGTGATTGAACGTCTTTTCCGGCCATGTTTTGGAAAAGACGTTTTCGCTGCGGCTTTTGATGATATATTCGATCACCCGTGCGCCCGTGCGGAGCAGGGTCACCTGCACCGAGTCGTTTTCCAGGCGGTATTTGTTGATGCCGTCGCTGTTCAGGTCGATTTCGTAGGCATACGTCCGGCCTTCGGACTTGCCGACGCCCAGCTGCGTCTCGGCGGCAGTCTCCAGCGCCTGCGTGCGTACCAGATAGGCGCCCGGAGCCAGTTTCAGCCGGAAGGTCATTTCCCGGAAGGAAGCCGTGGCGGTCTGACACGTTTGGGTCTGCCGGAAAACGGGTTTCTTCAGGTCGCCGGTCTTATAGACAAGGACTTCTACCGGAAAACTGCTTTTCGCGGAGAAGTTGTGGACGGTGACCGGAAAATCAAATTCCGGCGCATGGGCATAGAGCAGTTGATGGGCGGAGATGGCCGGTGGCAGGTCAAGCATCGTCAGCGTGCGTTTCTCCTTTTCGCCGGAGACGAAGGTGACAGCGACGGGGTTGGTTCTTCCCATGGCCTCCCTACCGGGTTGCAGGGGGATGCGGAACTGTTTCTCCTCATGGCCCTGCAACGTAAAGGTTCCCGGCAGGTCGCCGGCCTGAACGGAGGCGGGCAGCGTCAGTTTCAGTTCGCCGCTTGCCGGTGCGGGAGCGCAGTTACGCAGTGTGACCACCAGGTCGTAGCCGTCCGTTTCGGCCTTCAGGTCGAGCCGGTCGTTGAAGTACTCTTCCGGATAAATCCTGTCTAAATAGAGCAGCTGTACGGCGTGACGCCAAGTGTCGGCTCCCATCGCCAGCGCCCCGGGAAGTACGGCCACTTCCCTGCGGCTCAGGATGGCCTCCCAGAGCGTCCGGCTCGAAAGCGTCTTTTTCTTCTCAATGAATACGATCATGGATGAAAGCAGATGGCCGCTCAGGAAACCGGTCTGGCTGATAAAGGGCCTGTTTTCGCCGTCGATTTGCAGCTTGTTTCCTTCCGTTGCGATGACGCCGTCGTATTCATAATTATCGCTCTCCGGATCGTAGACCGGACGGAACACGTAGCCTCCCTTTTTGCGGGCAAAGTCAATCCATGCCTGTTTCGTAGCCATATCCTGCACCTGCAGGCCGTCGTAGTCGGCGCATCCGTAAACAGGCGAGAAGCCGGCTTCCACCACCGCGGGCAGGTTCACTTCCTTCACCCAATTTTTCAGTTCCCGCTGCGCTATGAAATCCATGGATCCGTCAAAAACAAACCACGAACAGCCTTCATTCATGCCGATACCCATCACTTCCAGGGGATGCCCGGATTCGCAGGTGACAGTTTTCAGGAATGAGGAAGCGCCGAAAAAGCCCTTGTGGAGGCGATACCTGTCTAATATGTCGCGCGTGGCCGCCAGCAGAGCCTGAAAGCGTTCGAGCTGCTGCGGCGAGGCCGACGAGAGGACGAACAGATGCGTGGCGCCGTCGACCAGACAGAACGCCTTGAGCGGCTGGATTCCGGGGTCGTTCCACTGATGGCTGCCGAGCCGTTCGAGTCGGTCGAACATCCCGGCGGCCTTTTCCTCCAGCCGGCGGCCGAGAGCAGTCTGCGGACCGGTAACGACCAGCACGTGACCGGCTTTCAGCACCGTTTCCAGTTCTTCCCCGCCGGGATTCACAAGCGTCCGGTAAGGCGCAGCAAACAGGTGTGACACGAAGCCTTCCTGCATCAGCAGTCCCGGCAGGCCCAGATCTTCGGCCGCGTCAATCTTGCTTTACAGGACGGTGGAGGGCAGGTCGGGCGCGGCGGCCTTAAACAGATGGCCGTACCTGTACCATTCGGAGTAGGTATCGTGCCAGTAATTGGTGAATCCGTTGAACTGTATATTTCTCCGAATCAACGGCAGGTCTTCATCGACCGGTTCCGCCCGGAAACCGGACAGCGTCTAGCCCGACGCTGCCGTGACGGACAGGGCGGCTGAGGCCAGTGAAAGTAACATCGTCCGAAGACGGAATTTGATATTCTTCATCATGTTTGTCGGTTTTAAATTATATTTATTTTTTCCATGTATAAACTTTCATTGTTGTCCGCTAAAAGCGGAAAATTAAATTTAAGTCAAACCACAAGCCTTTACAGTTTGTTTTTCTTTTCAATTTCAAAAGTAAGCCCCCTGCATTTCGGGGAATAAAGAATT
>JAISCL010000252.1 GCA_031265585.1 Tannerella sp. | reverse complement strand
CGACGGGCAACGTCTTCATGTTCCGTCATGGTTTCGGGATTTGATGTTTCGGATATTTCTTTGGTTGACAACTCGGCAAGCATGTTTATCACCAGTTCTGCAACTGGTCTAAACGTTCCTTGCCCGTCTGCGCCAGCCATTGCTTGAATGGCTCTGCCTTTGGGGAGGGAATAGACTGTATAATTCTAAAAAGCTGTTCGGTAGAGGCGACGTCGGTTTGGCGCATTTTGCCGTCCTGCGCAGGCAATTTCAAAGTACTACAAATTGTAGTACCTTCAATTCCCTCCTGTTTCAAACGCGTTTTCAAAACACTCCAGTAACGTTTCGGGTCCGGACTGTCGGTTAAAATACCAACAACATCCACCACTGAGAAATACCATTCTTCCTCATCTTCGTTCCATGCGGTACGCACCCGCTTTGTTTCAAATAATTTTACATCTGTTTTATCGTCCATGTTTTTTATGATTATGTTCCTTTCGGAACGGGTTTTACTTAAAAATCTTCCGCAAATGTACTCATTTTTATTTACCCGCACAATTCGTTGTAGAGCCTGATTTTTTGTTTACCTTTACGGCGGTAAAAAATAAAAAGAGTATGTCAGCAAAGATATTGGATGAAGAAAAAGACCTCCCGAACCCCAATGTTATATTCCCCATACCGAATATCAAAACGGTTACGTATGTAAAGCCCGTCATCAGAAATAAAAACATAACAGTGGGGGATTTCACCTATTTCAGCGATGTGGATTTTGAGAAACACGTAACCCATTTATACGACTTCTACAATGACAGGCTGATTATCGGGAAATTCTGTCAGATAGCCTCCGGCGTGGAGTTTGTGATGAACGGCGCCAATCATCAAATGGCCTGCGTTTCCACTTTCCCTTTTTACATATTCGAGAAGTGGAAAGAGACTGTACCCGACCTGGACAAAATGCCCCTGAAAGGAGATACCGTCGTCGGCAACGACGTATGGATCGGTGAAGGCACCACGATTCTGCCCGGAGTACACATCGGAGACGGCGTCATCATAGGGATGAAAAGCGTTGTGGGAAGCGATGTGGAACCCTACACAATCGTTGCTGGCAATCCGGCACGACCTGTCAGGAAAAGGTTTGATGACGAATTAACAGCGTTGTTGCTAAAGTTAAAATGGTGGGATTTGCCGCTCGAAGCCATAAACGAATTAATCCCTTTATTGCATAATAATGACGTTGAATATGTGAAAGCGAAATTAAAGAAGACTGTAACTGCATACAGGTACAACAGTTTTCTCCCGGTATGATTTAAAAGAGTCTGTCTCACTAATAAGTCTTAATACACACATAACATGTCTCCTGAATTATAATAAAAACATTTTAATTCTGCCAATAATTTACAAAAATTTTAGCCTGTATTGCGCATAACGCTACGGACATTTTGGCGGTATCAATATCATGGCACAACACACTTGTAATTACATTTTACCCCCTGTCCATTGACTAGGGTTACAATATAGAATCCTTTATCTGCCGGGGTTTTGTAATCGCCGGCAGGAATGGTTTCCCTTTTTACAAGGCTTCCGTTCGGACTGAAAAGATAGAAGTCACACTGTTCCGAAACGCTTACATGAATGATTCCTTTATCCGTACGTATTCCTGAAGCAAATCCGCCGGGGCGGTTACTTACACCCGGCGTATAATTCAGTTTCCTGTCCAGCCATCCGATACGTTCCGAAACATACTTTTTTACGTTTTCCACTTCTGCCCGGTAGCTTCCATGAATGACAGGATTTAGATGAACATAGATATTCATGATCGGCCAGCGTTTGAAGTTGAGATCCTGCGAAAGTGCCAGCAAACCGGCACAGCTATCTACCGCATGCAACAGGATATCTTCGGAAATAATCCGGTTTTCACGGTAACTGGAATAGATCTCCGAAAGTCTTTTCCTGACATTCGCATCGGATACTGTTTTACGGACAAAGTCCTTCATTCCGCCTGCAGCGCTGCTTCCGTCGGAAAGACACAGCCATTCATTCGTCCGGCCTGCTTTTTCGTTGACAGGATATGTGCGGCTGTCATTTTCAAAAGCCAGATCAAAATCCCATACGGGGCCAAAGCCGAACTTGTCTTCATCCCGTCTTTTCGTCATGTAGACGCTCCAGTACGTGTCCGTATTCCCGGAATATTCACCGACCAGAAAATGACGGAGAAAAGTCTCCATGTCCATATACCGGCCAAATCCGGCCTGTGGATTTTCGTAATTCGAGTTATATACTGCAGAAGCAAGCTCGCCGAAATGTGCTGCGATAAAATTTTCCTGAGCGAATGTGATCTCATCATCTCCCGGATACTTTATTGTCACAGGGATATTATACCGGTACGAGTAAAATTTCTTCGGTTCCTCATTCGCATACGCATCTATTTCGATCAGGTATCCTCCCCTTAAATCACCGGAGGACATTTCTTCTATCTCAATCCTGTTTTTGCGTATATCAATATGGTCACATAACTGATAGCAGCCCTTGTAATCTCCGTTCAGTACAACATCCACCGCTTCAGCCGGGGAAGTATACGGCATTTCCACCCTCCGGCTGAAATCGAAAGCCAGCATGTTACGCATCAGCGTTTTGTCCCCATAGTTATTAATCAGCGTCCAGTTACGCGCTTTTGCCGGCAAATCCATCAGATGCATTGACGTTTTAAGTTTGATCCGGTAGGGCTTTTTCGGGTGCGTCCAGCTGTTATTCCCGCGTCCCCTGATTTCCACACTGTCCGTATAAACTTTTGTCCCGTTCGCATAAATAACCGTGAAAAGACCTTTCACATACTCACTCTTACTCACAATGTCCCGGTTTCCGTCCGTCTTGATAGAAACAACGGGCAGGTTTGTAAGCTGCGGCAATTTCGAGTCATCCCCTTCACCCGGATAACCGTAAAATTTCAACTCACTGATGTAACTGCTTTTCCCTACTGTCTGCTCGTGGGGAAAGACAATGCGGACATACCTGAAGCCTCTTGTACATTCTATTTCCTGACCGGTGAGTTCTCTTTCCGGAAGCCCCGGAATGATAAACAGCGGAATAGCATCCCCGAAATCCGGCCGGTTCGCTCCTTCAAAAACGCTTAATTGCAAACGGCTGCGATAATCCTCATCCACACGGGGAGAATAAGCTATTTTCGTAATAATATGCTTCTCTTTCAAATCCATTCCGATCCAGTTACCGAAAGGAGGACATGAGCGAAAATAAGTTTGAATATCTCCGTCAAACGCATTTACAACTGGAAATTCCCTGTCGCTGCACCGGTCATAATATAGGATATCCCCCTTAAGTTCATACCTTTCCTGCGCCCGGACAGACCACGTCAAAACCGCGAACAGGATAAATACCGGAAAATATCCGCATCGCATCTTTATAAAAAAAAGAACATTTTTCATCCTTATAAAAACCATTAAACGCCGTAAAGATACAACAGAAAACGCTTATCATTTTGTGATCCTCGTAATTTATGTTATATTTGTTGGCTTTTGAATAATAAACGATGGAAAATCAGACGAATAAACGACTTGCACTGTTGCGCGGTTATATGAGGGAAAAGGGCCTGCAGGCGTTCATTGTTCCTTCTACGGACGCTCACATGAGTGAATACATACCCGAATACTGGGAGGCGAGGCGATGGCTCAGCGGCTTTACGGGGTCTGCCGGGACGGTGGCGGTGACGCATGACAGGGCCGGATTATGGACCGATTCGCGCTACTTTCTGCAGGCCGGCGACGAGCTTTCGGGAAGCGATATTGTGCTGTTTAAGGATCGGCTACCAGGAACAGCAAGTATTGCCGAATGGATTAAGTGTGAGCTGAATGATGGCGACCATATAGGAATCGACGGCAATGTGTTTTCTGCGAGAGAGGCCTTGACATTAGAAGCGGAATTTAAGCAGGAAAACATAAAGCTTGTTTCCGCCTGCGATCCGTTTGAGGAAATATGGCGCGACCGTCCTGCCCTTCCGCGGAATCCGGTATCCCTGTATGCGGTTGAATTTGCCGGCGAGGCGGCCTGTCGGAAGATTGAGCGGGTGTTGGCCGAGGCGGAAAAGGACGAAGCCAATGCGGTGTGGATCAGTACGCTGGATACGATTGCCTGGCTGTTTAATATCCGGGGAAACGATGTGCCGTACAATCCGGTTGTTGTGGCGCACGCCTTTGTTTCGCGCGACGAGCGTATTCTTTTTGTTGATACGGATAAGGTTACGCTTACGGTTGCCGAATATCTTGAAAAGGAGGGCGTCCGGGTTGTCGATTATCGCCGGGCGGCTGATTTTCCGGCTAAAATATGTAACCTGTCGGTTTGCCTGGATAGCAGCAAGCTGTCATTTAACTTCTACAATGCAATCTCGGCGCGCAATTGGGTTATTGACAAACTGTCGGTTGCCGATAGACTTAAAAGCGTAAAAAACGGCGTTGAAATGGAAGGTTTCCGCCGTTGCATGATCGCAGACGGGATCGCGCTTACTCGGTTTTTCAGATGGCTGGAAAAGGCTGTTCCCGAAGGCATTGTTACGGAACACAGTATAGGTCTTAAATTGAAGGAACTGAGAGGCGGGCAGGCGAATTTCGCCGCTGAAAGTTTTCCGACGATTGCCGGCTATGCGGCAAACGGGGCGGTTAATCATTATCATCCTCATGCCGGAAACTGCCTGACAGTCCGTCCCGAAGGGTTTTTGCTGATTGATTCGGGCGGCCAGTACCTTGACGGGACCACCGATGTCACACGTACGGTTGCCGTAGGAAGCGTAACCGATGACATGAAAAAGGATTATACGCTTGTCCTGAAAGGGATGATCGGGCTTTCCCGGGCCGTATTTCCGGCCGGGACAAGAGGGTCGCAGATTGATATGCTGGCCCGCCAGCCAATGTGGCGGTACGGCGTCAATTATTTGCACGGCACTGGGCATGGGGTAGGGCATTTCCTGAACGTGCACGAAGGGCCTCAAAGCATACGGCCGGAAGAAAATCCGGTGACGATGCTTCCGGGCATGGTCGTTACCAATGAGCCGGGTATTTACCGCGATCACCGGTACGGCGTTCGGATTGAAAATATGATGCTGACAACGCTTGCGATGACTACCGGCTACGGCGAGTTTTACCGGTTCGAAACGCTGACGCTTTGTCCTGTCGATACAACGCCGGTTATCAGGGAGATGATGACCGATGAAGAAATCACCTGGCTCAACGAATATCATAAAACGGTATATGAAAGGCTTTCCCCTTTTTTATCGGATGAGGAACGGGACTGGCTGGGCAGGAAGACGGCGGCGTTATGATTTTCCGGAAATAAACAGTTAAGTAATAAAAATATGAGTATAGTAAGTAAATATCCGCGTACGTTCTGGGTCGCCAATACGATTGAATTATTTGAACGTTGGGCATGGTACGGTTTTTTTATGCTGTTTGCCAATTATCTGACCGGATCTTCCGATTTGGGCGGACTGGAGTTTTCGCAAAGCCAGAAAGGCGTGATCATGGGGGTCGGTACGGGCATTCTTTATTTTCTTCCGGTCCTTACCGGGGCGATTGCCGACCGGTACGGCTACAGGAAAATCCTGGCGCTGGCTTTTGTCATATACGCTTCGGCATTTGTGCTTTTCCCGCAGGTGTCGTCGTTCACTGCGGTGTTTATCATGTATATTTACCTTGCTTTGGGTGCGGCGCTGTTCAAGCCGGTGATCTCGGCGACGGTTGCAAAAACGGTGACGAAGGAAACGTCGTCCATAGGTTTCGGCATTTTCTATATGATGGTTAATATCGGGGCGTTTTTCGGCCCGATGCTGACACTCCTTTTTAACGGGCAGTCGCGGATGATTTTTTATATCTCTGCCGGGATTATTTCAATCAATTTTGTGTTGCTGCTGTTTTACCGGGAACCCGGCCCGGCACGCAAAGTGCAAGGCCACGGCGCGGATCGGCGGGCGGGCGAACATTCGCTGTTTCATACTTTCGGTGAAATTTTCCGGAATATGGCAAGCATTTTTAAAGACCTTAAGTTCCTTGTTTTCCTCTTGATTGTAGCCGGTTTCTGGACGATGTATAACCAGTTGTTCTTCACGCTTCCCGTTTTTATCGTACAGTGGGTGGACACGGGCGCTTTGTATCATTTTTTTGACATGCACATTCCGTTTATAAGCGCCCGCTACAGTCCGGCGCCGGGTGTGATGGATGCGGAATTTGTCACGAATATGGATGCGCTGTATATCATCCTGTTGCAGATTGCGGTCTCTGCGATTGTCATGCGCTGGAAGCCTCTCCGTTCGATGGTCACGGGCTTCCTGATCTGTTCCGTCGGGATGGCGTTGACCCTTGTTTCGCAGAATGTGCTTTTTACGATGGTCGCAATCCTTATTTTCGCATTGGGGGAGATGGCCGGTTCGCCCAAGATTACGGAATATATCGGACGGATTGCGCCCGCGGACAGGAAGGCGCTCTACATGGGCTATTCGTTCATCCCCGTCTTCCTCGGCAATGTGTTTGCCGGGATCCTGTCCGGAAATGTCTACCAGGCAATGTCCGACAAGGTTGCTCTTACGAAAAATTATGCTTTGGAAAACGGACTGCAGATTGTAGACGGCCTGACTTCCAACGAATATTTTAACGAGGTTGCCCGTCAGGTAAACATGTCTCCGCAGGAACTGACGGATTACTTGTGGGACGCCTGCAATCCGTCGGCTATGTGGGTTGTCCTGCTGTCAATCGGTGTTGCGGCGTCGCTCTGTCTTTTCATATATGACAGGATGAACAGGGACTGAATCCGGTATGCCGGGAAACGAGCCTCACACACGGGAATGGTAGAGCCTCGCAGCCGGATTGCAAAAAAATAGCTGTTTTTTTCTCAATATTTCTTTTTATTATCTACTTTTACGGCTTCAATTTTAATATAAACCAATTTACGGGAAATGAGAAAGTGGCGTGTTGAAGATTCTGAAGAGCTGTATAACATCTCCGGCTGGGGGAGTAACTATTTTTCTATCAATAAAAAAGGGAATGTGGTTGTCACTCCCAAAAAAGGATTTGCAGGTGTTGACCTGAAGGAACTGATCGACGAACTGCAGCTAAAGGACATTTCGACTCCTACACTGATCCGCTTCCCGGATATTCTGGATAACCGGATCGAGCAAATATCCAAATGCTTTAAAACCGCTGCCGAAGAATACAGCTACCAGGCTGAAAATTTTATCATCTATCCGATCAAGGTAAACCAGATGAAGCCTGTCGTCGAAGAAATTATCAGCCACGGAAAGAAATTTAACCTCGGACTGGAAGCCGGTTCAAAGCCGGAACTGCATGCCGTCATAGCGATGTATCCCGATTCCGAATCACTGATTATCTGTAACGGATATAAGGACGAAAGCTATATAGAACTGGCCTTGCTGGCCCAGAAGATGGGGAAACGCATTTTCCTGGTCGTTGAAAAGCTGAATGAGCTGAGGCTGATTACGAAGATAGCCAAACGGCTGAATATACGTCCCAACATAGGGATCCGCATTAAGTTGTCGAGTTCCGGCAGTGGAAAGTGGGAAGATTCGGGAGGCGACGGAAGTAAATTCGGATTAAATTCGAGCGAACTGCTGGAAGCGCTTGAGTACATATCCAAAAACAGGATGGAAGACTGTCTTCGCCTGATACACTTTCATATCGGTAGCCAGGTTACCAAGATACGCCGCATAAAAAATGCACTGCGTGAAGCATCCCAGTTTTACGTTCAGTTGCGTACGATGGGTTACAGCATTGAATTTGTAGATATCGGCGGCGGACTGGGCGTAGATTATGACGGCACCCGTTCGTCAAACAGTGAAAGCAGCATTAACTATACGATTCAGGAGTACGTCAACGACTCGATTTCCACCATGGTAGACGCCAGTAACAAGAATGACATACCGCATCCGAACATCATCACCGAGTCCGGACGCTCGCTGACGGCCCATCATTCCGTACTGATATTTGAAGTCCTGGAAGCGACCACTCTGCCGGTATGGAATCCGGATGACACCGTATCGGAAGAAGATCATGAACTGGTGCGTGAACTGTACCAGATCCTGCAGAACCTGAACCAGCCCCGCCTGCTGGAATCATGGCATGATGCGCAGCAGATTCGCGAAGAAGGCCTGGATCTGTTCGGCCTGGGGATGCTTAACCTCTCGACGCGCGGACAGATTGAGCGCCTGTACTGGACGATCGCACGCGAGATCCATGCCATCTCAAGCCAGATGCGTCATGCACCCGAAGAACTGAAACAGCTCGCCACGATCTTGCCGGATAAATATTTCTGCAACTTTTCGCTCTTCCAGTCCCTGCCGGACTCCTGGGCGATCGACCAGGTCTTCCCGATCATGCCGATACACCGTTTGGACGAACATCCGTCGCGTACGGCCACCCTGCAGGATGTAACGTGCGATTCCGACGGCAAGATTGTCAATTTTATCTCTACCAAAACCTATTCCTACTATCTGCCCGTTCATCCCTTCAAAGCGAAGGAGACTTATTATCTCGGCGTCTTCCTGGTGGGCGCCTACCAGGAGATCCTGGGTGACCTTCATAATTTATTCGGCGACACGAATGCCGTACATGTAAGCGTGGATGAAAAAGACTATTCCATTGACCAGATTATCGACGGCGAGACCGTCGCGGAAGTCCTGGAATATGTGCAGTATAACGCCAAGAAAATGGTAAGGACGCTCGAAACATGGGTCACCGCATCCGTCAAAGCCGAAAAAATCACAGTAGAGGAAGGAAAGGAATTTCTCTCCAATTACCGCTCCGGCCTCTACGGCTACTGCTATCTGGAGTGAATTATGAATTATAAACTGATGTTACGCAGCGCTTTTTGTGAGATCTTCCCGACACCGTCGGCGTTCATTAACATGGCAGATCCTTGTAACACCGGATAATATACATCCGATAAAAACGGGTCTTTAATAGGGTGCAATTCAAATTGTCGCGGGAATAATTATCTTTGTGCTCATAATAAAAACAGCAGATTATGAAAAAGGAAGAATTTTTATCGGTAGCATCATAGTATTACGAGGAATTTGAATCACTCAAGAGTCAGCCGAATTTTTACGATTACGAGAAATGCTTTGTAGCCTTATGGCAAAGGTTGGGCAGTGAGTATATGGAAAAACAGCTGAATGAGGCGTCTGTAACGGAGAACAGACGTAAAAAAAAACGCTCACCCGGTTTGGGGAAATAGCCATATTAAAGGCG
>JAISCL010000133.1 GCA_031265585.1 Tannerella sp. | reverse complement strand
AACGCCGGTCGCGCCGAAAGGACGATTTTCCCGGTGATGCCGTTCCAGTTCGACTGTGTATGGTCGGAAACGCTATGGGCATTTATGCCGACGGGAACATGCACGCGATTGTCCACACGAAGCGTCAGGCGCAGTTTCCCTGTATTGTCGATAACAAAACGGTGGGGTGTAAGCAGGGCGTCGCTTTTGCCCGCTTCCCGTCCATTGACGTAAAGCGTAGTTTCCCAGTGAGTACGTTCCAGTTCGAGTTCTATATGCTTTCCTTTCCACGACGCAGGAATATTCACTTCACGCTGATACCAGGCTACTCCCGCGTAATGCCTGTCGGGTTGCAGCCAAAACGGTATCTTTATGTTGCCTGCCTGCCGATAAGGTTCGTATTTCGGACTTGTAAACCATGAATTGTCCACAATATTCCCCGTCCACTCGGTATCGATGCCTGCCTCATTTCCATATCCCTGTTCCTGAAGGGAACCGGGTAATCTGATTTTGTCTTTCAATGGTTTACCGTACCACTGTTCGCTGATTCCGGCATCGTTGGGATCCAAAGCAAATGTCCATTCGCCCGAAAGATCGATCCCGTTTGTCGCTTGCCGGCATGAAATCATACAGACAATCAATAATATGCAAAAAACTGTTTTTCTCATTTTATATATTTTTTATTTATCCACGAATTATACAACACGATTTTTTAAACCACAAACAGCGCGAAGTTACACAAAATATTACCAATTTTCAATTCCGGAGGTTTTATCTGCAGGGCTGACGCATCTAAATTTTCAAGAGTTTGCTGAGATATTTATGATCCCATCCTGCTTTTAACTGTTTGCCCCTGACTCAGACTTTTGTTGTTTTCTCATTTTTAAGTATCTGCACCGGTCTTCGCCCGCCCCGCCGACATGCCTGTGCGGAGCGGACGAAGAGGCTTGATGCAAAATTCTTCAGTCGGCGTAAGCGCCCCAGAATTTAAGTTCGGTTATTTGTATCTGTGTTCCGTTATAATTCATTGACCTGATCGCAAATCGAAGATATCTGAACGATTCGCTCGTATGTACCGGATCAATATCAAATTCAAATCCTTCGGCAATAAAATCCAGGTCTTCCTGTGTTAAGACAGGATTTCCGATATAAGGATTAGCGCCGGAAGGAAACCGTATCACACAATCCGCCAGTTTTACCCAATCCTTTTTCCACTCGTCCGTACCTCCGACTTCGGGCCATGCCGTCCAGTATTTCAGATTATCCGCCTGACTTCCGTCACCAATGGTATTTAATGCTTTAGGTTCATTAGTTCCCCATAATTCAAAACTTGCCAATGTACCTGCCGAATAATAAGGTGACCGGGATCTCATCCAGTATCTAAGCCGGCTGTAAGAGGCCGGTTTCACCATATCAATCGTAAAATATACCGGTTTAACTTCGTATGTCGGATCGGGCCAGGAAATAAAACCGGATAAAGTATTGGTTGTAGTCATCCACCATGTTGAGTTTTGAAAAATGGCTTCATCGTATATCCTCCAGAATTCTCTACCGCCTTCTGCAGCCAGAGAAGGTATATCGCCACGATACAAACAGGTTCTGTCGTCATATCCAAACCGTTCCCAGATATTAGCAGTTGTAACAGGATCGCGACCATGGATTTCTTCCTCGAACAGTGGCGTCAGCATGGTATCCAAAGGCGTAGCATAATGTTCCCATTTATCGCGAATCTCAATACGCATATCCTGTGCCAGACTCTTCATGTTCCGGAATGTATATTTACCTTCATTTACGTTTGTATAGTATGTATCATGCACAACATAATCGCCTACGGAATCTTTTATATAACGGAAATAGCGACATCATTTTCATATTTGTTTTCCCATTCCGAATAGATTCCACCGAATGCAGGATAGATTTTAATGGATTGTCGAACCAGTTCCACCGGAGGCGTCAAAGGTTTGACGGTTACCGGAATCGGCCCGGATTCATTCTGACTTTTATCTATCACATACAGCTTGACAGGATACTCATTTGTATCGGCATATCCTTCCAGCAGAATGGAATCGTTGAATGCGGAAGAAAAAACACTGCGCAGTTCTTCTCCTTCTTCAAATGCGTATTCCGCCCTTACGCCCAACAGGTCATTATCGGCAGGCAGGGTATAATAAATCCATGCCCCGCCATTGACGTTTTTTACCGTAACATTACTGACAGTCCCGGGCGGAACACTGTCGGTCGCGTCATGCCAGTCCTTCACCTGTTCGCATGACCCCAAAAACATTACCGGTAAAATCATCAGAAAAATATATATTCTCTTCATAATCATACTTTTTCAATTTTTAATTCTTAATTCTTAATTCTTAATTCCTGATTACCACCCGGGGTTCTGTACCAGATTTTTATTAGTCAACAGGACGCTTTGCCGGATGGGCCAGAAATAATCTTTTTTCTCGAATCTCAATGGATAAATGTTAATCAACCGGTAAACATCAATCAATTGATTCACATCATCACTCACAATCTCAAATCCCTGTACGGTTTGGTTCATATACTGTTCCGTTAATTTCCAGCGTCTTAAATCCCAGAAGCGTATTCCCTCGAAAGCGAATTCTATCATGCGTTCGCGACGGATGATGTCGCGCATGCCCGCCTTTGTCAAGGGCTTATCCGGATTCAGGGAATGACTGCTCCAGCTTTCCGTTACGCCGTTCAGGCCGCTGCGTCTTCTCACTAGGTCTACATACTGATATACCTCGCCCGAAGGGGTACTTCCCGCTTCGTTCAGCGCTTCGGCATACATCAGATACAGGTCGGCCAGACGGATCAGCGGAAAAGGATAACGGTCGATAGACAGCGCAGTGCCGTCGTTTCCTACGCTGGATAAATAGTTCAGCATCTTTTTACAGAGATATCCTGTACTGGTGTGCATTTCAACCTGTCCGCCGGAGTTCTTCCAGTAATAATGCCAAAGCGTCCCGTCCGTTACCCGTCCGCAACCGAATAATCTTCCCCTGTTAAAGAGAATGGACGCGTAGAAACGGTCCTCGCGGTCGAAATGAAGCTGCAGGGTTTGTTGATTTGGCTGAGTATAAAATCTCTCGTCATCGGTAGCTGTTCTCAGTTCCAAAAGGTCAACTCCGACCCAGTCCCGGTCTTCTTCGATCGGCACTCCATTTTTAGTGTAAAACTGCTTGACAATATGCAACGGTGGCGCCCAGGTTTGTTTCTGACCTGCGTTATTTCCTCCTGTAATACGGGGAAAACAGGCCTGTTGCAATCCGCCGGTATTTGAACTGAAATCCGCCCAGATCATTTCCGGGTTGTTCATACGTTCGGTAACAGCGCCCCTTACCTGCATACTGTTAACCGTTGCATCGCTTAAACTTGCAGCCGTCATGGGGCTGGATTCCCTGAAATCGTACAGCCTGTGTCCGTTTTCATGAGCAAAATCGATAGCTGCCTTTAATGCTTCGGCCGCCCTTTGCCATTTGCCGGCATCATACGTTTGCGGGAAAAGTTCCAGGCTCCGGTTGTCGATTAAGGAGAATGCGGGAGGTTCTTCGGCCGTGCCGTTGAATAACGGGCTTGCCGCATAAGTCAATACCTGCGCTTTCAATGCCAAAGCAATGGTTTGAGTCGGTCGTCCCAGTTCTGTGGTCAGGTTCTCTATAACCACCGGTAAATCGTCGAAAGCCTCATCCAGAAGCGATACGATGTATTCTACCACTTCATCTACCGGTTCCCTGTATCTCATCGAAGCATCTCCCTTTTCGCTGACGGGGATATTTTCCTTAATCAGGGGAATGGGTCCATACATGCGGAATAACCAGAAATGCAGGTAGGCTTTCAGAAACTTTATTTCCGCTACCCACCGGGTCCGTTCATAATCTTCCAGATCGAAGGGCTTATCAATGTTTTCGAGGAAAATATTACAGTCGCTCAGTGCGGTAAACAGGGCTTTGCCTCCATTGAGGCCGTACTGTCCGGTACCGCTTCCTTCGTTTTGTTTACTTGCCCAGTAATTGGCTAAAGGGGTATTGGTTCCCTGAGCGCCCTGGGCAATATACCAGAGACGGGTACTCATTCCGTTTATTGGATCTATATACCATACCTCATCCCCTCCAAGTAAAGCGGGGTTATCGCCGGCTTCGGGGAAATTGGGCATAAAGGAGAAGCATCCGTAGAAGAAGCCTTCCGCCTCATTGCGGTTCCTGAAGGCATGATCCACCGTCGGTACATTGTCCGGGATCACATCCAGATAATCGCAGGAAAAAAGCCCCAGCGCCAAAACGGACAGCAGGAACCGTTTAAAAATTATTTTCATACATTTAATATTTGTTTTCATACTGTTTTAAAATGAAAGATTTACACCTAAATTAATCACACGCTGAAGCGGATAGTTTAATCCCTTGCCTCCAAGCTCCACGTCCCAGAGTTTGAATTTGCTGAACAGCAACAGGTTGCTGCCACTCACATAAACGCGGAAAGAGGTCAACCGGAACTTATGAATCCATTTGTTCGGCAGGGAATAACCCATTTCGGCGCTTTTAACCCAAGTTGCAACCTATCAGGTTATAAAAAGCTGTAAATCGGTCAAGTTCATTTTTTCAAATTCCGATTTGTGCACTACAAATTTTCGTTTGGTGAAAGGTTGTGGTTTATAGTTGAGACGTCGGTAAATTGCCTCGACCTTGGGTGTGGGGGCGCTGCACCGGCGGGAAATGATAACCTCATCGTAACGATTTTGAGAAACAGTTGTTACGGCTTTTTGGGTGTTCATGATGCGTATGATTTCTTTCCATCGGAAATGAACAG
>JAISCL010000131.1 GCA_031265585.1 Tannerella sp. | reverse complement strand
TGCATATTGTCAAGCAGTTTTACACTAAAAACGGGGTGCCGATCGAAGAAGACAGGGATTGGGTCGGAGTTGACCTTTTGGAAATGAGAACAGCGACCGATGACGAGCGATTTTATACTCAGCCGAATCAACAAACCCTACAGCTTCATTTCGACCGCGAAGCCCGTTTCTACGCTTCCATTCTTTTCGCCCGGGGAAGATTATTCGGTTGCGGACGGGTAACGGACGGGACACTCTGGCATTTTGACATGAGGAGTTATACAGGATTGACTGAAATGCACTCCAGTACAGGATATATCTGTAAAAAAATGCTTAATTATTTATCCAGCGTAGGAAACGATGGCACCAGTCTGTCTATTGACCGTTATCCTTTTCCGCTGATCCGTCTGGCCGACCTGTATCTGATGTATGCCGAAGCGCTGAACGAAGCGGGAAATGCCCCTTCGAGCGAGGTATATCAGTATGTAGACCTGGTGAGAAGACGCAGCGGCCTGAACGGCGTAACGGAAAGCTGGAACAGTCATTCCCTGAATCCGGATAAGCCCTTGACAAAGGCGGGCATGCGCGACATTATCCGTCGCGAACGCATGAATGAACTCGCTTTCGAGGGGATACGCTTCTGGGATTTAAGGCGCTGGAAATTAGCGGAACAGTATATGAGCCAAACCATACAGGGGTTTGATATTTTTGCTGATGATTTCTACACTCCGGTTGACCTTTACCGGCTGAGCTTCGAGAAAAAAGATTATTTCTGGCCCATCCGGCAGAGCGTCCTGTTGACTAATAAAAATCTGGTACAGAATCCGGGATGGTAATCAGGAATTAAGAATTAAAAATTAAGAATTAAGAATTGAAAAATTATGATTATGAAAAGAATATATATTTTTCTGATGATTTTACCGATAATGTTTTTGGGGTCATGCGAACAGGTGAAAGACTGGCATGACGTGACCGACAGTGTTCCGCCCGGAACTGTCAGTAATGTTACGGTAAAAAATATCAATGGCGGGGCATGGATTTATTATACACTGCCTGCCGATAATGACCTGTTGGGTGTGAGGGCGGAATATGCTTTTGAAGAAGGGGAAGAACTGCGCAGCATTTTTTCTTCCGCATTCAATGATTCCATTCTGCTGGAAGGATATGCCAATACAAATGAGCATCCCGTCAAGCTGTATGTGATGGATAAAAGTCAGAATGAATCCGGGCCGGTTCCGGTAACCGTCAAACCGTTGACGCCTCCGGTAGAATTGCTTCGACAATCCATTAAAATCTATCCTTCATTTGGTGGAATTTATTCGGAATGGGAAAATAAATATAGAAACGATATTGCCATTACGGTCTATCTGAAAGATTCCGTAGGCGATTATGTTGTGCATGATACTTACTATACCAAAGAAAATGAAGGTAAATATTCATTCCGGAACATGAAGCATCTGGCACAGGATATGCGGATTGAGATACGCGATAAATGGGAACATTACGCCACGCCTTTAGATACAGTGCTGACGCCACTGTTCGAGGAAGAAATCTATGGCCGTGATCCTGTTACAACTGCCAATATATGGCAATGGTATGGAATCGACGATAAAACTGTTTTATACAGAGGAGATGTATATAGTCAGGTCGCCGGTCGTGAATTTTGGAGACTTTACGACGGGGCAATCTTTCAAAATTCAACGTGGTGGCATGTTGGTGCAAATGTTTTAAACGGTTATATTCCCTGGCCTGACGATCCACTCTTCGAAGCTCTACCTATGTATTTTACAATCGACATGGTAAAAAACGCTTCATACAGCCGGTTGAGATACTGGATGAGATCAAGGGATCCTTATTTTTCTCCTCCCGTATGGGTTAGTTTCGAAGTATGGGGCACGAATGAGCCTAAACCATTAAATACTGTTGGCGACGGAAGTCAGACGGATAACTTGAAATACTGGACGGAATGGCCGGAAGTCGGGGGTACGGGCGAATGGAGGAATGACTGGGTAAAGCTGGCAGATTGCGTCATGCAGTTCCCTTCAGGCGCCAATGTGTGGACAATGACACCTGTGCTTACGCAGGAAGACAGGGAGTTCATTCAGAGTGGATTTGGATTTGATATGGACCCTGCACATACAAGTGAACAATTCAGGTATTTAAGGTTCGTTATCAGGGGACAAAACACATACGGAATAAGGGGCGAACAGTCTCAGATACAAATAACCGAACTTAAATTCTGGGGCGCTTACGCCGACTAAAGAATTTTGCATCCGGTATCTTCGTCCGCTCCGCACAGGCATGTCGGCGGGGCGGGCGAAGACCGGTATTCGCAGATTAGATAAAATTTTAAATGATTATGAAAGCAATATATTATATATCAGGTAGATGAAACAGACGGAAAAAATATACGGAAGTATGTAAGCCGGTTTAACGAAACGGATAACGAACTCTATGTGCAACACTAAACAGTTTAACATTAGAAATAAAGACAAATGAAAAGATTTTTCACATTGACACTTCTCTGCGCCACATTAGTTGGCTACGGGAGAACCGGAAAGGAACAGCCTTTCAATATGATTACGCCGGTCGATTTTTCGCATGTGAAGATTACCGACCGTTTCTGGGCGCCGCGACTGCAAATTCATGCCGCCACCACGCTGGCTGTCTGTATCGACCAGATTGAAAACCAGACCGGACGAATCCGGAATTTTGAGCATGCCGCCAGGGGCGAGGGCGAACATTCGGGAATCTTCTACGACGATTCGGACGTCTACAAGGCGCTCGAGGGCATTGCATATACGCTTGTCAACCATCCCGACCCCGAACTGGAGCGCAAGGCCGACGAATGGATTGACAAAATCGCTGCCGCCCAGCAGCCCGACGGATACATTTTCACTTTCTACACGCTGACCGGTCCGGAAAAACGCTGGACAAACATGGGCATGCACGAAATGTATTGCGCCGGTCACATGTTCGAGGGCGCCGTCGCCTATTATCAGGCTACCGGCAAACGCAAACTGCTCGATGTCTCCGTCAAAATGGCCGACCATATCATGTCCGTCTTTGGCCCCGGCAAGCGTCACTGGGTGCCGGGACATGAAGAAATCGAACTGGCGCTGGTGAAACTCTACGGCGCAACCGGCGAGGAAAAATACCTCGACTTTGCCGGCTGGCTGCTTGAGGAGCGCGGACACGGATATGGCAGCAAGGGCGGCAACTATCCCGGAGGAAGTCATAAGGACTGGGATCCGGCTTATTGTCAGGATGACAGGCCCGTTCGCGAGATGAGCGACATTGCCGGTCATGCCGTCCGCGCGATGTATCTTTACTGCGGAATGGCGGATGTCGCCGCACTGAAAAACGACACCGGCTATGTCGATGCCATGCACCGCCTCTGGGACGATGTGGTGTTTCGCAACATGTACATTACCGGCGGTATCGGCTCGTCGCACCGCAACGAAGGCTTTACGGAAGACTACGACCTGCCGAATTATGAAGCTTACTGCGAAACCTGCGCTTCAGTCGGAATGGTGTTGTGGAACCGGCGCATGAACCGGCTCACGGGCGAGGCGAAGTATATCGACGTACTGGAACGCTCGATGTACAACGGCGCGCTGGCGGGCATTTCGCTGGCCGGCGACCTGTTTTTCTACGTCAATCCGCTGGCGTCGAAAGGCGACCATCACCGCCGGACCTGGTATGGAACGGCTTGCTGTCCGAGCCAGATTTCCCGTTTCATACCCTCCATCGGCAACTACATCTACGGCGTTTCGTCCGATGCCGTATGGGTAAATCTCTACATCGGCAACACCGCGGAGTTTAAGGTTGATAAGAAAACCGTCAAACTGCGTCAGGAAACCGGCTATCCGTGGGACGGCGCCGTCGCATTGACCCTCGAATCCGCTTTTGCCGGAGACATCCGGCTACGTATTCCCGACTGGTGCAAATCGTACACTCTTGCCGTCAATGGCGAAACGCTGGCCTCGCCGGCGACCGAAAAGGGCTATGCCATCCTGAAGCGTAAATGGAAAGCCGGCGACCGGATTGTCCTTACGCTCGACATGCCGGTGGAAGTGGTTGCCGCCGATCCGCGCGTCAAGGAGAATTCCGGCAAACGCGCCATTCAACGCGGTCCGCTTGTGTACTGCATCGAAGAAGCCGACAATAAAGACGGTTTCGACCAAATCGCCCTGCTGCCGGACACGAAATATCAGGTGACATTCCAGCCTTCGCTGCTCAACGGCGTCACCACCGTCACGGCCATAAACGGCGACCGGGCGTTTACCCTGTTACCGTATTACGCATGGGATAATCGCGAAGCGGGAGAAATGAAAGTATGGATTGACTATGTTGAACCATAAAATGATATGTATATGAGGCATTGTTAAATTCATGTGGCTCTTGAACAAAATTTGAAATTTAAACTGTTATTTTTCAGTTATATGGTTTTATCAAGTCTATGTCAATTTAACAATACCTTTTTGCGACGTAACCGGTGTGAAACTTCACGCCGGTTACGTCCAATCTCAATAACTATAAAAGAACAATTTATGAATGGAATCAAATTATCAAGTTGTAAACAACGTAAAAACATGAACAGACAGATCCTTTCATTGCTGCTTTCAATCATTCTTATACTGTCGTTTGGCGGTTGCAGCCACGGCAAAATCGACCGTGAGGCGCTGGTAAAAAGGCACAATATAGAAACTGCCGACCTCAAACTGCAGATTCCGCTTGGCAACGGCAATATCTGTTTCACTGTGGATGGCGTCGGCTTGCAAAACTTCGGCGGAAACATCCTCTCGCACGACTGCTGGCACACATCGCCGCTGCCCGAAGGATTCACTGTAGCCGACGTGCCTGAAACAGGGACTTTTCAGCAGGAGCGCTGCACGCCTCATACGGGCGATATCGCCTTGCCTGCGGGCGCCGGCAGTCTCCGCAAATGGATGTACGACAATCCACATATAGCCAACCTCGGCAGGCTGCGCTTCGTCAGAAACGACGGCAGGGAAATCACTCCCGAAGAAATAACCGGACTGCACCGCTCGCTCAATCTGTGGACGGGCGTCCATATTTCGGCGTTTATACTCGACGGCGAAAAAGTCAGTACGGAAACTTATGTTGCCGCCTCGGGCGCGATTCATTTCTCGGCCGAAAGCCGGCTTCTTGATGAACAGAAACTCCTTATTGCGCTTGATTTCCCCTATCCCGATGAAACAAAAGGCGACAGCGACGGCAATTTCAACGCCCCGGATAAACATTCCTCACATTTGGAACCTTTCAGGGAAGGCGCCAAACCTCCACATTACCGCAAAATTACTCACAGCGCCGATAATATGCATTATACGGCAGTCATTGACATGGAAGGGACATCCGAATGCGAGAAAGACCCGTCAACCCCTCACCGTTACTTTCTGAAAAAAGACGGAAAATACAGTATCACCCTGTTTTTCAGCAGCGAAGGTGCGAATATTGAACAAACAGCCGTTAGTGACAGACAAACCGTTTTCCCCGAATTTTGGAAGACAGGCGGGGCGATAGACCTCTCGCAGAGCGCCGATCCGCGATGGAAAGAGCTGGAGAGACGCATCGTGCTGTCACAGTATCTGATGAGGGTGAACTCCGCAGGCACGCTGCCATCGGGCGAATCGGGGCTGATGATGACCGACAGATGGCGCGGACAGTTTCATTATGAGATGCTTTGGTGGCACCTGGCGCATTATGCGCTGTGGGACAGGCTCGAATATTCCGATGACGCCCTTCAATGCTATTGGAACCACAAGCCCGTTGCACAAAAACTGGCCGCTCAACTCGGTTACAAAGGTTACAAATGGGGAAAGAGTTGCGGTTGGGAAGGACGCACCGCGCCGTGGGTCGGCAATCAGGTGTTGCTGTGGAAACAGCCGCACCCCATGTTTTTTGCCGAACTCGAATACCGCAACCGCCCGACCCGGGCGACGCTTGAAAAATGGGCTGATATCCTGGAAGGAACGGCGGAGAATATGGCCGATTATGTCGCGAAAGACGGGCAGGGCGTTTATCATCTCAATCCTGTGATGCCGCCAAGCGAACAGGGTATCACCGCAGACGCCGTTTTTGACCTCGCATACTGGCGTTTCGGTCTTGACAGGGCAAACCTGTGGCGCGAACGGCTCGGTAACCGGCGCAACCCGCTGTGGGACGAAATTGTACGCAATCTGGCGCCGCTGCCGGCTATTGATACGGAAGACGGGCGCGTTTTCGTCCATTCAGCCGAATGGGCCGATACTTACACTGTCCGCAACTGGGAACATCCCGACCCTGTTGGCGTCCTGGGCATGTTGCCCGCCCTTGACGGCGTAGATAGCGCTACCGCAGCCCGTACGGTCGTAAAAATAGCCCGCGAATGGAACTGGAACCGTTGCTGGGGCTGGGATTTCCCGTGGATGGCCATGGCTTCCGCCCGCACAGACAACCCGCATCTCGCAGTGGATATGCTGCTGCACGATTCCGGCCGTAACAGCTATGACGAACGCGGCTTAAACGGCGGATGGTATCTCCCCGGCAACGGCGGACTGCTTTATGCCGTTGCGATGATGGCGGCAGGCTGGGACGGCGCCCCCGCAGGCGTTCATGCCCCCGGCTTCCCGCAGGATGGTTCATGGACTGTGCGGTTTGAAGGATTGAAAAAAGCGCCGTAAATGCAAACCCGTCCGAAACGGGAAGATATGAATCCTCTATAAATCAAAATACAATGAATAATGACGAATTATATGAATAAAAAAACAATTTCGAGACGGCGGTTTATAACTGTCGCCGGATTCGCAGGAGTATGTTCCGGATTGATGCCGGAAATGGCGTTTGCCAAAGCCGGCAATGTTCCGGATAAGGAAAGGGGACTCGTATTTCTTTTTCAGGGCGATTCGATTACCGACGGTAACTGGGGACGGGATTTAGACCTCAACCATTTCCTGGGACACGGATACGTGTATTCAATCGCGTCGCGTATCGGCGCAGATTTTCCGCAGGCAGGCTTTACTTTTCACAATCGCGGAATAAGCGGCAACAAAATCAGCGACCTCGAACA
>JAISCL010000123.1 GCA_031265585.1 Tannerella sp. | reverse complement strand
CGCCTCCAGCCGCTCAACAGCGACTGCGCAGGCTTGCCTTCATACCAGCTGACGCCATCGTCGAAAGCCGGGTTATAAAGACGAAGCCAGTCCATCCGGTCAATGCAGATACCGAAAGAGGATGGAATTTTGTCTATATGCCGCTGTAACTGAGCGAGCAGAAAATCATGATACGACGCGACGCCCGGATCCGTTACCACACTGCCACACCATGAGAATACCGGTTTCATTTTGCCTGTTTTCTTATCGGGCAGCATCAGTATGGCGTCGCCTAACTTGCTGTAAAGATACGCATTGGCGTCTTTCCACAGATCCTGTTCCGAAACATCGACGCTTTGAGGCCGGGGGTATTTGATGTAAGTACCCACCTCTGTTACGTTGAAATAGTTAAGTGTGAAGAAACCTGCCTCTTTCATTGCCCGAGCCTCTTTTTCAAACATCGGCACGCAATAATCACGATTGCCGAAAGTAGTCCAGTGCACCTCATCGTCAACCGGAGGAATAAACATCCCGAACCACGGAAAATCAACGCTTGCCTGCCAGTTCACTCTGTATCCCATCTTCCGGTATTTCCCGGCATCTGCAACGATTGCGTCCGTAGCGTTGGAATACGAAGCCGCGCCGGCGATCCCGTTTACTTTGGGATTAACCGGTTCGAAGTAATCGGGATACAGGTCGACAACTTCTTTCAGCGCAGCCCGCCAGTCTGCCTGGTGGGGTATCAGCAGAGCCGTCAGCACGAGAGGTTTGCCGGTGAAACGGTGATGCAGGTATTCCAGCACAGCCTTGCCGTCTTTGGTTATTGACATGCGGACGTCAAGAAGATTATCCGCAGGCGACTGTATGAAAGTCAGACCGAAGTCCGTGTTCTTTTCAAGAAATGTAAACATCGGAAGTGTGCTCAGGTCGCTCCAGTAAGGAGGACTGTCCGCCAAATCAAAAGGCTTGCCGTCTTCCAGAGGCTTTAGACCGTAGTTTAGCGTCGCATCCTTCAGGGGTTGCGGCACGAGGGGGTCGTGCCACGACTTGTCCTTGATATGTTGACAGCGCGGATCGCTCCACGCTGTCCACCACTGCACATCATCCCCTGCAGGATACTTTACCGTTCTGCACACAGGCGCAGACCAGGCCTCACCGTCAAGGCCTGCAATCTCGACCGTCCAGCTGATCCCGCCGTTACCGGCAATCATAAAACGCTCGGTAACGGAGGCTTTATGACCGTCCGGTGATTTGACGGTGCGACCGAACTCTCTGCCGCCGCCGGACAGTTCCTTCACGGTTACTTCACCTTCGGTCACAGCGCCTTCAAGTAATGCCTCGCTGCTAACTGTGCGAACTGTACCGGCACACTTGAGTTCCGTAATCTGCCCTTTGGCATTCAGTGTAATCCGGCATTTTTCCGAACCGACTTTAATCTCATTTGAACAGCCTGCCACCAACAGTACGGCAACTAAAATCAATAATTGTTTCATCTTGTTTTTTTTGCAAATCTAATAATAATTATTGAGTATATCCCGAATTTTGCTGCAAATTGGGATTGCGGTCAATTATCCATTGGGGAATCGGTAAGCGGTAGTTCTTATCATTGGTAACATCGTAATATTGCGGGACCACATTAAAGTATCCGTATGTCATTTTCCCTGTTGAGAGGTCTTCCTGCGGCTCGCAACCGCGTACATATCCCTGCAGTTTATGACCGAGTTTAAGAGATGTTATATCCGTATAGCGCTTGTCTTCGAATGCGAGTTCAATTCTGCGCTCGTTGAGGATAATATCATGCAACTGTTCCCGAGTAACCGTGCCGTACGCTTCCTGGACAGTCGGGATCGCCACATCCTTACGTTGCCGTATCCTGTTTATGGCATCAAGAGCAGATGCATCGGGTCCTGCCGCTTCGTTTTGCGCCTCGGCATAACCGAGAAGGACGTCCGCATAACGTATCAGTGGCCAGTCGGCAAGGTTTTTTATACCTTTGGGACGTTCCAGCAAACCGTTAATTCTTTCGTCGTAAGTTTTACGGATGTAATACCCTGTACAGGTTACCCAGGTAGAGCGTGAGCCGTCAACGGCGTTGTGGGGATCGCCTTTTCTCGTATAGATATAGCCGTCCCGAAACGGAGCGCCATCATAAATAACGGATTCATAAAATCTCGGTTCACGGTTTTCGTACGGATGTTCCGGATCGTAAAGAGGAGACTCGGCGATTGTTTTTCCGTCCTTCATCCTGTATGCATCAATTAAATCCTGTGTGACGGATGATTCAACGATGGAATAATTAATCCATCCTAAAGGCTCACATAAAGCATAAGCCGGCCCGAAGAGATCTTCCAGAAAACGAATGTCAGGGTCTTCATAAGCAAGGGGATAACGAATAGGATAAGGGAAAATCACTTCCGAATTTAATTCGTTTTCTTCGAGAAAAAGCCCGTGGTAATAATCCGTCAGTTGATATACTCCAAGGTCGATAACCTGTTTGTATGCCGCCGCAGCCTTAGCCCACAGCGCTTTGTCATTGTCCGGATTATTCAGGGGTCTTGCTGCAAGCAGTAAAATATATCCTTTCAATGCCAAAGCCGCACCTTTCGCCGGTCTGCCCCATTCCGACGGGGTCAACGGCAATGCATCTGCTGCATCCTGACAGTCACGGGCAATAAAATCAGCTGTTTCCTGTGCACTTGCCCGGGGTCTGAAAATTTCATCGCCCTGTGTATTGATATCCAAAGGTTCTTCTATGATCGGCGTTGCGCCAAAGTATTTGAACACAGTAGTATAATACCATGCTCTCAGGAACCTGGCTTCAGCTATGCGATTTTTCTTGTAGTCATCCGTCAAAGCTGTGGATTCGCTTACGTTTTTAATAAACACGTTGCATTTTCGGATAATAGAGAAATTACTGTCCCATGACCAGTCGTTTACTCCGTCATATCTCTTCGCAGTGCCTAAAGAATTACTCGGGGACATTGCTCCGCTGCGTACAACTTCCGCCTGCCCCTGCCATGTCTGAACATTGATGCAGTTATCTGTCCACGATTCGCTCCACCATCCGGCTGAGCGATATGGCGGCAGATATCCGTATATTTCGTTCAGAACCAGGTCTGCAACCGAGGGGTCGGTCCAGACCGTCGCATCTGAAATTCTGTCCCGGGGCGACAGTTCAAAGAAACTGTCACTGCAGGCAACCATAAACAGCGACAATGAAGCCGCCAACATATAATTTCTTACTATTCTAATATTTCCCATATCTGTAAAATTAAAGAGTTAAAATTGAATGTTCAGTCCGAAAGCCCATGATTTCTGGTTTGCAAAATTATTATATCCAAGCCCGGCATTTTCCGGATCGGAATTAAGGTATTCGGCAGTCCATGTGAGTAAGTTCTGCCCCGACAGGAATATCCTGACCGAACTGAGTTTTGCCAAATTCACTATTTTGGAAGGAAGCGAATATCCTGCATTGAAATTCTTCAAACGAAAATAGGTGCCGTCGCGCAACCATAAGGTTGAGTTTTGCATATTGTTAGTTTTACTCAGGTCGGAAAACCGTCCGTAACGGGCGTCCGGATTATCCGGAGTCCAATGGTCTTCCCACATCTCAAGCGGAGTATTACCGTTGGACAGTCCGGCCACTCCTGTTGCGGGATTTGGCTTCATAATGCTGACGGATGTAGCGCCCTGTATCAGTATGCCCGCATCAAAGCCCTTCCATTGGGCGGCGAGGTTTAAGCCTATAATGCTCTCCGGGAATTTGGGATGTCCGATGTATTTCTCGTCATTGGCGTTGACTGTGCCGTCGCCATTGACGTCTTCATATTTGACGTCTCCGACAGTGTAGCGACCAAACTGCTGTACCGGCGAATTTGCTACTTCCTCTTCGCTCTGGAACAGACCAAGCGCCACCAGACCGAACTGCGCTCCGCTCGGACGCCCGGTGCGTCTGCGGTTAGGATCGTCGTATGTAGTTGGGCTTTCAAACGTTTCTACCAGTTTATTCCTTGCATACGTATAGTTAAGAGCCGCTTCCAATGCCAACCCGTTACTTAATGAGTGGCGTGTCCCGAGACTGAGTTCAAAGCCCTGATTTTGCATCCTGCCCGCATTTTCCTGGGGTAAACCGATTCCGTATTCTGCAGGAAGAATTACATTGGGAGAAAGCAACATGCCATTTCTGGCCTGATAAAAATAATCGGCTGTTGCAGTAAAACGACCTCCCCACAAGCCCAGATCAATCCCAAGATCTGTTTGCGTTTGCTTTTCCCATGTAATTAGCGGATTAGCGGGCGAAAGTTCATATAATCCCTGAACAAGCGCACCGCCCAGTCTGTAGACCTCACTGCTTGAACCGTACGAACTCATATATTGAAAAGCGGAGCCGGCAAGATTGCCCGACTGACCCCATGTGGCACGCAGTTTCAACTCGTCTATTACAGGATAGTTACTGCGAATAAAATCTTCCTGACCTGTTCGCCAGGCAACCGATACTGCCGGAAAATACCCTTTCCGGTGTCCGGGCGCGAAATAATAATGCTGATCCATGCGTCCCGAAAATTCAGCCAGATATTTATTATCAAAGTTATAACCTAATTTGACAACCAGACCTGCCTGCCGGGATTGCGACTTGCTTCCGCCATTACTGAGATCTGCCTGATCCGAACTTCCCATATCGAGCGTGTGTATGGGAATAGAATAATTTTTGCGGCCGGCATTGAAATTTCCGTTGTGTGAATCCATTACTTCATAAACCAGCAAACCGGAAATGCCATGCTTGCCGAAGGTGTTATCGTAATTGACGTATCCCTGACCGACCATCGTTGTGCTTTCAGTCATGCCTTCCGAATAGGAAGGCTTTGCATCAGGCTCAAACCGGGTATAAACAGCCGGCGAAACAGTATTGTCTACAGTCCAGTACACAGGTTCCGTATTCCAGTCCGTACCGTGTTCAAGGCTGTGAGTGTAATAAAACATACCTTTAATACTTAATCCTTTGACGGGTAACTGTTTTTCAAAACCTGCACTATAGTAATTTATAAAATACTGGGTATCTCTCTGCCCCGAAGTATGTATTCGACCTATCGGATTGAATCCGAAATTGCCGTTTGCCCAATATCCCGGAGTATTGGGATACCAGATAGCTTCTATTGGCGTTGTTTCATACGTGCGCTGATAGATACCGAAACCGTTCGTAATACCTCCCATAAAAGAAGGAAACTTCAGATAAGAACGGTCCAATCGCGCCGAGAGCATAATTTTCAGGGTCGCTGTCAGTTGAGCGTCCAGGTTGAGCGTCCCGTCCAATCGTTCATATTTCTCCGTGGGTATCATCGATTCCTGACCTACATATCCTAAAGACGCATAATATGTAACCTTTCCCGAACCGCCTCTCACCGACAGACTGTGATTGGTGATCGGCGCATCATACTGTATAATATCTCTGATGTTACGGCTGTTGAAATAGTTGTCGTAATTCCCGGCCGGGTCGCCTGTCGAGACTTTCCTGTACTCTTCAACAATATTATCCGGATACGGGATATTCGTTCCGGCAGGATTGTCGTTCCTGTAAACTTCATTGCGCATAAGTACATGCTGATATGCATTGATCGTTTTGGGTATCCGGACAGGATTAACAAAACCATAACTTCCTGTATAGGAGAATTTCGCAGCATCTTTCAACCCTCTTTTGGTAGTTATTGCTATAACGCCGTTAGCAGCTGAAAGTCCGTAAGGCGCCACCGCAGCTGCGTCTTTTAGAACAGAAATGTTTTCAATATCTTCGGGATTGAGACGGTTCATGTCGCCGGGAATGCCGTCAATAATAATAAGCGGCGATGCATTACCTGTAGTGTTGAGGCCGCGAATGCGAATGCTTGTACCGTCTTTGCCCGGTTCCCCATTCTGCTGTAACGTCAGAAGGCCGGTCAGTCGACCCGACAGATTCTGGGACAGATTACTGACGGGAGCCTGAACCAGTTTCTCCGGCTTTACCGTACTGACCGCAGCAGTCAATGTCGATTTCAATGCTCTGCCGTAACCGACTACTACTATTTCTTCCAGCGCCTGCGTGTCTTCCAGAAGGGTAATTGACAGGGGTTCACCCCTACCCGGCACGCTAACATCCAGTGGCTTAAATCCAATATAATTAACTGTCAGGGTAGCGTTTTCGGCTATTGTGAGGGTGAAATTGCCGTCGGCGTCGGTGGCGGTGCCGTTGGTGGTGCCTTTCTCGATGACCGATGCGCCGCTGACCGGCTCGCCTGTGGCGTCTTTGACCGTTCCGGTGATGCGCCGGCCCTGCTGCTGCAGGTTTGTGAGGGTTTCACCCGGAGTGGCGTCCTCGCCTGCAACCGGACGCGGTGACCGGTAGAAAATAATCTGGCGGTCATAGATTTCATAACGGACGTCCATGCCTGCAAGCAGTATGTCGAGCAGGTCGTTTATTTTATATTTGTGTCCGTCTACCTTGACCTCTCTGGTGAGGTCAACGGCATTGTCGTTGTAGAAGAAAATGAACTCGCTCGCTTTTTCCACTTCCGCGAAAATATCTCCGAGCATTCTTACTCCCTTTTCCAACCGGATTTCCGTTTGCTGAGAGTACAATAAATCGCCTGCCGCCCGGCAAAACATCACGGACATCAGCATTAGCACGGTCCATTTCATCTTTCTTTTGATTTTCAGCAGCCCTGCTATGGCGCTGCTCATCTGTTTCAATCTGTTCATGGTTTTAATACATTATTTATTAGTAAATTATTATGGGTTTATCTTTATTTCATACGTCCTTTCGTCCTTTGCCTCAAACACTACCGGCGCCGTGCGGGAGATGCTGCGGAACGTCTCGCTGATGTTCTCTTTCAGGTCAAGCTTGCCGCTGACGGTGGTCTCGTCAACGGCTTCCTTTTCGAAGAGGATCCGGACATTATAATAACGTTCGAGTTTTTTGATCACCTCGCCAAGTCTTTCGTTCTTATACGAGATGAAACCGTATTTCCAGCTTATATGGTCGAGCACGTCCACCTCCGAGACTTCAAAAACTCCGGTCTTCCCGGCGAAAGAAAAAAGCTGGTTCTTCCGGAGGGTTTCGAGCTTTTTGCCGCGACCGGTGGCGACGGTTACAGAGCCTGTAGCAAGCGCTACCGACTGCGTTTCATCGTCTTTGTAGGCCGATACGTTAAAGGACGTTCCATGTACGAGAATGTCCAGTTTGTCGGTTTTGACGATGAAAGGCGCCTTGCCGGGCATCACTTCCAGATAGACTTCGCCCTCAACGTATATCTCGCGTTTGTTCCCGGAAAAGACGGATGAATAGATGAGTTTGCTGCCCGAATTGACCCAGATCAGCGTGCCGTCGCTCAGGACTAAACGGGTCGTCTTGCCGTAAGGGACGATGAGGCAGTCCGGGCCGTCTTCGGGAGCGACGGCAGACAGGAGGGAAGCGGTATCGGCAGACGCGGCTGTTTCTACTGTTTTCGGGCCGGCGCTTAGCCGTCCTTCGGCGTCGTATCTCAACTCTGCACCGGATGCCTCTATTTCTATCTTTTCGGCGTTGGGGCGGATAACGGTTACATGGGCCTGTCTGTCGCCGGGCAGGTTTATGTCGGAGGCTATGCTCCGGTAGTCGGTGGAAGAACCGGACGAATAGTACCATACGGTAATGCCGGCGGCAATGAGCAGGCCAAAGGCAGCGGCATAGCGCAGGAAGGTATGTCGGCGTTTCCGGCTGCGTTTCCGGCGATAGTCTGTCTCTATTCTTGTCCACAACTCACGTTTGTCGTCTTCCGACAGATGCGTTTCACGGACGCCCAGATGTTGTATGATCTGTCGCAGTTCATCTGCTGCCTGCTTTGTTTCGGGATTGTCTTGCATAATTTGTTGCCAGTATGAATCAATCTCCCGGTCGGGACACAATAGCCAGCGGAAGAACGTGTCGTCTTCCAGCAGGATTTTGTATGTTTGTTGCCGTTGAGAGTCTTTCATTTTGGAATCAGTTACAGTTATTTATTTTAGATGTTACTGTAAAGAAAACGAATGAGCATGGCCTCTCATACTCATCGGGTGAAAAAAAATTTTCCGGTCAGCGGTCAGCGGAAAGACAGGGACGCCCCTGCATTTGCCGTATAAAAGTTCAGCAGCAGCTCAGAAACAGGATAAGGAAGGTGTGTACATCCATGCCGGCGCGTATTTTTTCGAGGGCGCGATGCATCAGATTGCTTACCGACTGATGAGTTATGCCCAGGATCGCCGAGATCTCGTCGATAGACATGTCGTGGTAGAAACGCAGATAGATGGCTTCTTTCTGGCGGTCGGACAGGACGGCGACAAGTTCCTCAAAGCGCTCGCGCATATCTTCTTCCGACGGGTCTTCGTCGCGGTTCCACTCAAATTCAACGTGGAAAGGCAGTTCGAGCGGAACTACATGGACAACTTTTTCGTTGCGGCGGATCGTATCAATAATCAGGTTTCTCAGGATAGTAAAAAGGTAGAAAAGGACGCTTTTGTCTTCGGGTATCTCCACCCTGTTTTCGAGGAATTTGAGAAAGGTATCATGGATACAGTCCTTGACGAGGTCTTCGTTGTCGAGTAACTTCATTCCGTAGCGAAAGAGGCGGTCGGAGGTGGCTTCATACAAATGTCCGATAGCCGCCGTATCGCCTGCCTTGAACCGGTTTTCTGTCAGTGAATCGCTGTTTTTCATAATATAGCTTAAATCCGCAACTTATAGTTATCCATAAAAAATAAAGCGCTGAGATAAAACAAATGACCAAACGCTTCGTGTGCAAAATTTCACCTGTTTTTACGATAGCAAAAAACAAAAGGACTTACACACGGGTGCAAAGGTATAACAAAAACATAAAACAGTCACTCCTTTCAAAGGATTTTTTTTGTAAACGATAAATTTACCCGTTCCGGACTATCCTGTCCCCACCGGGGAAAGTGGCCCGAAGGACTTTCATAACTGCGGATCAGCCGTCGACCCGGCGATGCTGCCTGAAAGGCAGGACGTCGGGTGCGGATAACAGTCCTGCCTTTCAGGTAGAGACGCGATGCATCGCGTCTCTACAGGGTACACATCCATTAAAGTATTACATAGCTATAGAGACCGAACAGGTTCCGGAAGAAAGACGAAATTCATGACCGTTCAGGGCCTTGCCGTTCAGGGTATATTCGGAGGTGTTTCCGGGCAGGATCACGGTGGCTTCGCTGCCGGGGGGGATGGTGATGTCGAAAAATGCGGTTGCGCCCTCCACTTTCCAGTTCACCCGGACGGTTCCGTAGGGTGTTTCCCTGGAGGTATTCGCCCAGGTCAAGCCGCCGGGTATTTGCGGGGAAATATAAAAATGCCGGTAGCCGGGGCTGTTTTCGTCGGGATAAATGCCTCCGATGGCTTCGTAAAACCAGCTGCCGATGCCGTTGTAGCAGTTATGTATGCGGCTGCGGTCACCGTTCCAGTGTTCCCAGGTGGTTGTCGCGCCGTTGTCTATCATGTAGAGGTAGCCGGGATAATCGCGCTTTTTGAGCATGGAATAGAGGAGCGGGGCTTTTTTGTTTTTAACCGCCCATTCCGTGACGACGGGCACGCCGACCAGGCCGGTGCTGAGGTGTCCGTTCCTGTTAGCGGTTTCTTCGTCAAACTGCTTTTCAACCGGGCCTGTCAGCGATTCGGGCGTTACTCCGGCCAGCATCGGGTAGGCAAGGTCAATTTGCGTACCGGTTCCGTAGGTATGATTATTTTCATTGTAAAAGGTGTGGTGGATCAAAGCGTTGAGCCGGTCCCTTTCATTTTTATATGCCTGCTGATCCTCCGTGCGGCCGAGTATCGCGGCTATTTTTGACATACAGTCATAGCATTCGCTGATGCTGCAGTTATTGACCAGGTCAATTGAGCGTTCGTCGGTCTGGTCTATGCCGGCAGGCGTCGCCCAGTCGCCCAGGTACCAGTTACGGTGTTCTTCGTTGGGCCACTTCTTCAGCAGTCCGTCCACTTTATGGCGCTCAACATATTCGAGCCAGCGACGGAACATGGGATAATAGTTGCGGATCAGGCGGTCGTCGGCGTAATTGACATACGTGCGCCACGAGGCTACAATTACGAAGGCGCACCAGTAAGGGCCTCCGCCGCTGGCAAAGGGTGCGGGTGCGGTGTGCGGCAGGCTTCCGTTCGGGAGGATGCAGTCGTCCCAGGCCTGCATCCAGTTGTAGTACATGGGGGAGACGCCGTACATCGTCTGGATCGCCTGCGTGGAGGCATGGCCGTCGCCGCCGTATCCCATGCGCTCCAGATGCGGGCAGTCTACCATATATCCGCCCAGGGTAAGGCACTGGAAGGTATAGCGGATCAGGTCGTGGACGGCGTTCAGGTCGGGATCGGAGGATTCGAAGGAGGAGGCCGTACTGAAAGCGGGATAGATCAGGTAAGCGCGCAGGTTCCCGGGATCGGGCCGCTGCGGCAGGTTACTGATGCGGACGTAGCGGAAGGAGTGGTAGTTGAATTTGTTGCGGAACGTTTCGCCGGGCTGGCCGGATGCAATATAAATATCCTGCTGCTCTCTGTTGGCTATCTCGCCCCGGTCGTTGAGGTGGTCGCTGTATTCGAGCGTGACCTCGCGCCCGGCGTCCATTGGCGGCAGTTTAAATTCCAGCCATCCGTTCAGGGTTGTACCCATGTCGACGAGCCAGGCATCGCCGCCGTTCAGGGGTGTGATTCCTGCGGGCGCGATCTCCTGCCGGATGCGGTTAGGCTCGCACATCTGGGGGGTGATGCGGAGGTCGTCCTTTACGGTGGCCTGCGTGACGCGCCGCCATTCCTTGCGGTCGAGCGCTTCACTTTCCATCGACGGCAGGGCCTTGCGCGCATCCACCCGTTCGCCTCCGAAGCGGTGGGGGAACCAGGTTCCGATGCCGGAATATTCGCTCTCGCTGCCAAGCCAGGTTGCATCGGTTGCGAGGATGGTCCGGCAGCCGTCCTTACCGGCCCTGTCGAGGCGCGCCTTCACAAAAGGACCGTCGCCGATATGTCCCCAGAACAGGCCTTTGCGGTACCAGCCCTGACCGAGCCAGAGGACGAGTTCGTTCTTCCCGCCGGTTAAATACGGGGTCACATCGTAGGTGACGGAGAGGGAGCGTTTGTCCATCTGCGAAACAGCGGGCGAGAGGACGTCTTCGCCTACTTTTGCGCCGTTGAGATAGACTTCATGATAGCCCAGTGAATTGACGTGGAGCAGGTACGGCCCTCCGGCGTCCTCCGCTATGTCAAACGATTTCCTCAGCAGGGGGCTGTGTATCATGGTGGAATCGTCCGTGAGAAGCCCGATGCAGGCGGCGTTCCAGTCGCTTTCGTCCAGTATGCCCACGCCAAAGCGTCCGATCCGGCTCCAGGGGGAGGCATTGCCGCGGTTATCCCAGACCTTTACTTTCCAGTACGCCAGGGAAGGCGACCGTAAGGCGGCGCCCCCGTAAGGGATCATGACCGAGAGGGGGCTTTCAATGATGCCGCTGTCCCATAAATCGCCCGAATCGCGGCTCAGGGCGGCGCTGTCGGAAGATACGATAATCCGGCAGGCGTGTTGCCGGCCGCCGCCGGGGAGGGTGATTTTCCAGCTCAGGTGCGGCCGGGTATTATCGATCGCCAGGGGGTCGGTCAGGTTTTCACAGCGCAGGTCGTAGCAGGAGATGGCAGGATGCTTCCCGGTGCAGCTAACAAGCCACAGGGTGCAAATTAAAAAAGCGGATAACGGGAAAATTTGTTTCATGATAATAATTGTTAGTGAAATTTAAAGCCCCAAATTTAAGAATAATATGTGATGAAATAAAAATCCCGGACTGTATTTCTGCTTTAACAGTTGAAATTAACCGGCGCCCTGGGACTGCACCCGGACAGGCGGCATATCAAACGTTGCGCCCTGAATCTTTAATCTGCGATAATAGATCCGGCCTCCCGATACGATAAAAAGCAGATTCTTTTTTTCGCCGGCAAAACAGAGGGAGGATACGTTTCCCGAAGGCAGGCTGAGGATGGCGCGTACACGGCCGTTATGGTCACAGACCTGCACTCCCGCCGGAGTGGCCACATAGAGGTTTCCATCCGTGTCGAAAGCCATGCTGCCCTTCTCCCGCCGGTCAACATGATCCGGATTGTGAAGCCAGTACCATTGCTGCCCCGACGAAAGCGATCCGTCGCCGTTCATCACATAGTTCAGCAGCCAGCCGGATGATTCTTCACTGCAGATCATCATCGTATGGCCGGGAGAGATGGCCAGTTCGGCGCCTCCGTCCGGCCTCGAGTCGATCAGCTTTTCCGTTCCGTTTCTGCGTATAAGCCAGATGTTCCGGTTCCCGTCTTTCGAATCCTGCCGGGTTACGTAGATGCAGTCTTCGTTTACGGCCAGGAGGGACTTTATCCCGCTGCGACCTTTCAGGAGGGTCTTTCCGCCTTTATTTTTTTCATAAGCGATGATGCTTCTGCCGTCTGTTGTGTAGAAGGTGTCCCCGTTACAGCCCGACAGTTTTTCCCCGGCGGGTAATACGGTCCGCTTTTCCGTCTTGAGGTCTGTTCCTGTGCAGTAGACGGTTCGCCGGTCGTCGCCGGTAATCAGCGCTTCGCCGTTTTTATTCGAACAGATCCGTCCGTACGGTGTAAACGGCGTTTCCAGGAGTTCCCATTTCGAATCCGGGTCAAGAATCTGTTCCAGCATATTGTTTTTCGATGTGCTGCACGCTACGCTGTTCGGCCAGCCTTTCCACAGCCAGCGCAGCACGTCGGGGAAAATGGCATGTGCATGTTCCCCGTCATGGCCGCCCGCGCCCCATGCATGGGCGACTTCATAGCCGGCAAAGCTCAGGGCCGACTGCATGTTCAGGTTCGCATCAAACCAGCTTCCGAACAGGGGGTTCCAGGTATCCCGCGCGCCGTCCTGGAGGAATATGCGGATCGGTTTCGGTTCTGTTTTCCGGATCAGGGCGGGGTATTCATTTCCTCCGCGCATGGGTACGTAGGTGCCGATGGCACTGAATACGCGGCTGAAAAGGTCGGGCCGGTTCCAGGCTGCGGTGAAGGCGCAGATGGCGCCGCTGCTGTTTCCCGCGATCGCCCTGTCCGCCGGGTTTGTGGAGAGGCGGATCGTCCGTCCGTCGGATGTTTGCCGGGTTTCCGCGTCGGGGAGCAGCTCTTCCGCCAGGAAGCGGACAAAGGTATCATCCGTCCGGTCAAATTCGTTACTCCGGTTAAAGCGTACCGGCTCGCCGTCCCGGTCATAAACCGTGCCCGGAGAGACAAAAACGCCGATCGTGACGGGCATTTCCCCGGTAGCGATCAGATTGTCAAAAACCGTGGGCGCATCAAACGAAATGCCGTCCATCCCGACATACAGGCAGGCCGGCTGCCCGGATTTGTAAGACTTGGGAATATATACCCGGTAAGTGCGCTTTGTTCCGGGATAAAATACGGTCGAAACAAATTCACAGGTTATCACTTCACCCTTCCGCTCCTCCGGGACAGGATTACGCGCCGGGTCATCAGGATGCCTTGCATTCGGTATATCCTGCGCCGTCATATCACCCGGTGACAAAAAGGCGGCAACTAAAAATAAAAAAACGCTCTTTTTCATGCTGTATCTATCTTTTATTATATAACTCGCAGATTTTGCGACACGCGTCGCAGGTTTTGCGACACGCGTCGCAGACTGGCATATTGTGAGACCGTGACAGCCGGATGGCTGTCAGATTTTCCCGCTTACGGAATCGACGATGTGACCGTCGAAGAGGTTTACGATCCGGTCGGCAAATCCTGCGTCGTGCTGGGAGTGGGTTACCATGACGATCGTTGTTCCTTCCCGGTTCAGTTCCTTGAGGAGCTGTATTACTTCAAAGCCGTTCTTGCTGTCCAGGTTTCCGGTCGGCTCATCGGCCAGGATCAGTTTCGGGGTGGAGATCACGGCGCGGGCTATGGCTACGCGCTGCTGCTGTCCCCCGGAGAGCTGCTGCGGGAAATGCTTGGAACGGTGACCGATACTCATCCGTTTAAGGATGGCGTTTACCTTTTCTTTACGTTCGGAAGATTTAATATTCAGGTAGGTCAGCGGCAGCTCGACATTTTCGTACACATTCAGTTCATCTATCAGGTTAAAGCTCTGGAAGACAAAACCGATATTTCCTTTCCGGACCCGCGTGCGATCCCGCTCTTTCAAATGGCCGACTTCCGTTTCGGCCAGGTAATAATCTCCCTCGCTGGGGTTATCCAGCAGGCCGAGGAGATTCAGTAACGTTGACTTGCCGCATCCGGACGGCCCCATGATGGCTACAAACTCGCCATCCTGTACTTCCATTGAAATTTTATCCAGTGCGATTGTCTGCACTTCCTCTGTCTGGAAAAACTTACTTAGACTTTCAATTTTAATCATAGCAATATTTATTTTATTATTATTATTTCCTGTTTTCATTCAATCTCCGTGCCAAAAAAATAAAAATTTAATAATCAACCCTGTAAGGCGGCACGAAAAAAACGGTGTGTCCAATTTTTTGACACTCGTGTCCAATTTTTTGACATTCTACTCGGTTTTGATACTGTTCACCGGATTGTCATTCGCAACGCGCCAGTTCTGGAATGTGACCGTACAGACCGTGATGATTCCTATCACAACGAACGCGACCGCATAAACCCACCAGTACATGGGCGTCCTGTAGGCGAAATTCTGCAGCCACGAATGAACGGCGTACCAGGCCAGCGGGGCGGCCACGACAAAGCAGATGACCAGGATCCGGAAATAGGTCCTGTTGAACATGACGAGGATCTCCGCGGTCGACGAGCCGAGCACTTTCCGGATCCCGACCTCTTTCCTCCGGCATTCACTGTCGAAGACGACCAGGCCGAACACGCCAACCATCGATATGAAAATGGCGACGAGGCTGAACAGGGTGATCAGGGCGCTCAGGGCGTTTTCCTTTTCGTATAACTGCTGCATGACACGGTCGAAAAAGCGGACGTTAAAGGCATAGTCCGCATCCAGTCCGGCTAAGGTGGTGCGGACGTGCGACAGGGCCTGGCGCATGTCCGAACCGGCTTTTACCCTGATGTATGCATAGCCCGGCTGACTTCCCCAGTTCTCGGTGCCCCACAGGTAGAAGGCCATGGGCACGACTTCGGTACGGAAGGAGGCAAACTTGACGTCGGGCATGAAACCGACAATCACACCGCCCTCGATCGCCGTCCCCAGTTCCAGGTTGTATTTCTTGCGCGCCGCTTCGTTAAACACGTAGACGCCATTCGCTGTATTGGCATCTTCCTCCCTGAAATCACGTCCTTCGGTGATGGCGACTCCCATCACGCGGAGGAAAGACTGATCGACGGGAAGGCACTGATACTCGATCTCTTCTCCCCTGTACTCCCTGCCCCAGCCCATGTACTGGTCGGCGCTGGACAGCAACGGTTCCGCATAGGTCACGTCTTCAATGCCGGAAAAGGACTTCAACTGATTCGTGAAAACATTCCGGCTTGCGTTCACGTTCCGGTTTATATTGGTGATAATTATTTCATCTTTCTCGTAGCCCAGCGGCGTATGCTGCATGTAATAGTTCTGCAAAAACATGAACAGGGCGCCTGTAATCAGCGCAAAAGAGGCTACGAACTGGATACTGATCAGTGCGTTCCGCAATTTCTTTCCCCTGGGGGACAGGCCGAAACTTCCTTTCAGCACCAGCGCGGGAGAAAAGGAGGTCATGTAAAACGCCGGATACAGGCCGGCCAGGAAACCGGCCGCCAGCGCGATCAGCGCCGTTGCGGAAACAATGAGCGGATGTGCCGTCACCGACAGGTCCGCATCTACCAGTCCGGCCAGGGGGGACAGGCTAAAGGCGACGACCAGCCCGACGGCGATCAGGCAGGACAGGAGGCTGATGAATACGGCCTCAAAGACGATGGACAGACGGATCGTCCGTTCATCGCCTCCCAGCACTTTTTGCGTGTTGATGCTTTTGATGCGCATCGGGGTAAGCGCCGTGCTGAAGTTCGTGAAGTTAATGCCGGCAATGACGACGGTCACGATGGCGATGGCAAACAGGATCAGCAGCGTTTGCCGGCTGGCTTTCGGGGTTTTGTCGTAGAGCACACCGGTTACGTAATGTATATCCGGCAGGGGGGTAAGGCGGATGTTATAGCCGGATTTTTCCCAGCTGAAATCAGCGCCCCAGTGGGCGGACGGATCAAAATGCCGCTTGAAGTTCTCGAATAGCAGGGGCACACAGGACGGATCGTCTACACGGATATAGACACAATAGTTCCAGTTATCCCAGTTCTGTTTATTTTCATGTTCCGACATCGGGAAGTAGATGTAATTGTTCACGATGGAATTGGACGGGAAGTCACGGTAAACAGCGCCGACCTCATAATTGCTCCCCCATCCGCTCAGAATCTGTTTCCCGACGGCGGACCGGTTGCCGAACAGCTTGCGCGAAAGGCTCAGGGGGATCATAAGATGGCCGGGCGTTTTCAGTGCATCCGTTGCGCCTTCGACGACGTCAAACGTAAAAACGTCCGGATAGGCGGGCGTCACGGTGATCGAGCTTTCCTCGTAAAAGTGACGGACGCCCTCCTCTTCGACGCTGAAGAAGGTTTTCTGGTTCCACGAGCTGGTCAGCGCCCCGGCGAGGATATGCGGGGACGAGTCGAAAAAGAGTTCGGAAAAGGGACGGTTGATAATCGCCTGGGTTGCGTTTTCCTTCACAAACTCCAGGCGGAAGATCCTGTCGCTGTCTTTGTGGAACCTGTCAAAATTGCGATCATAATCCAGCTGGATCATGATGACCGTAAAAGCGGCAAAAGCAATGGAAAGACCCAGTATGTTCAGGGTCATTGCCATCTTGAAACGTTTGAGTACATTGAAAAAATTCTTAAAAATAATATTCATCGTATATAATTTAGTGATACAACTTTTACGCTACAAATAAACTGCGCCTGTTTTTTTATATGACGCAGCAAAAGTAATAATGTTACAGTGAAAATTAAAAAACATTTCCTTAAATTTCAATAACCGGCAAGCATTTTTATAATTGCTGTTTCAAACCGGGATTCCTGAGCGTGCATTTTTTTATCTCGTCAATAATTTGTTTATTTGCATGGCGTTTTAGAACGCTTTCCGGCACAAGATATGAACGTGACGATAAAAATATATATATTCATATTAACCCATAAAAGAACAACGCCTGTGAAGAAATAACCGAAAATGAAAAACCGGACATTACCAATGTATTACCCATTATTAAAATCAATTATTCATAAACGAACCTGGTCGCAACGTTTACAAGTAAATCCAAGCTGGAGGATATGAGTACGGATACTCGCCTGGATTTTCACACATTGCCTCATCCGGGGTCTCCGGGCGCCGCCGTGCGGATTTTCGGGGGGCAGGAAATCGGGAAATTCTTCCTGTGGAAATCCGCCGGGTTTGACGGTGAAGGCAAGCCGCTAATCTATAATGTGGGATAATAGACAAAAGTGTTGCTGAAAGTAGTTATAACTATCTAATTTACATAATTTTGCGAGCAAAAAGCAGTATGAATAAAAAATCTGCATTTATTGCGGCAGCAAAATCACGAA
>JAISCL010000052.1 GCA_031265585.1 Tannerella sp. | reverse complement strand
AATCCGAAAATTTTTGTGATTTGTCGCTTTTTCATTTCTCAAACTCCATCAACCGAAAATTTTTCCCTCAAATTCGCAGCCTGATTAAAAAAAAGATGTCGCTCTTTTTAGACAGCCTCGTATCTCGACGGTAGCAACCGAAACCAGGGAAAGACTGTCTTCCTTGCTGTCCCACGACGGATGGTCGCCGATAAACACGCCGTTCACCCCAAGGCTGTTGTGTGTCAGTCCAAATTCAACATGCTTCGAATTGCAGACTTCTTCCAGCGCTACCTCCTTCAGTATTTCGTAAGAGACTTTCATCGTAACGGCGTTGATGTCCGAACGCCGCGTAACCGCTATTTCTATCAGGTCGTCGACTTTCAGCGACCCTGTAAATTTTACACGACCCGAATGGTCGTTCTTGCGTACCGTAAGCAGAAGTTCGTAGAGTTCTACGAGTACTTTAAATATTTTAGCCATTGTATTACGGTTTAAATTGTTATTATTTTAGCAGTTAGCAGTCAGTAGTTGGCAGGGATTTTCCTGTGTAAAATGAAAATACGGCAATCATCTGCTAACTACTAACTACTTATTACTCCCATCCCGGATTCTGCGTCAATTTGTCGTTTACTGTCAACTGATCAGTTGGAACCGGCAGCAGATAAGCCTTGTTCGGGTCGAATTTAAAATGCCCGTCGGGGATCCAGTTCTGATAGGGGGCGAAATAACCTTCGTCGTCCGTCCAGTAGTTGTTTCCTTCGACACATTCGGGTATCCACCGGGCTACCGTCACATTCATAAATTCGTCATATCCTCCGCTGATGGATTGAGGAACCGGATAAGTCTTGAAGAAATCATTCAGCCAGGTCAAATCCTCAAACTGCGCCGTTTTGCAACCCTGAATTTTGTCGTGATTCCAGAGGTGATGTGCCCGCCAGTGTTTCAGGTCGTTGTAGCGAAAACCTTCACATGCCAGTTCCACGCGGTGCTCGCGACGGATTTCCTGCAGGATACCGGACACCGGAACGCCTTCATAGCCACGCGCCGCCGTGAACTCACCCTTCGGATCGGTATAGCCCGGATCGAGCGAAAGATGCGGCATACCCACACGGTCGCGCAATAAGTTGATGCTCATGTCCAGATCACTCTGTGTCAGCTCGCCGAGTTCCGCTTTGGCTTCGGCATAAATCAGCAACGCCTCGGCGTAACGAAAGACCGGGGTGCCTTTTTCGCCGACACCCACATAAAACTGTTGCTCATAATCGGTATCCAGACTCTTACAAAACTCATATCCGGTAGGACATTTCTTCAGCACCGTCAGCGTTTCAATGTCGTTCGGATTGATGTAGTCGAAATTGCCGGGCACACCGTCGATAATCACCAGCGGCGTATAAGTCGTTCCCAGTCCCGAATAGCCGCGGATATTAAAGAATTCTTCGTCCATCCGATTTATGTTTTTATGGGTTTCTATAGGTATGTCGAATGGAGTGGGCAAAATAACTATTACATTTGTGTTAAATAAAACTAAACCCCTCTTTTATTTTTTTAATTGCTTGAATGATAAGGTTATTTACTGTCGAGGTGGATATATTGAATTTCCCGGCAATTGTTTTATGATTCCATCCGTCTCTCTTGCACAGCAGAAAGTTTTCGAAGGCGCTGTCATGTACTGACTGACCTTTGTGATGCATGGAAGAAATTCTACAGAGACGAAAAAAACGGAGGATTACAGTTCCATCATTTTCTTAATCTGTTTTTTTAAAGAATCAAACATATTCTTTCATCTCATACCTGTCCTTACCGATGAAAACAATCGCCAGGTAACGTACATCCCTGCGTCCCGACAGCCGGTGCGACGAACGGTATTTTTCCAGCTGCACGAATGCTTCGGCAAACTTGCCGGTGATAATCTGTTCGCTGTCGCCCGTTTTTGTGTATTTAAGTTCCCATATCCATTCGCAGGGGATTATATCACGTCCCTTTGCCGAACGTTCCAGCCATATATCGGCATATCCCGTGGAAAACTCCGGCTCACTGATGACGTTGTACAGCGAACTTTGCATCAAACGGCTTATCAGCATGACTTTGATGTATTTCTCGTCAAAATGCTGCAAATCACGGTTGGAGATCTTGCTGATTAAATGTTCCGTCATGTAATCCAGAAACGGTTTCGGATCCGATTTGTAGGCGAGTTCCAGCATGGCTGCCGCCTGTTTCGTATTGCTGAGCGTGATGTGATCCCTTTCGGTGGTCATCCGTTCGAAGTATTCCCAGTAAACCGAACGGATGGACAGGTTCGGAATCTTCAGACAGGACAGCATCGAATCATCTGCCGTCAGTAATCCGAAATAAAACAGCAGCGATACAAAATTCCGGTTATTATGCAATTCATCCAGCGAAAACCTGGGGATTACATCTGCGGAAATAACGCCGTTCAAAGCGATTTCCGACAGCTGTTCCCGGTTCTGTTCCGTCGAAAGCAGCAACCGCAGGCGGCCGTAGTCCATTTTCAGGTTATCGTCGATGAGGTATTCGGGTCGGTAGTCCGTTCGGAGTAGCTGGGAAAAGAAAAAGAGCATCATTGAGGGGTTATAGACACTGTGTTTACCGGAAAAATTAAATCTGTATCCGTCATACAGGTGCTTCATATCCACCGGAATCAGCGCCGGGTCAACGCCGGTTTCATTCATCAGCCATTCGACTTCCGGCTGTGTAAATCCAAGTATTTCATTGTAGCGGGGATCAAGCGACAAGTTCGTAGCCACATTGAAACCGCTTGTCAGGTCGTCCAGCATAATCGGCGTGATGCCCGTCAGCATGATGCGGTCGATGACCGTTTCCGAGCCTTCTTTCAGGGTTTCGTAAAAATCCCGGACGATGCTGTTTGCACGTATGTTCTGTTTGTAAAATTCAATCCCTTCCGGCGTTCCGAGAGCAATGAAGTCATTGGCAAAATGGTCGTATTCATCGATGATAACAAAAATTTTTCGCCGTTTCAGTTTGGCTATATAATATGCAAGTTCACTGATGTCGGCAATTGCGGTTAGCGTGTCAAGTTTGTTGTTTAATTCCGCAAAATCAGGCAGTATGTCCCTGTGGTCTATGATGAAATTGCGTACCGATGCACGTATGCCGGCTGTAAATGTAAGCGTAAAACCTTCCTGATTTGTCGTGTCAATCCCCGAAAAATTGAATTTAAGCACCATCAATTCGTTACGTTTCGGCGTCGGATGCTTTCCGATATAGAGATCGCCGAACAGGGTTTCAAACCGGTCTGCGCCGCACACGTCATAATAGTGTGACAGCATGGAAAAAAACAGCGACTTGCCGAACTTGCGCGGACGTACCAGGAAGAGTTTGCTGTTGTCTTCCTGTTCCAAAAGTTCAATAAAGCGCGTCTTATCCACATAAGCGTAACCTTCTGTGCGGACAGACTCAAAATTGCTGTTGCCGTAAGGCAAACGTTTCCTGTTATTTGATTCCATAATGCATATTGCTAAAAAGTTACGGCAAAGATAATGAAAATCTCTCGGAATCAAATATATTGCGTGAATGATACAGGAAACGGCAAGCAAGGCAGCGATACGCTATAAATCTACTTTGGCAAAATCTGATTGATCAGTATACCTGAACAGCACAGCTCTTTGCTTTCGAATCCTCGCCTTCGGGGGTTGCCGTAATACTCGCTTTTCCGACGGCAACAGCCTTGATTTTGCCGGTCTCGTCCACGGTCACGATCCTGTCGTTGCTGCTTTTCCAGATGATGCGCCGGTTGGTGGCATTCGGCGGGAAAAATTCGACGCTCAGTTGCAGGACGTCTCCCACTTTCATGTTTGCGTAAGACGAACTGATCAGTATATACGACAGATTGACCATTTTGGCGACTGCCGTAATGTGGCAGGCGGCGGTTTTATGGCCGTCTTCGGTTTCTACGGTAATGGTGGTTTCTCCCGGCGCTACGGCTGTTACCGTGCCAAGGTTATCGACTTTGGCGATGGCAGGGTCGGCGCTTGTCCATGTCGTTTTTCGGTTCGTCGCGTTGCGGGGGGCGACGTTGGCAACGAGCTGGAGCGTGTTCCCGGTCTCCATTGATTCGGATTCACGATAGAACGTAACGCCGGTCACCGGGATATTCGCTGTAACATCCGCGTTGAGCCTCACGAAAACCGGGTCGCCCGTAAGCCGGATGGCGCTGCCGTTGACGGCTGTTTCCTTTTCGTTCCACGAAACGGATACCATTTTCGTAACGTTCAGGGCCGACGGGAACGCAAACGTGGCCGATGCCGTTTCATCCCGATCCTTGCCGGTTTTGGCCCAGAGGACATACACATAATCCCCGGCTGCGGACGAGTGGAACGCACCGCCGTTGACGGTTGCCGGGAGGTTCAGCCGGGCGGTTTCGGCGGCGTCGTATTTCCGTTCGTACAACATGCGGCTCATGGTACGCCAGCCGGTTCCCGATTCGTGCATGCGCAGTTCGCCGCTTCCGGGAGCATTGGGTATCGGACGGTAAAAGCCTTTGTAATCGTATTCCTGTCCGTTTTCTTCCCATTCCATAAAATCCCACGGACAGTACGGATAGATGGCGCTGATGCCGTTCTGCCGGGCAACCACGGCTACCTTGATCAGGTAATTCCGCTGCGACTGCTCCGAACCGATATAATCGCCCACCTGCTTGCTGGGGGTATTGGTTTCGGTGATGATGATTTCCTTGGCGGGATATTTCGCCCCATCGTAGCCATGTTTTTTCAGCACGTCGAGGTACAGACTGTTCCGGCTGACTACGACATCCACAGCGGCATCCGAGTGACGGAAATGCCGGAACCTCGAGCCGCTCCATTCTCTCAGGTAATACATGGGATAGATGTGGAAGCTCAGGCAGTCGAACCAGGCGCCGCCCGTGTATGGATATTCGTCTGTAATCTTTCCGCCGTCGGGGTTGTCGGTATTGCGCAGGATGGCGTCGAGGAAACTCGCGTAGCCAATGCCGCCTACACAGACGAAAGCATCGGGATCAAGCGATTTGATGACTTCGTACGAAACACGCAGCATCCGGATATAGCTTTGAATCGGGGCATGGAGATTCGCAAGGATTTCCGGATCGGGATCCGCGTCCCACCAGTTGCATCCCTCGCCGGGGCCGTTCTCGCCGCACATGGGCGCGTAGGTAAAATCAGGCTCATTCTTGATTTCCCAGAATTTTACATAATCCCTGTAGCGCCGCACGACCTCGTAAACATACAGGGCATAATAATTCAGGTCGTTGACGGGCGTGTCGTTTTCACCCTGATCCCAAATCGGTTCATACAGGTTTTCGTACGATTCGGACGCTACGCCGGGAATGTACTCTTTCCGCTCGCGGTGCTGATCCGACGGCCGGTCGCCGATAAAGACCGTATTGTTTTTCGCGCCGATTCGGTCATAGTACTTGAAGGTATTTACACGGATATCGTAACCGTACGTCTCCACAAAATTCTCATACAGCGCGGGACGGAGGCTGGTGACGCCTGCGCCTTCCCAGTTGCGGCGTTCGCTGCCGACCAGGATGTCCGCAACATCCTCGTCCGTCCAGTTCTGATTCATCCACTGCATGTTCGAGCCGTACAGGAAATATCCGTCATATTTGTTGGTTCGGGTATTGGCATTGCCGGTTTCCCCGGTTTCCCCGGGTTCTTCGGTTTTTTCGGATTCTACTTCTTCCTTTATGACGCAGGAAGATAGTATACCCAGGCTTAAGGCTATAATATACATCCATCCGTGAATTAATTTTGTTCTCATTGCTAAATTATTTAAACTGTTAATAAAGTAACTGATGTTACGCAGTACTTTTTGTGTGATGTCATTGTGCGTGTAGAGACGCGATGCATCGCGTCTCTACGGGATTCGGGGATTGCATCGCCCGGTTATTAAAGTGATCTTGCTGTCAACTGTTTTTTCAGTTCTTCGATGAGTCTGTCTTTGTCTTCAATGACTTTATCTTTTTCTTCAATGACTTTGTCTTTGTCTTCAAGGGCTTTGTCTTTTTCTTCGAGGGCTTTGATCCGTCTTTCATCCCTTTCCTCATATTCTTCGAGATTCCGTTCGATTCTTACATGATCCCA
>JAISCL010000046.1 GCA_031265585.1 Tannerella sp. | reverse complement strand
GTTCCCCTTGTTGAAGCCATCAACTGCGAGAAATTCATCGGTGGAAAGTCATTATCCATCCTGAATCTTGGAATTATATTGTTTACGATACGGCAGGCTTCTACCGACGTAGTTGCGGGCTTATTCAATACCGTATCCAGGTCTGCAAAGCCGGCAAGGGCTTTTCCCCTCCAGTTCTCCAAAGGCTCGACCCCCACCCGGTAGGGCAGGATTTCCTCGCAGAAAACGTCAAAGGGGATCTGTTTTCCCCACGGACGCTCCTGCCAGACCTTGAATGCCAGTTCAATATTATTAATCAGGTATTCGGCGGTCATACAGTTTATGTCTTCCTGTCTGACCGGCTCACCTGTTCTGTACGTATCCAGCATCCTCTGCTTGTCCGAGGAGCTTGTCCACCGCAGGCACACGGCTGCCACATCATTCCACGGAGCGTCATAATATACCGAATACTTGCCCGGCATGTTCACAATCAGGAACTCTGCCGCAAGCAGTTTCAGGCTGTCGGCAGGTTTCCGGCTGTAATGCTTCAGCACTTTTTCCAGTTCCCTGCGGTTCTTCCCGGCCTGTTCAAGAACAGTTTCCAATTCATTTGAATACGGTTTTGAACAGGAAAACAGGCAAATGATCAATAATAATGAACAAGTTCGCATATATCAGAGTTTTTAAATTTATACTTAACAATAACAGGATTATCATCCCTTAAAATCCATGAATTATTTTCGTTCTTTGACTACATGTTGTACATAAAATCACTAACTTTAAGAAAGCAGGAAGAAAATGGAATAATTTTCTTCCTGCTTAAAAGGAAGAACTGTTATTTATCAAACTTTTATTCTAACTGTAAAGAGTCTTTTCCTGCAAAATATTCTTTCCTGGATTTCATAAACGCTTCGAGCATTTGATCTCTCAAAAAAACAGAGGTTGTGTCAAGGTAATTATTTAGCACATCCACGTCTTTTTGCGCGGCATCATAATATACCTCCAGTATGCCCCGTTTCCTCAAATCCACTTTCCCGAAGGTTCTTTCCAATCGTCCGTTCTCTACCATATAGCCTTCATATACTAATACTTCCGCCTTTTGTAATATCGCTTTGTCTTCTGCCGTACGCAAACTGTCCGGCGTCATTAGCGCGTTGAACAATAACTTGTACCGGCAGTTTTGTTCCATATCGTTCAAATTAGCCGTACTTTTTGAGTTTTCCGCACAGGAATAAGATATTCCAAACGAAATGAAAGACATTAATATGGCTGTCTTTTTCATATTCATAAATTAGTTTGTATAAAGTGAATCCTTTTACGTTTTTCCTTCATATTTTCCATCATAAATTATCTGTTTCCCGTTTTAACCTCCGCTCGGCGCAGTTTCCGGACTGCATCGGACTAACAGCAAAACTCCTGCCTTGCTAAAGGGAGGCCCTGCCCCCATTCCCGAACCGACGGTCCGAGCCGGGAGGCAGGCTTCCCATACAGCTCACTTTGGTGACTCCATTTCAAAGTGCATGCCTTCCAAAGAAGTCTTGATGTCTTTTCCGGGGGTATATAATACCTTGCGGCTACGGATACGCGCCGGCACGATCTGTTTCGCGTCGTCTGCGCCTTCGCTGCTGAAAGAGACTTTGAAGATGCCGAAATCGCCCAGACGGAGTTTGTAGCCGTCTTTCAGGTATTTGGGCAATGCTTCCGTGAAATTGACCAGCACATTATAGACATCACCCGAGCTAAGCGACGACAGAGCGGCAATCTCCGCAGCAATACGCTTCAGATCTATTTCTCCGAAATATACCGGAATAGCATAAAACTTTCCGGCGACCCGGTTTTGTGGATTCATCCTGTATACAGTGTTGTATTTCATAATGATTCAATATTTAAATAATTTGTAAATTAAATGATAACTCAAAACGCTGAATTTCAGCGTAAATAAAAACGGACAGCCTTTCCGGTAAAAACACACAGAGTTTTCATATAAAACACACAGTGTTTTTACCGGAAAGGCTCAGACTTTTTGAGCGATCAATCGATAGAGGCAAAAGTTAAGCATAGATTTCTTTTTTATTGTTCAACATGGAATTTATTTTATTTCTCAATCTGCCATATTTTCAAACCCGAACAGCGTATAGTCCACCAGTATGTTTCCCGTTGTATCGGCGGTGTCTTGCCGGTCGCGGGCGCCGTGCGGATAGTGTTCGGCGCGGTTGAGGGTCATCTGCCAGTAGCCGACGAGGTCGTCTTTGTTGGCGCGCAGCTTCTGACGCAGCAGATTGGCAACTACGGTGCCGATGCCGATGATGCCGGACAGGACGGGATTCGTGACCGTCAACGCTGTTTCGACAGCTATCAGTAACCCTTTGAAGGCGTCGCTGTCGACCACTTTGTCCGCTTCGAGGGCAAAACTGCGTATGTCGGCGTCCGATTCAATTACCCACAGTTGCATGTCCAGCAGGTCGGGGATCTGTTCGCTCGAGTAAATAACCAGGCCCGAATCGCCGAACAGCAATGTCTGGTTGTCCTTTACGCCGTTAATCTCAAGATATTTGCTTTGAGCGAACAGTCCGGATTCGGCGAGAACCTGTTCCAGCAGCTTTTCCTCGCGCTCTTTCTCATCCATAGAGAGCAAACCGGAGATGGAAAGCGCCGGGACATACTGTCCGTTTTCTAAAAAATGACCGGTCTGTCCGGTCGGATTCGATACATAACTGTATATGCGCAGTTCGGCGCCACGGTTAAACAGTCCGAGAAAACCTTCCCGGTTGTTGAAAATTTTGATTTTGTTGATTCTTGTGTAAAACATAGTAATTATAGTATTTAGTGATTAATGAGCAGTGAGGGCGGATCAGACCGTAAGGGTGCAGGACGTCCTGAAAAGCGGAACGGACGCCGGGGCAGGGAAGAGTCGCTTCCGAGCCTCGTGCGTCCGTCTGAAAATCAGGAGATGCCGTATGACTTTTTGTATTAAAAAAATATGTATCTTGACGCGCGTATGTGTTGCGCACGCGATCAATAACGCGCGTAGCGCGTGTGCGTATCTTAGAGAGAGAGAGAGAGAGAGAGAGAGAGAGAGAGAGAGAGAGAGAGAGTAGCAAATATATTCATAGCAAACAAATTAAAAGGCATAAAAAAACCTAATGCCTTTCTATTTTTTGTTTCCTGTATGAATAATGTGTTGTGTCTCATCTTTTCTATTTGTTAACCGTTCTTATTTTTTAGGTCGGGGCAAAGATAGAGTATTTTTTTTATTTACTGCAAGAAAAAAATAAAAAAAATAACAGTGGCATATAAAAATTTAACATCTATAACGATCAAATCCCTGTTTTTATCGGACATGTATGATCCGGCGGATTCAACAAAAATAATTCACCATTCATTTTTCTGCACTGCTTTGACATCCTGTTTACACGCAAATATCCGGATAGGGATTTTAACAGGATTGAAAAATTACAGCAATCTTGAGAAGATCATGATTCGGACAGAATAATTCCGTATATTTGCAGTCAATAATTGACAGTAAGATGGCGGCACAACGAAAAAAAAGCGCGGCAAAATCCTCCAAAAACGGGGAATCGGAACTGTTTCCAAAAATATAATGATGTATATCTATCAGTCATCAGCAATGCAATGTTAAAAGTATTGATAGCTATTTATTTATTTTATTTTTTATGCGTTGACCCTGATTTTAACATTCTGTTATTTTTTGTTTTCAGAAAGAATTGCTATTTTTGTTAGCTTTTTTGGAGAACTAAATATATTAAAAAACTTATGAGTGAAGAAGAATTGAAAGAAGCGAATAACGAATATTCATCGAAAAATATTCAGGTACTTGAAGGTTTGGAAGCAGTGAGAAAACGCCCGGCCATGTATATTGGCGATACGGGAGAAAAGGGGCTGCATCATCTGGTCTATGAGGTTGTTGATAACTCAATAGATGAGGCATTGGCCGGTTATTGCAAGAACATAGAGGTTGTGATTAATGAAGACAACTCTATCCGCGTAACGGACGACGGCCGGGGGATTCCTGTGGATTATCATGAAAAAGAAGGGAAATCCGCATTGGAAGTTGTGCTTACCCTCCTTCATGCGGGGGGTAAATTTGATAAGGGTACATATAAAGTGTCGGGAGGATTGCACGGTGTCGGTGTGTCCTGTGTGAATGCCCTGTCTACCCATTTGAGGGCGGAAGTACACCGTAACGGTAAGATTTATGTCCAGGAATTTTCGATTGGAAAATCGTTGGGCGATATTCAGGAGACCGGTATAAGTGAAACAACCGGTACAATCATCACCTTTAAACCGGATGCAACGATTTTTACGGTTACGGAATACAAATATGACATTCTGGCAAACCGTATGCGCGAACTTGCATTCCTTAATGCGGGAGTCAATCTTACATTGACAGACAGGCGTGCTGTCCGTGAAGACGGTACATTTAAATCCGAAGTCTTTCATTCCAATGAAGGCTTGAAAGAATTTGTCCGTTATATTGACCGGGCAAAGGAACCCCTTACCCAGGATGTGATACACATTATTACAGAGAAGCAGGGGATTCCTGTCGAGGTGGCGATGACCTATAATACATCGTATAATGAGAGTGTCTTTTCATACGTGAATGATATTAATACGATCGAAGGAGGCACACATCTTTCGGGGTTTCGCCGTGGATTGACGCGTACTCTGAAAAAGTATGCCGAAGATTCAAAACTGCTTGAGAAGGCAAAAGTTGAAATACAGGGAGATGATTTCCGGGAAGGCCTGACGGCTGTCATTTCGATAAAGGTAGCGGAACCGCAGTTTGAGGGGCAGACGAAGACAAAGCTTGGAAACAATGAAGTCATGGGCGCTGTCGACATGGCGGTAGGAGAGGCGCTTGGCTACTTTCTGGAAGAACATCCGAAAGAAGCGAAAGTGATCGTTGATAAGGTGATCTTAGCTGCCACGGCGCGTCAGGCCGCACGAAAAGCGCGCGAGATGGTACAGCGCAAGTCACCCCTTACGGGCGGTGGACTGCCCGGGAAACTGGCTGACTGTTCTTCAAAAGATACGGCGGAATGTGAGCTGTTTCTTGTTGAGGGCGATTCGGCAGGCGGAACGGCAAAACAGGGCCGCGACCGTAATTTTCAGGCTATTTTGCCTCTGCGCGGTAAAATTCTGAACGTAGAGAAGGCGATGGAGCATAAAGTGTTCGAAAGCGAAGAGATCCAGAACATGTACCGTGCGATGGGGGTTTCGATCGGGACCGAAGAAGACCCGAAAGAACTGAATCTGTCGAAATTACGTTATCACAAGGTGATCATCATGACGGATGCCGATGTAGACGGAAGCCATATTGCCACGCTGATTCTGACATTTTTCTTCCGCCGCATGCGCGGACTGATTGAGAAAGGGTATGTTTACCTGGCAACACCTCCGTTATATCTGTGTAAAAAAGGGAAAGTGGAAGAATATTGCTGGACGGATCAGCAACGCCAGAAGTTTATTGATGCGTATGCCGGAGGAAATGAAAGCCAGGTACATACGCAGCGTTATAAAGGTCTGGGTGAAATGAATGATCATCAGCTGTGGGATACGACCATGAATCCGGAAAACCGCACATTAAAGCAGATCACAATTGATAATGCGGTGGAGGCTGATTCTACTTTCGCCATGCTTATGGGAGAAGAAGTGGCGCCCCGCCGTGAATTTATAGAGGAAAATGCTACGTATGCCAATATCGATGCATAACATTTCAGGGGGATAATCTGTCAGATTGCCCCTAACTGTTAAAAAGCGGGTTCTATGTCTTCATTACCGGATTTTCTGTATAAAAAGGCAGATGATAATACTTCGGACGGTTCCTACAGGCGGCCGGTGATCGGTATTTCCGCGAACTGTAAAGACGGAACGTCCTGCATTGCCGATCCCTATTACCGGTCGGTTGTCATGGCAGGCGGCGCACCTGTTTTGCTGCCTGTAACGACCAATATCCATGCACTGGCAAGTGTCGTGGACAGGCTTGACGGGCTTATACTTTCGGGAGGAGGAGATATTGATGCCGGATATCTGGATGAAGACCCGATCCCGGAGCTTGGGGATACGGATGTGTACCGCGACGAATATGATTTTTTGCTGTTAAGGCTTGCTTTTAACCGTCAATTGCCGGTATTCGGCATTTGCCGTGGCCATCAGGTCATCAATGTCGCTTTTGGCGGAACGCTTTACCAGGATATCTGCACGCAATATCCCGGAGACCTGTTGAAACACAGTCAGGAAGAGGCCCGCGATGTGGCAACCCATACGGTAATCCTTACGGATATTCCTTCAAAATTAAGACAGGCGCTCCATCGTCCGGAAGAACGGATGATCCCGGTTAATTCTTTTCATCATCAGGCTGTCAGGAAGGTTGCGCCGGAATTTATAGCTACAGCCGTATCGCCTGACGGACTGAATGAGGCGATGGAACATCCGGAATACCCGATTTTCAGTGTTCAGTGGCATCCCGAGCCGATGGCGGTTGCCGACAATGAGGCGATGCTGGACCTGTTTCGTTATCATACCGGGCAGGCGAACCTGTTCGCAAAAGCCAGAAATCTGCACCGGCGTATGTTGACTGTTGATTCCCATACGGATACGCCCATGATATTCAATTCGTTCAACCTGGGATCCAGAGAAGGGGGAAAGGTCAATCTCCCGCTGATGGAAGAAGGTTTTCTGGATGCCGTGTTTATGGTGGCCTACCTTCCGCAGGGAGCGCGTGATGACGCTTCCTTCCAAAAAGCGTATGAATATGTTATGGACCGTCTCTCGCAGGTAACCGCCCAGGCGGCCCTGTATCCGGGGCGTATGGGTATTGCCTGCACGCCGGATGATGCATCGCAGTTGAAACAGGAGGGGAAACGCTCCGTTTTTCTGGGTGTTGAGAACGGATATGCCATCGGACGGGATATTCATAAGCTGAAACGGCTTAAAGAGGTAGGGGTGTCATACATCACGCTTTGCCATAACGGGGATAACGATCTTTGCGACTCGGCTGCCGGAGATGGAGAATGGGGCGGACTGAGTCCTTTTGGCCGGAAGGTGGTGGCGGAAATGAACCGGCTGGGACTGATGATCGATGTCTCACATGCTGCCGACAGCACATTCTATGATGTGCTGAAGCATAGCCGCAAGCCTGTTATTGCTTCCCATTCTTCGTCGCGGGCGTTATGTAATCATCGCCGTAATCTGGATGACGGTCAGATCCGTGCGCTGGCCCTGCAGGGAGGCGCTGTTCAGGTATGCCTTTATAAAAGGTTTATTAATGAGGATGCCGGGAAGGCTTCATTAAGTGATGCGGTCAGGCATATTTGCCATATCGTTGATATTGCGGGAATGGATGCCGTCGGGATCGGTTCCGACTTTGACGGTGACGGCGAACTGACCGGTTGCCGGGCGGCGAATGAACTGATGCAAATAACGGTGCGCCTGATCGCCGAGGGATTCAATGAGGAGGATATTGCAAAGATATGGGGCGGAAATCTGATGCGGGTCATGCGGAGCGTACAGCAGCCTTTGGTTAGTTAAAATTGAATTATTATATGAATAAATTTATCTGTTTGTTTTTGGGAAGTCTGTTTTTGTCGTGTTGCAGCCAGAAAAGCGCGACCGGCGGAAGTGCGGCGTCTACCTCCGGGGTAAATGCCGGCAATTCGGTGAAAGCGCCCGCTTTTGATGCGGATAGCGCCTATTCTTACGTGGATGCACAGGTTACATTCGGGCCGCGTGTGCCGAATACGCCGGCACATAAAGCCTGTGCCGGATACCTGGAATCCGAGCTAAGGCGTCATGGAGCGGAAATATATGTCCAGGAGCCTGTTCTCACAGCATATAACGGAGATAGATTGCAGGCTAAAAATCTCATAGGCGCATTTAATCCCGGGCATAAAAAGCGTATCCTTTTATTTGCCCACTGGGATTCACGCCCGTACTCGGATCATGACCCGGATGAAGCGAATCGCCGGAAACCCCTTGACGGCGCTGACGATGGCGCCAGCGGCGTCGGCATTTTGCTGGAAATCGCCCGACAGATCAGCTTGAATGATATTCAGACGGGAATTGATATTCTCTTTTTTGATGCGGAAGATTACGGGACTCCGGAATTTGTAAAGGAGCGCAAGCCGGATACGTGGTGCCTCGGTTCGCAGTTCTGGGCCAGGAATCCCCATGTCCCAGACTATAAAGCGGATTTTGGCATCCTGCTGGATATGGTAGGACACCGGGACGCGACCTTTTACAAGGAGGGCTATTCCGTATCCTATGCAGCGCCTGTTGTAGAGAAGGTCTGGGGTACGGCGCGAAATCTGGGCTACGGTAAATATTTCATCAATGCAAAAGGCGGCACAATAACGGATGATCATCAGTATGTCATCAGGGGACGTAATATTCCCTGTATTGATATTATTAATCTAAAGGATACGCCGAACGGATTCGGCATGCACTGGCATACGCAGGACGATACGATGGATCATATTGATAGAAATGTCCTGAAAGCTGTAGGTCAAACGGTTCTTGAAGTAATTTATAATCAGTAGAAATATGATGACGATTAACGAAAAACAGGATGAGATCATAGAAGAATTTTCAGTCTCTGACGACTGGATGGACAAATATGCCCTGCTCATTGACATGGGCAGTTCATTACCGCCGCTGGATGATAAATACAGGACGGAAAATAACCTGATAGAAGGCTGTCAGAGCCGCGTATGGTTGTATGCCGAATATACTGACGGGAAAATCGTCTATCAGGGGCAAAGCGATGCAGCTATTGTAAATGGAATCGCATCTCTACTGATCGGTGTTCTTTCGAACCACACGCCACAGGAAATCCTGAATGCCGATCTTTACTTTATAGACAGCATCGGGTTAAAGGAGCACCTTTCCCCTACGCGTTCCAACGGCCTCGTTGCAATGCTTAAACAAATGAAAATGTATGCGCTGGCTTTTGCTTCGAAGAAGGAAGCGGAAGCAGCCGGAAATTGACGGCTCTGTGACGCCCTCCTCGCGACGCGCTTCGCACGCCGTGAGGAGGATGATTTTGCCGGCATTTCTGTCAAAAAGACATGTGTCTTTACACTAAAAACACGTGCTTTTTAACTGAAGACACATGCTTTTTATCATAATGCTGCGGTCTTCCCGGAGAGATTTTTTCCCGAACCATACGATTCGTTACAGAACCAGTTTTCTTCTTCATTTCCTGAAAAAAAATATCGCATTTTATTTGTTTTCCCGGAAAACGTTCATATCTTTGCGATATCAAAATAATATCATTTAAATATAATTACAATGAAGACAAAAGAAGAAAAATTCAGTAATGTTAAGTTGCCGGGAATACCCGTGCTGGTGTTTAATCTTGCGTTATCAATCGCACTCATCTTCCTTTTTGCCCGGGTGGCTTCGTCGAATTTGCCCAATTTGTGGATGGGCCTGTCTGTTGCTGCGATTTTGTTGCTGTTTATCTTTTCATGCATCGCATACGCGGGACTGATGCAAATCGAACCGAACGAAGCGCGTGTGATGATCTTCTTCGGGAAGTATGAAGGGACGGTTAAGGAAAACGGGTTCTTTTGGGTGAATCCGTTTTATGCGAAGAAGAAACTTCTCCTGCGCGCCCGCAATCTGGACGCCGAGCCGATTAAGGTGAACGATAAAAACGGTAACCCGATCATGATCGGGCAGGTGATAGTCTGGAAAGTGGTCGATACGTACAAGGCCTCGTTCGATATTGACAATGCGGCCCAGACGACAGCGATTCGGACGACTGCGGGCGATAACGTAAGCGAGAAAATGAAATCGTACGAATATTTCGTGAAGGTTCAGAGCGATGCGGCATTGCGCATGGTCGCAGGGATGTATGCCTACGACAATTCGGTGGATGATGCGGAAAAACTGACGCTGCGCTCCGGCGGCGAGGAGATGAATGAGATTCTTGAGAAACAGCTGAACGAGCGGCTGGCGCTGGCCGGTATCGAAGTCGTCGAGGCGCGAATCAACTACCTGGCGTATGCACCCGAAATCGCCGCCGTCATGCTGCGCCGCCAGCAGGCGGATGCCATCATTGCAGCGCGCGAAAGGATTGTTGACGGAGCGGTAGGCATGGTCAAACATGCACTGGATAAACTGGCCGAAGACGGAATCGTAGAACTGGACGACGAGAAAAAAGCGGCGATGGTCTCCAACCTGCTCGTTGTACTCTGTGGCGAAGAACACGCCCAGCCTGTTATTAATGCCGGTACACTATATAATTAATATATTATGATGAACAGCGAAGTAATTTATTATGAAAGGCAGCACTTCAAGCAATGGTCGCTGTGGCTGCTTATGGGCGGGATAAATGCCATTTTTATTACCGGATGTGTTAAACAGTTGTTTTTAGGCCATCCTTTCGGCAACAATCCGATGAGTGATACGGCGTTGATTATCGTTTCGGCAAGCATGTTCCTACTCACCGCATTACTCTTTTACATGACATTGAATACGGTCATTAACAAAGAAGGCATCTATGTCTGGTTTCATCCCGTTCAATTCAGGAAAAAATATTTTTCATGGGAAGAAATCGAACGAGTCTATATCCGGAAATACAGTCCCGTTAGGGAATATGGCGGCTGGGGGAACAGGATTGGATTCGGTGGGAAGAGCGGGAGCGCCTATAACATGTATGGAAATATCGGCTTGCAAATCATCCTGAAAAACAGCAACAAGCTTTTGATCGGGACAAGCAACCCGGACGGAATGACTGCGATACTGAAGAAAATCGGCAAATTAGAGACCGACTGAACGACTGTTCCTATGGCAAAAGAAGATAAGGAAGGAAAGACGAAAAATTTCGTTTTGCGCATTGACAGCGAAACAATGGAAGCAATCGAAAAATGGGCGGCCGATGAATTTCGCAGTGTCAACGGGCAGATCCTGTACCTCCTGAACCAGTCCTTGAAGAAAGACGGCCGCTTGCCGAAGAAAAAAGATTAATTATAAATGAAAAGGGTGTGTGTCAAAAGGCACACCTTCATATATTTTGCAAAAAGTCCGAACTTACTCAAGCTCGGACTTTTCCATGTCCCCTAAAATTTGTATCTTTGGGGCATACAATTTAACTTATGTCAAAGGTACAATTTAAATCTTACAATCAA
>JAISCL010000381.1 GCA_031265585.1 Tannerella sp. | reverse complement strand
ATATTATTTTTTGCATGTGCCCTGTTTTTCAGCTCATGCAGCGGTTACCTGGATAAATATCCGCTGGATACACCTTCCGACCAGACGTTCCTGGCCAATGAAACGGAAATGGAGATGGCGCTGGCCGGATGCTACACGCCCATCTGGGTGGGACTGCCTGGTAACACCGGAATATCGTTTTTAATGGTGTTCGAAAATATGTCGGACAACGGTTATGAACGCGGTCCAAATTATGTGACGGAACTCGGACAGGGTTCGGCCGACGCTCTAAACAGTTTAGTCCTTAACAGTTGGACGGAATTATACCGCGGTATTTCGCGGTGTAACTACCTTCTGTCGAACATGTCGCGCGGCGCGGCTGTCGTACCGGCCGCTACCTATGCACGCATTCAGGCCGAAGCGAAGTTCCTGCGAGCGTACTACTATTCTTATCTGATCGAGTTGTATGGTGACGTGCCGTTGCTCATCGAGCCTGTCACGCTGGTAGAGGCGCAACTGCCGCGTACGGCCAAAGGCCAGGTCGTAGACCTGATTCTGAAAGACCTTACGGAGGCTGCCGGCGTACTCTCGCCCGTGAACAACCCGACATCGGGACGTCCTTCCAAAGGCGCTGCCCTGGCCCTGAAAGCCCGTACGGCGCTCTACGACGGGCGCTGGCAGGATGCCGTCTCCGCTGCATCGGAAGTAATGGCCATGGAAGGATCGCAGTATATTATTGATCCCGATTACGCCAGCCTGTTTACGTATTCGGGACAGACATCGAAGGAGATTATCTTTTCCATTCAATACCTGAAGGGACAGACAATGCACACTCTCTACAGCAATTTCGCTTCGCGCAACGCCAGGGGAACCACGGCCAGAAAACCGGCCTACCAATTGCAGGATGCATATGAATGTATCGACGGGTTGCCCATCGACAAGTCGCCGCTCTACGATCCGCAGCATCCGTACGAAAACCGCGACCCGCGGTTGCAATTTACGCTGGCCGTATCCGGCTCGGAGTTTCTCGGCTATCAGTTCGAAACGCACGGCGACAGCTTAACGTGCTGGGATTACCTGACTTCGCCCCCAAGCCGCATTGACAACCAGGATGCGACGCACGCCTACGCCACTTTTACGGGCATCTGCTGGCGCAAGTATACGAACGTGGAAGACCGTCTTGCCGGAACCAACTGCGACAACAACGTCATTGTTATGCGCTATGCCGAACTGCTGCTTATCTACGCCGAGGCGAAAATCAAGGCGGGACAGATTGACGATTCCGTGCTGGAAGCGATTAATAAAGTGCGTCAACGTCCTTCCGTCAATATGCCGCCGGTTACGACCCGCGACCCGGGCGAACTGTTTCAGGCCGTCGCCCGCGAACGCCGTTACGAACTCTCTAACGAAGGCCAGCGACTGTTCGACATCCGTCGCTGGAAGATAGCTGAAGAAGTGATGAACCTGCCCCTGCTCGGCCGAATGAAAAAGTCATACCCTGCAAAGCCGCCGCGCATTGATCAGTGGGCGACCGCACATTACGAGGGTACGGATATTCCCGTCGCCGAACCGGGGCAAAGCGCGGATTTCGCCATGCGTGTGGTAGACATTCGCAAATTCAATCCGAACAGGGATTATGTATGGCCAATACCGTATATCGAAAGGCGAACGAATCCGAATTTGACGCAAAACCCGAACTGGGAATAGAATAATGTTTTCGGTGCGCCGTTCCCGTGCAGGGACGGCGCGCCGAACGCTTCAGCAACTAATAATAAACAGAATAAACAGAATAAACAGAATGAACAGAATGAACAGAACATTTTTTACAGTACTTATCTTTCTCCTCGTTACAGGTGGAGGACTTCGGGCGCAGAAGCCCGACAACAGCAGTTTCGACGTGTCGCGCTACAATGTCGAATGGGATTCGACCGGCAGGGACGCTACCGCGTCGATGCCCGTTGGCAACGGGGATTTGGGCGCGAATGTATATGTCGTCAAAAACGGAGATTTGTTTTTACTGCTGGGCAAAACGAATGCTTTCGACTGGAACGGGAATGTATTGAAAACCGGCCGTGTACGCATCCGGCTCAATCCGAGTCAATTGCAGGGCATAAAGAATCAGTTCCGGCAAGACGTAACCTTCAAGCAAACGCTGAATCTTGCCGAAGGCTGTATCGACATCGTATTTTTCTACCGTCTCGCCAGCCGGCCGGTCAAAATAAAAATTTGGGTGGACGCCAACCGGCCGGTATATCATATCGACGTGCAGTCGCTGTGGGACATGGATATTAAGGTTGTTCCCGAATTTTGGGAGCGTAAGGACGGCTCCTTCGACCGGTTTGAGACGATGGACAATCAGCTGGTCTGGTATAACACCAACGGCGAAAGGAGCTCTTTTCCAGATGATTTGAAATACTACGAAATCGAAGACATGCTCAATAAGCATCCCGACCCGTACAGGTGGCGGACGTTCGGCTGTGCGATGCAGGCTGAAGGATTAAAACCCGAAAACGGCATGTTCAGAGGTTACGGAAAATCGTTTTCCATTGAGATAGCGTCTCTGACAAGGCAAGTCGAAAACACGGACGACTGGATAAAAGAAACGTGCAATATCCTCGCCGACAGATACGATCGCAAACTTGCTTTTCAAAAGCATTGCGAATGGTGGGAATCGTTCTGGAACACCAGCTGGATCACCGCATCCGACAACACATTGCCTCCGGAAGAACGCGAAAAGCCCGCCAAACCTGTCGAGCCGGGCAAACGCGGCGAGAAAGACGGCGGCTACATCGTAGCGCAGTCGTACAACGTCGCCCGTTTCATCATGGCGTGTCAGGGACGGGGCGAATATCAGACGCAGTTTAACGGCGGCATTTTCACCGTGCCTTTTCCGAACTACCGCGCGAAGGACGGCTCTCTATACGGCGAGGATGAACGCGACTGGGCAAACCGTTTTACTTTCCAGAATCAGCGGCTGCTTTATTGGCCCATGCTCGCTGCCGGAGATTTCGAGATGATGCGTCCTTTCTTTAACTATTACTTTTCGATACTCGATTTGAGAAAAAGAATTACACAGCAGTGGTTTGAACACGAAGGCGCGTACTATCGCGAAATCATTCAACTCACGGGCGCCGAAATCGACTATGCGCCACATTCCGAAAACAAAGCGCCGAAAACAAAGAAAGGTGAACCGCTGCCTCCGGGATGGTATCACAACTACCATTTCAATTCGGGACTGGAAATAGCTGTGATGGCGCTCGAACTGTATCGGCATTCGCAGAACGAAGCGTTTTTCAGGGACACGGTCGTTCCGTTTTCGCGCGAAGTAATCCATTTCTTCGACCGGCACTACGAACGCGACGGGCAGGGAAAACTGCTGCTTTATCCCTCGCAGGTGCTTGAAACATGGTGGGACGCGACAAATCCTACTCCCGACGTGGCAGGTTTGCATTATCTGATTGACGGATTGCTGAGAGAAAAAAACATTCCGCAGTCCGACCGTAAAGAATGGGAAAAATTGCGTAAACAGTTACCCGATATTCCTCTCGCAACCGAAAACGGAAAGCAGTATATCCTTCCGGCGGCAAAATTTGCGCAGCAGGTAAATTCGGAAAACGGCGAACTGTATGCCGTATTCCCGTACTCGCTGTATGGCGTTGGTCACGGAACAGAGAACGTCGTTGCCAAAACCATAGAAAAAAGTCTTTTCAAGAACAGATACCGTTGCTGGAGACAGGATGAAATCATGTTCGCATACGCCGGAATGAGCGAGGAAGCGAAAAACGGTCTGATTCAGCGCTGGACGACCTACAGCAAACACATGCGCCTGCCGATGTTTGGCTCCGAACAACCCGACTATGTCCCCGACCTTGATCACAACGGTTCGGGAAGCGTAGCCCTTCAACGCATGGTCGTACAGGAAGTCGGCGATAAAATCTACGTCCTGCCCGCCTGGCCCAAAGAATGGGACGGCTCGTTCAAACTGCGTCTGCGCAACAATACGGTGATACAGGGCGCAGTGAAAAACGGAAAAGTCGAAAATCTGAACATTACGCCCGAAAACAGACGAAAGGATATGGTCGTTTTAATGAAGTAAGAGAAAATTCAAAAATACAGTTAGATATGATGACACGAAGAAATTTTATCAGAATTACAGCCGCAGGCAGCGCCCTTGCTTCCGTCGGGAACATGTCCGAAGCGCGCGCCGCCGTGCAGCCCCTTTTGCCTGACATGGATTATGTACAGGAAAAGAGCCGTCAAATCCCCGTGATAGCCGAAGTCGATCTGGTCGTAGCCGGCGGCAGTTCACGCGCTGTGGCTGCCGCTGTAGCCGCAACGAAAGCCGGCTGCAAGGTCTTTTTAGTCGCAGGAATGCCCTACCTGGGCGACGATATTTGCGGCTCGCTGCTCTGCGAATGCCGGGCGGACGAAAATCCGCAGACGTCGCTTGCCCGCCGCGTATTTCCCGACAAAAACCTGCCTGCCCCGCTGCACGTCAAAACGACGCTCGAAGACGAATTGATATACAACGGCGTC
>JAISCL010000036.1 GCA_031265585.1 Tannerella sp. | reverse complement strand
AATTATACTTTTCCCATCATCCGGCTCGGCGGTCTGTATCTGTTGTATTCGGAAGCGCTTAACGAATCGAAAGAGGCTCCCGACGCTCAGGTATATGAATATATCGACCTTGTCAGGGCACGAACGGGACTTGAAGGCGTTGTAAAAACATGGAACGAGCATGCCGTAGCGGACAGGAAGAACAAACCGTTGACCAAAGAAGGAATGCGCGACATCATCCGTCGCGAACGCCTGAACGAGCTTGCTTTCGAAGGCGCCCGCTTCTGGGATTTACGCCGCTGGAAACTTGCCGAAGAATACATTAACCGCCCCATTCGCGGATTAAGTATCATAGGTGAAACTGCCGCAGATTATTATGTCGAAACGGCGCTCTATCAGCCCCTGTTTGAGAAGAAAGATTATTTCTTTCCCGTCAGGACACAAACGCTGACTTATAACCTGAATTTGCTGCAAAGCCCGGGATGGTGAATGGGAAATTAAAAATTAAGAATTATGAATTAAAAATTAAATGATATGAGTACAAATATTTTAAAGAAACGGGTTTTTCTGTTTATGGTGGTGATCGGGGGGATGATGTTTTCCTGCTCCGAGCCTGCCGACTGGAGCGATCCGAAAGATAATGTTGCACCCGGGCCTGTAAGTAATGTGCAGATTCAAAATATCAACGGAGGGGCAATCATCACCTATACCTTGCCGGGCGACAACGATTTACTGGGCGCTAAAGTTACCTATTCCTATTCCGCAGAAAGCGAATTGATGGAAAAACATGCAACTAATGATACTATCAAACTGGAGGGCTTCGGCGATACCGGCGCTCGCGAAATTACGATTTATGCTATGGACAAAAGCGGAAATCTTTCGGAAGGCATTACCCAAACGATTCAGCCGTTGACGCCTCCCATCGACCTGATGAGGGAATCGCTTGAAGCGGCGCCTGCATTTGGAGGACTCAGTCTCAGTTGGGAAAACAAAGACGGCAAGGATATGGGCCTCTCGCTCTATGTCCCCGATACCGTTGTTTCCGGCGAATGGATACTGTTTGACACCTATTTTTCGAATGGAAAGTATGGTAAAGTGGTTTTTCGTCCTTTCGATGCAGTAGAACGGAATTTCCGCATAGAGATGTTCGACCGGTGGAATAATTATTCCCAGCCGTATGAGACATCGCTTGTTCCACTGGAAGAGCGACTGTTACCCGGCCGGGTCGGTTCAATGTATATCTGGAGCCTTTACGACGAAGACAATTGGCGATGGCGGGGAGAGAGTCATGATGCTGAAGTGCAGCGCTTTGCTCAGATACATGACGGACGAGGTCCGATTGAGGGTGATGCTAATTACTGGTGTCCCGGAAGACTCGGCGATTCGATTGGGATGTATGTTCCCGGGGCAGGTACGTCGTTTATTCCTTTCCCGCTTTATTTCACGATTGATATGGGACGGAAAGCCGTTTACAGCCGGTTTAATATCAAAGCCCGCCTTCGCTCCCCGAATTATTCGTGCGCATTACCCTGCGATTTCGAAATTTGGGGAACGAACAATCCGAAGCTGACTGCCGAAGTGGGCGACGGAAGCCGGGAAGCTAACATGGCTTACTGGACGTCGTGGGAAGCAGCCAACGGAACGGACGCCTGGAAAAACGACGGATGGACGAAAATTGCAACCTGCAAATTGATTTTATCGTCCGGCGAATCGAAATACGTTGCAGGTATGGCGCTGTCGGAAACAGACATAGCTAATTACCGTACAAACGGCTATGACTTCGATATCAACGAAGGTGTAACCGAAGGCTTCCGCTATCTGCGATGGGTCATCAACGAGACGAACACAGATCAGATATTCACTAACATCAGCGAACTAACATTCTGGGGTTCATACAAGGACTGATTAACTAATGGGGTTCTGAAATCACGTACGTATATAAACAGATAGAGCAGTTAAAAACCCCGGCACAGACAAAAAACAAAATAAGGAAATTAAAATCCTGTTCAACAGAAAGGAGAAGAAAACAGGAGCAGGGAAGTGAGAAATAAAATCAATACTAATTTTAAATTTATAAAAGATGGCAAAAAGTACAAGGAACGTTGTTACCCAGGGATTGAGCGGGACGGTTGGCACATTAGTCTTTAGCCAGCGTGGCGGACAGACGATTGTGGGAATGCGCCCGCAGGGACAGCGTGAATATAATGAGGAACAGAAAGAGTATCAGCGCCGCTTCCAGTGGGGGATTCTGTACGGAAAAGCGGCTATTGCCGATGTGGAGATGAAAGCGGACTATCAGCAAAAGGCCAAAGCCGGCCGGTCGGCATTCAACGTGGCCGTTGCCGATTTCCTCAACGCGCCCGTGATCGACCGCGTCGTACGGACGAAATTTCCGCTCCGGAAAAAGGGACATATTATGTACGTATTGCGGCAAGGACGGCCAATGCTTTAGGGAGATATAATTACAGCAAAACGGTTGAAATTCAAATACCCTGATGCAAAAAAATGTCGATTTTATAAAAGCGCCCTTTGAGGGAGGCATTTCAGATGGTCGCATCAAAAAGGCGAATACATTTCCGGACTGCTTTGCTTTGCTTCGTGCCTCGCAACTCCTCGCAACCCTTCGCAGGGACGGTGCGTGTCGCCGTCCTTGCGACTGCGAGGCACGAAGCAGGAAGCAATCCAGGCAGCTGAAAATGAGCGAACAGCGGCGAACGTCATTGGAAGTCGGTACAACCGTTTGAAATGCGCCCTTTTCGGGTCGCGCAATAACAGGACATAACTATTTATTTAAATAACAATTTGAGATATGAAAAGAATGATTAAAGAAATGCATATTCTTAATATGGCATTCATGATTTTGGAAGCGTGTACTTTGAGTACCCATAGTGTTTTAAACAAACTTATAATTTAAAATTTTTACAGATGAAACAGATTATTATTTTGCTATTATCTTTAATAGCCTTACCGCTTTTCGCACAAGGCCGATTATCCGGCAACAGTCGTCTCGAAATAGTGCGGGACAAAAAAACGAAACAGCCTTCCGTCAGGATTGAACCGCTGAAACCTGAGACAGAGCAGTTCGAGCCTTTTGTCTGGAAGTCGGAAACGCCTGCCGACTGTCCGTTTATGCAGTCGAAAGCGTACAGTCAGGTAAAATTTTTGGGCGTCAAAAGCGGATTCCTTTATGCCGACACATGGTATCCGACCTGGGGAGACGACGATTTGTTATATTCGCCCTATACCGACGGAATATGCTGGCGTCTGGACGGCAGTTCGGAGAGGAGTCGAAGCGGCGGAGCAGCAGCCGTTACAGGTCATGCGGTAATTGAAGGCGACGATCCTTTAAATCCGGTCATTTACAGTCTGGGATTACAGGCCGCATCGCCGAAACCCTACGAAGGAAGATATCCCTGCGGTAGCCTGATGCACAACGGAATTTGGTACTACGGGACGTACTGTCTCGGACCTTCGGGAGGCGCAAAATACGGCGACACGGTGTATAACTGGCCCTGGCTGGGGCCTTTTGTCGGATTCAGAATATCGACCGACAGGGGACGTTCGTGGAAAGACTGTCCGCATACGCCCGAAAAAGCTTTGTTCGGTGAAAGCGGATGGAACGGCTATCCCGTGAAAATCGGCTCTCCGCATTTTGTCGATTTCGGCAAAAACATGGAACATTCTCCCGACGGCAAAGCGTACCTGGTTGCCCACGGAGCCGACGTCAATGACCCCAAACCCCGTTTCTGGAATGCAAGCTGGATTACGGGCGACAACGTGTATCTACTTCGGGTGACGCCTTCGGTCGAAAACATCAACGACGCTTCGAGATGGGAGTTTTATGCCGGAAAGGATGCTGCCGGAAACGCTTTGTGGACAAATGATTTTTCACAAATCAAGCCGCTGCTGGAGTGGAACAATAACATGGGCTGTGTGACCGTCACCTACAATGCCGCAATCGGGAAATACCTGATGTGTGTTACCGACGGCGGAATGACCCTTGCCAAAATGCATACCTACATCCTGGAATCCGATTCGCTGACCGGCGAATGGAAACTCGTCAGCTACCTGAAAAATTTCGGGGAACAGGCTTATTTTGTCAATATTCCTTCGAAATACATCAGTCGGGACGGGGAAACGATGTGGCTGTGGTATTCGGCCAACTACAGCGCCTTAAGCCAGAGCAGCGAAGAACCGATAAATGTTAATCCTCCGGGCAGTCATTACGGGCTGGTGATGCAGAAAATTCAGATTTTGAAGTAGAAAACGACACTCAATCGCAAGGAAAAAAGAACGAATTGGGTGTGAAACATGTTTTACGCTAATATCTAATGATGAATTAAACAACGCGAAATAAATAACATCTACCGGTTTACCGGAGCGTTGAGCACGCCACTTCCAACTGCGGCGGATTCACGCGGATTTTCATCCATCCATGTTATTTATTTCGCATTACAAAAAAAGGAAGCAGTTATGTTTTATGTAAGAATCAACAAACTGAAAGTATTCAACAACCGGGAAGGTTTTCTCGGGTTGTTTAACCAAGTCGAATTATCGGATGTGCTGTCCTTCCACATGGTTATTCGTAATGTAGCGGATAAGGAAACGATTGTCCAGATGCTGAAAAAAGATATACCACGTTGTGTGTTTGGTAGAATGGTAAGTTATATATTTCAGATGAGAACCGTATTTTTCAAAATAGCCGGGAGCAGGAATAGCCGCATGGAGATGAACGCACGAAGAGATGTAATCAACCATCCTTTGTATATATTGTACTGCATTTTCGCGGTATCCGAAATATCCATTGTCAAACAGTTGTTTGCCAAGGGTATCAAGATATTCGACAACGGAAGGATGAAAGATAACTTCGGGAGGTTTTACCATTTTTCGATGCGTTGCTCCATTTCCGTCATAAACTGCGAAGGTGTAAGCGCTTCCCTGCAATCGTTTTCAAAGTTTTTCCCGAATTCATCCGGCGAAAGAATTGCATCTTCCGCCGTAGACAGGGGCGTATTACCCTGTTCGTCCACGATCCGGGCGACACGGGGATGTTCGGCAATGTCTCTCAGTATCCGGCGTCCCGTACGGGAGTTGTTATCTATAATTACGGTTGTCATGACCATTTCTGTTTTGAGTATGGCACAAAAATACAAATGAATTATCAACCCTACAAATTTTAAAACTATGTTTTACGCAAGAATCAACCAAATCAAAGTATTCAACAACCGGGAAGGCTTTCTCGGACTGTTTAACCGCGCGGAACTGCGGATTTACAGCCATGCCGCCGGCTATTCCGTCGGGGCTGAACCGTATGTCTCTCCGCTGACCCTGGCAGACCTGATCAACCTGGACGAC
>JAISCL010000352.1 GCA_031265585.1 Tannerella sp. | reverse complement strand
CGCATCGCAGTCTATTCGCTTGACGGCAGGATGATCTATCAGGCGCAGAAGCAGCCCGGTATTGCAACGTTTGACCTGTACGGTTTGCCTGAAGGCGTGCTGATTGTTCGGGGCGACAGCGGCTGGGTGAAGAAAATAATCAGATAGGGCGTGTACTCTGTAGAGACGCGAAGCATCGCGTCTCTACAGAGTACACGCCAAATAATAGAGGCTGCCCCGCTTTTGGGGCAGCCTCGTTTTTAGTTTGTCCGGTGAATATTTTTATTCTCCCGACAGGATTTCGAGAATCTGGCAGGCGGCTTTGGCGACGGAGGTGCCGGGGCCGTAGATGGCGGCTACACCTGCCTTGTAGAGGAAATCGTAGTCCTGCGCAGGGATAACGCCTCCCGCTATGACCAGGATGTCCGGACGTCCCAGCTTCTTAAGCTCTCCAATGACCTGAGGCACTAACGTTTTATGACCGGCGGCCAGCGATGAAACACCCAGCACATGCACGTCATTTTCTACTGCCTGGCGGGCGGCTTCTTCCGGGGTCTGAAACAGGGGGCCCATGTCCACGTCAAATCCGCAATCGGCATATCCTGTGGCTACTACCTTGGCGCCACGGTCATGACCGTCCTGCCCCATTTTGGCAATCATGATACGGGGCTGACGGCCTTCTTTTTTTGCAAACTCTTCAGCTAACTCGCAGGCTCTCCGAAAGTCGCCGTCATTTTTTGTTTCTGATGAATACACTCCTGATATGGTTCTGATTATTGCTTTATAACGTCCTGCAACTTCCTCGCAGGCATCTGATATTTCTCCCAGTGAGGCGCGAAGCCCGGCTGCCTTAACCGCCAGGTCAAGCAGGTTTCCATTCTTCGTCCCGGCGCACTCCGTAATATCGGCCAGCGCTTTCTGTACGGCAGCTTCGTCACGGTTTCCGCGCAGTTCCTTCAAACCGGCAATCTGCTGTTCACGGACAGCAGTATTGTCAATTTCAAGGATATCAATCGGCGCTTCCTTTTCCAGACGGTACTTATTAACACCGACGATCGTCTGAACGCCGGAATCAATACGGGCCTGGGTACGCGCCGCCGCTTCTTCAATACGCATTTTCGGAAGACCTGTCTCGATCGCTTTCGCCATTCCTCCCATGCTTTCTATTTCCTGTATCAAGGCCCATCCTTTATGTATCAGTTCGTTTGTAAGCGTTTCCACATAACAGGAACCGGCCCAGGGATCAATTTCCTTACATACCTGCGTTTCTTCCTGAATATAAATTTGCGTGTTACGGGCGATACGTGCAGAGAAATCCGTCGGCAATGCAATCGCTTCATCCAGCGCGTTCGTATGCAGTGACTGTGTATGTCCCAGCGCTGCTGCCATCGCTTCGATACAGGTTCGTCCCACATTATTGAACGGATCCTGTTCCGTCAGCGACCAGCCGGAGGTCTGGCAATGCGTACGCAGCGCCAGCGATTTCGGGTTTTTAGCGCCGAAACTTTTCACAATCTTCGCCCACAGCACACGCGCCGCACGCATTTTGGCTATTTCCATAAAATGGTTTATACCGATCGCCCAGAAGAACGAAAGACGGGGCGCAAACGCATCCACATCAATTCCGGCATTAATACCTGCGCGCAGATACTCCATCCCGTCGGAGAGCGTATAAGCCATTTCAATATCCGCCGTGGCGCCCGCTTCCTGCATGTGATACCCGGAGATGGAAATAGAGTTGAATTTGGGCATCTTTTGGGAGGTATATTCAAAGATATCCGCAATGATCTTCATGGAAAATTCAGGCGGATAAATGTACGTGTTGCGCACCATAAATTCTTTCAGGATATCGTTTTGAATCGTTCCCGTCATTTCTTCCAGCTTAGCCCCCTGTTCCAGTCCGGCATTGATATAAAAGGCAAGTATCGGAAGAACCGCGCCGTTCATGGTCATGGAAACAGACATTTTGCTCAGGGGAATGCCGTCGAAAAGCACTTTCATATCTTCCAGCGAACAGATGGATACGCCGGCTTTTCCCACATCGCCTACCACGCGCGGATTATCCGCATTGTATCCCCGGTGCGTCGGAAGGTCGAACGCGACGGAAAGGCCTTTCTGGCCGGAAGCCAGGTTCCGGCGGTAAAAGGCATTCGATTCTTCGGCGGTGGAAAATCCGGCATACTGACGGATCGTCCACGGACGCGTAACGTACATGCCGCTATAGGGGCCGCGCAGATAAGGCGGAAGGCCTGCCGCATAATGAAGATGTTCCATTCCGTTCAGATCTTCTTTTGTGTATACGGATTTTACCCGGATCTGTTCGGGTGTATCCCAGTCGGCTTCAATGCCTTTTGACTTCACCCATTCCGCTGCATTGACCGCAGCAAAACCGGCCTTTTTTATATCTATATTTTTAAAATCAGGTTTCATGTTTACAATTTTATAAAGTCTGCAATCTGTTACTGAACATTTTCAACGTTTCCAGCACGTTGCTTCTTACATTAATAAAATGTTCGATCCCTGCCGCTTTCAGGTCTTCCATACATGCCGGAGCGCCTGCCACCACAAACAGTTCTTTCCCTCCAACCAGTTTAAACGCTTCGGGTGCAAAAGCGCCGTATTCATCATCACTCGAACAGAGCACGATAATATCGGCGTTCTTCTCACGCGCTGCCTTCACGCCGGCTTCTACGGTCTCAAATCCTAAATTGTCGATAATCTCATATCCTGCACAGGCAAAGAAGTTCGACGAGAATTGCGAACGGGCCAGACGCATGGCCAGATTGCCGATCGTCAGCATGAATACCTTCGGCGTTCGGCCGCTTTCTTCCACAGCAAGGCGAAGTGTTTCAAATTCGGAAGCGCCGCGGGAAAAATCCAGCTTCGATACCGTAGCGCTTTCGTCGCTGCATTTACAGTTACATCCGGAGGACTCCGGCTCAATCCTGTCATCCGCCTTTTCCGTAAAATTAGGAAACTGGTTAGTTCCCAACAGGCTTATCTGCCGTGTAGCCACCATCTTTTTACGCGCCCGGTTTGATTCATTAACCGCATCCTGTACTTCTCCGTTATTGGCAGAGGCGACAAAACCGCCCTTATCCTCCACTTCCAGGAACAGTTTCCAGGCTGCATCCGCCAGCGACTGTGTCAGCGTTTCCACATAATAGGATCCGGCTGCCGGATCAACCACTTTATCAAAATGACATTCTTCCTTCAATAACAATTGCTGGTTACGCGCTATACGTTCGGAAAAATCATCCGGAGCCTTGAACGTTTCGTCATACGGCAATACGGTAAGCGAATCCACACCGGCAATGGCTGCCGACATGGTTTCCGTCTGTGTACGCAGCAGATTCACATAAGCGTCAAACACCGTCATATTCCATGCGGAAGTACGGGCATGGACGTTCATTTTGCAGGCGCACGCACAGAATCCGTCTTTACAGCAGTCATCGCCACAACAGCCGGAAGGACAGTCGCAGGACGGATTATACGCTTTCACAATTTCCGCCCACAGCCAGCGTGCGGCACGGAACTTCGCTATCTCCATAAAGTAATTGGAAGAGATACCGAAATTGAATTTTATTTTTTTAGCAACAGTTTCAACCGGTAGCCCCGCATCTGTCAGTTTCGATAACAGATCATTTCCCCAGGCAAGGCTGTATCCCAGTTCCTGCGTGATGTACGAACCGGCGTCATTCAGGTAACAGGCGTCCACGGCAAGCACACGGTATCCCGGCAACGCTTCGCCGGCCTTAATAACGGCAACGGTTTCGTCCACCCATCCGCTACCGGACGCAATGCCTTTTACCAAAGGATTTTTCAACGGATCGAAAGCTACGGAACCGCTACATTTCGCGGGATCCGCCCCCTTTGCCCCGAATACTTCCGCAAGTATACCGGTCAGTTCGACCGCCTTACGGTTACAGGTTTTAAAGTTCAGTTCGGTTTTTTCCGGACAGATACCGTCAAGCAGTGTGGCTATATTGCCGGAATTGACCATCTCACCCTTTAAATGAAAACCGAGAGAAGTGACGCCGCTCCCGGCGATTAGCTTCCTGGCTTTTTCATTTGCAGCCTGACAATCGGTCACATCCAGATCCTGCCGTACAAGCCATTCATTTGTTATTCTTGTTCCGCGAACATACGGGAACACTCCGGGAAGCGACGTTGTGGTCGCCATGCCCTCAATGTCTTCGGCGCAATAAAAAGGATTCACTTCAAATCCTTCGCCGGTTTTCCAAATCATCTTTTTCGCAAACGGAACCCCCTTAAGATCGGCTGTAATCTTATCTGTCCACTCCTGAGCAGACACGGGCGGAAACTCCGGGAAAAGATTTTCTTTTGCTTCTGCCATAATTTAAAAGTTAATACTTTGATTTATTAATATTAAAAAAAGACTGTGCATATCTCCTGTTTTCATTTTATTATCATCAATTACTTCACTGCCCCTTATACAACCATGCCTGTTCATGTTTAGGGTTTTGACGGATCTTATCCAGGTAAGACTGGGCTGATTTTTCGGTTGAAAATTGCTGCGCATAAACGCGAACCCTGCCGTCATTCAGAATAATGCCGGCGCCGGCTACCACATCCCCGCTCAAACGTTTGATGTATCCCTGAGCCTGCGTACGGTTATTAAAACTTCCGATGATCACGTAGTATTCTCCAGGCACGGCTTTCGAAGCTGTTTTCGCGGAAGATGTTTTTTCGCTTGACGGTAGCATAGCCGGCGATTTTGAAGTTTCTGCGCCGGAATGGGAAGTGTCCGGTTTTGTTTCCGCAAGCAATTTTACACCGGCCTCCGTATCAGGAAAGGCATTTATTCCCGTCTCCGGGGCAGAAACCGTTCCTTCAAACCGCCCTCCGGGTTCAGTCACATATCCACTGGAAACGGCAACATTTTCCGCAGATCCAAGCGCATTCGACGCGAAAAAGGCATCTGAAACAATCTCATCCGCCGTTTTCTTCGGCATGATTTCCTGTGGAATAAAGCTGGCTGAATAGGAAGCTTTGTTGACATCTTTCACCGGTGTGAAGACCAGCAGGAACAGGACTATGGCCGCAGCCGCAGTAGCCAGTACACGGACAAACGTCCGGGTAACCGGTATCGTATAAATGATATTTTTAGTCTTTGACGGATTTCCCGCTTTTTTTGTGCCGGCAACCGTTTCCGCCCCTGCCGGCTCATGGGTAAAACCGGCCGAAAACTTCCTGGAAGCAAGAGAGAGGTAATGAAACACCGGCAAACCGTAAGACGAAGTACTGAACAGCAAATCGCTGTTTTTACCCGGTATAAACAGGATACGGTCTTCCTCTTTCATAAAAAGTCCGATCCGGCCAAACTGAAATTCCGAATCCTCATCAAGCGTTTCCTTCATGACGGAGACGTCTTTCCGTACCTGTTGCAACGCCGTCTTAAAATCCACCGCATATTTCTGCATGTACGATTCGGTCAGCAGCCCGTCATTATGCGTCAGGGTCGGATTAAATACAATCTCCTTCCGGGCCGGGGTAAACGAGTGTTCCTCCCCCCTGTACACAGCGGGAACCGATTGAAGGACAAACCCTCCAAAGTCAGGTATGATGACACAATCGTGCCGTAACAGTAACCGTTCTATGTGCTCAATAATCCTGTCCGTCAGCATAAAAAGCAAATTAAATATTAGGCCTGCAAAGATAATCATTTTTTGAACAACAAAGCCAATACAGGCTAAATTTCGGCTTGAAAAAACAAAAAGGGATGGAAATATATCCGAATTAATGCTCTATTTTCACATCTAAAGTATCTGATACGGAAGTAGCAGTATCCGGTTGCGGAGCCGTAAGGGCTTTCGAACCGTAATTATATTTCATGAGTTTCATATCATCCATATAGATGCGGCCGGATGCGGTTGGGGCGTTCATCAGGATGTATCCGTAAACACGCTTCACCTGTTTAGTTGCAACGGTTCTCAGGATGGTCTCGTAATAACCGTCTCCCGTTATCTCGTTACTGACTGAGATGACGGTATCCGCCTGCACTGCATTTATATGAATCCGGGGTTTATGTTTCATATCGGCAGAAACGCCCCAGACGGAAAAGGCGAACACGTAGGAACTGCCGGACGAATAAGGTTTCTGCGGCGAAATATCGAATGTAAGCATATTAAGTGTTCCCCGTTCCGGCCGGAATGAGTGATGACGGCTATAAACCCATACGTCTACCGAGTCTTTTGCCGAGATATCTCCCGACAGTGGATTCGGCTTTATGTCCCCCAATAAAGCGATATTTTCATTTACGTCCTTGAGCGTCATCCTGTAAATCCGCATATAGATATCCATGTGCTCACCATACCACATCAGTGAGGAATCATATTCGGCCTGTGTAATATGATGCTTGGCAAATACGGCGTCGTATACGGTTTGCCGCTCGTCCCCCGTCCGGTATGATTCGTTGTTTGTTTCGACAATGGCTTCGGCAATCTGCATATCATACAGCACAGTCCTCATCTCTTTTTCGGAAATGATGTGTTTGGGCACCCGACTGCATGAGGCTGCTACGCAGATTAACGTTAAAATGCCATATATACGTAATTTATTTGTCATGAACCTCTTTTTCTTTCGCAAAACTTGCCGACAGGGAGCGTCTGTAAAACAAAAGCAGGATGAATACGCTTACACAAATGGAAGAATCTGCTATATTAAAAATAGGCCTGAAAAATAACAGTTCCCGACCCGCCCAAAAAGGAATCCAGGACGGCCATGTCGTCTTGATAAGCGGGAAATAAAGCATATCTACTACCTTCCCCTGCAAAAAAGTCGAATAGCCGCCCCCTTCCGGCACAAAGGTCGCCACCTGTCCGTAGCTCGTATCAAATAAGACCCCGTAGAATGTACAGTCGATTATATTTCCAAGCGCTCCGGCCAGTATAAGCGACAGGCACAGGATGAAGCCAAATTTAAAATCCCGCCTGATCAGCTTATAAATAAAGACTCCCAACAGACAGACAACAACTATTCTGAACAGGGTAAGGATATATGTATCCACAATCTCAAGGCCGAAAGCCATACCGGGATTTTCGGTAAAATAGATTTTGAACCATGAAAAGACTTCAATACTTTCGTAAAGCGGCATGTGCGTCTTTACCCAGATCTTGGAAATCTGGTCCACAATCAACAGGAGGACAACGGCTGATGCCACTCCCCCTAAACAGTTACGCTGTGTTTTACTTAACGCCACTTTCCTTTGCTTCAATACTTAATGTAGCGTGAGGTACCGCACGGAGACGCTCTTTCGGAATAAGTTTGCCGGTTTCACGGCATATACCGTAGGTTTTATTTTCTATACGGACAAGCGCATTCTGCAGGTTCTGGATAAACTTCATCTGACGCTGCGCCAGACGTCCCGATTCTTCCTTCGACAGCGTCGTTGCACCCTCCTCGAGCACTTTAAATGTAGGAGATGTATCCGACACATCATTTCCTTCAGAGTTTGTCACACCGGCGCGTAATTGTTCGTAATCACGTTTCGCCTTATCCAGTTTGTCTAAAATAATAGCGCGGAATCCTTCCAGCTCCTCGTCCGAATATCTTGTTTTTTCTGCCATAGCTCCAATTGTTAAAAATTAATCTTATATCACTTCAAAATTACTATATATTTTAATATCCTAATACGATTCCGATTAAACTTTTTCTATTTTTATGAATAATTTAAACTCATCAAAATCCAGTTCTACACCATCAACCTGTCCATCAACAATTTCAAACGAATCTGCCAGTACCTGTTTTTTTATATAACCGGCATAATCCCGGATAGCCCCGTCGGTTTCGTCTGAAGAGGCGATCTTTACATGTATCTTATCCGTTATTTCAAACCCGTTATTCTTTCGCAGATTTTGTATACGGTTCACCAGTTCACGCGCCAGGCCTTCTTTCCGCAAATCATCCGTTACAGTAATATCAAGCGCAATGGTCAGATTTCCCTCATTTGCCACAAGCCATCCCGGAATATCTTCGGATATGATTTCCACATCACCCGGTACAATTTCGCAGTGCTGTCCATCTATGTCAAACAGGTATACCCCGTTCTGCTCGAACGAAGCGATATCATCCTGAGACATCTCCTGTATGGATGCCGCCAACTGCTTCATCACTTTGCCGTAACGCGGCCCTAACTTTTTGAAATCCGGCTTTATTTTTTTCACCAGCATACCCGAAGCGTTATCCACAAAATCCAGTTCCTTCACATTTACCTCATTCAAGACGAGATTTTTCACGGCTTTTATCGTTGCTTTCTGTTCGTCGTTCAGCGCCGGCACCATAATGGACTGAAGCGGCTGGCGAACTTTGATATTCACCTTGCGCCGCAATGCCAGCGCCATGGAAGAGATGGACTGCGCCACCTGCATCCGGTTTTCAAGCGCTGTATCGATCACGGACCCGTCATATACCGGAAATGCGGCCAGATGAACAGATTCGGCTTTGTCGCGACCTGTAACGGAAACCAGATCGGTAAATAACCGGTCGGAGTAGAACGGGGATATGGGAGCCATCAACCGGCTTACGGCTTCAAGACAGGTATACAGTGTCTGATAAGCCGACAGTTTGTCGACCGTCAACCCGCCCCCCCAGAAACGGCGGCGGTTAAGGCGCACATACCAGTTGCTCAGGTGATCGTTTACGAAATCGGAGATGAGGCGTCCTGCGCGCGTAGGCTCATACATATTATAATATTCATCCACGTCCCGGATAAGGGAATTTAGACGTGACAGGATCCAGCGGTCTATCTCCGGACGCTCATCCACGGGCACACCCGGTTCGCGACAGGTAAATCCGTCCACATTGGCATACAGTGAAAAGAATGAATAGGTATTGTACAGTGTTCCGAAAAATTTACGGCGCACTTCTTCAATGCCCTCCACATCGAACTTAAGATTATCCCATGGAGAGGCGTTCGTTATCATATACCAGCGCAACGGATCCGAGCCGTATTTCTCGATGGTTTCAAACGGATCAACGCCGTTCCCGAGACGCTTGGACATCTTGTTTCCGTTCCTGTCAAGGACAAGCCCGTTGGAAACAACGTTTTTGAACGCCACGCTATCGAATATCATACTCCCCAGTGCATGCAGCGTAAAAAACCACCCGCGCGTCTGATCCACTCCTTCGGCGATAAAATCCGCCGGAAAAATGGTACGGTTATCCAGGATTTCCCTGTTTTCAAACGGATAGTGTATCTGTGCATAAGGCATTGCACCCGAATCAAACCAGACATCAATCAGGTCTGTTTCGCGTTTCATCGGTTCGCCGTTACCGGCTACAAAAATGATATCATCCACACTGGGACGGTGGAGGTCTATCCTGCTGTAATTTTCTTCCGAATAATCACCGGGCACAAACCCTGCCTCTTTATAAGGATTACTTTTCATTACGCCGGCGGCAACCGATTTCTCTATTTCATTGTATAATTCGTCAACCGACCCGATACAGAGTTCTTCTCCTCCGTCATACGTGCGCCATATCGGAAGCGGCGTCCCCCAGTAACGGCTGCGGCTCAGGTTCCAGTCCTGCAGATTTTCCAGCCATTTGCCAAAACGTCCGGTACCGGTGCTTTGCGGTTTCCAGTTGATGGTATTGTTCAGCGCGATCATCCGTTCACGGCAGGCTGTGGTCTTCACAAACCAGCTGTCCAGCGGATAATACAGGATCGGTTTATCCGTACGCCAGCAGTGTGGGTAATTATGGATATGTTTTTCGATCCGGAACGCAAGCCCCTGCTGCTTCAGCATGACACTCAAATCAATATCAAGCGTCTCATTCCTGACGTCCGGCGCCGGATCGTATTCATTCTTCACAAAACGTCCGGCAAAATTTTTATATAGGTCAACATTTACATTCGATTGAACATATTCTTCATCCAGCTCTTCCAAACGGTAAAAACGTCCCTTCAGGTCAACCGCGGGACGGAGATTGCCGGCTTTGTCCGTCAACTGAACGGGCGGCACGTTGAAACTCTTTGCCACACGTGCGTCGTCAGCCCCGAACGTGGGAGCTATATGTACAATGCCCGTACCGTCTTCCGTTGTTACGTAATCTCCCGAAATCACCCGGAAAGCGCCTTCGCCGGGATTAAACCAGGGTATCAGCTGTTCATATTCCATTCCCACCAACTCTTTCCCCTGATACTCGGCAACCACTTTATAGGGCGCCGCCTTATCCCCGGCTTTGTAGTCTTCCAGCGCCACCCCTTCGGCTTTCGCGCTGAAATGAGCCGGTATCAACTCTTTTGCCAGCACGATCGTTACAGGTTCCCCGCTATAGGGATTATAGGTGCGGACGGCGGCATACCGTATGGCCTGACCGACGCACAATGCCGTGTTGGAGGGTAAAGTCCACGGCGTTGTCGTCCATGCAATAAAGTAAGGCATTCCCCACCCGGTCATTTCCGGTTTCGGATTTTTCATTTTGAAAAGGGCCGTAACGGTTGTATCCTTCACATCCCGGTAACATCCCGGCTGATTCAGTTCGTGTGTGCTCAGACCCGTTCCCGCAGCGGGAGAATAAGGCTGTATGGTATATCCTTTATATAACAGCTCTTTCTCATAAAGCGCTTTGAGTAAAAACCACAAAGACTCAATATAACGGTTATCATACGTGATATAGGGATGATCCATATCCACCCAGTAACCCATCTTTTCCGTCAGTTCTTCCCATTCTCTGGTGAACTTCATGACATCCCTGCGACATTCCTTATTATAATCAGCAACCGATATTTTCCTGCCGATATCTTCCTTTGTTATCCCCAACTTTTTTTCCACGCCCAGCTCGACAGGCAAACCATGCGTATCCCAGCCGGCCTTACGCTCAACCAGAAAACCTTTCATCGTCCTGTAACGGCAAAACAGATCCTTTATAGAGCGGGCAATCACATGATGAATACCGGGCATACCGTTAGCCGACGGCGGACCTTCGTAAAAAATGAACGGAGGGGCATCTTTCCGAATCTCCAGACTTTTGTGGAAAACATCCTTTTCCTTCCATTCCCTCAGCACCTCTTTATTGACTTCCGACAAGTCAAACACGTTATATTCCGCAAACCGATTATGCATAACTTTAATCCCCTGTTAAAAAAATTGCCGCAAAGATAATTCTTTTTATTGAATTTCTATAAAAAATCAGGCCTTTCCCGGCAATTCGGGACGAAGATAAGAAACACCTCAACCTGCGAAAGCGGAAAATCAGGTAATACAGCCTGAAGGCAGGACTGTAGGGGCAAGGCTTGCCCCCTGCCCTTACTGCGCAATTCCATAAAACAGACTTTCCTGGCTATTGTCAGGGAAGTATAAAAATTACCGAATCGCTGAAAAAAAATGGAAATGCTTTGAAAAATCCTCCCTTACGCCGCCGGCGAAACGGTCTGTACTACCCTTCCGGCAGGCATCTATATCGGGTTTACTCTTTTTCTTCCTGAATCGCCAATGAAAAAAATATAATCCGTATATTTGTTCCCTGATTATAAACCGTTATAAAATGAAACAAACGAAATATTTCTATCTCCTTTTTATCTGCCTGGTTTTAAATGCGTGTAACCGTGAGGATGATAAACTCAATTCTGAAGATGACGACCGTCCCGAAACGGCGGCATGGATAGAAGACACCATGCATAAAAGATATTTCTGGAATCAGGAAATACCCGAAACCGGGAAGCTAAACTACACGGCTGATCCGGAAGTATTCTTTACGTCCCTGTTATATAAAGCGATGGATGGCAAAACCCTGAACGGACAGCACCAGTATTTTTCATACATTGAAAAAATACCGGCTACTGCGTATGGTTATGTTCAGGAGGATTATACGTACGGTTTTGAATTTTCATCCGTCAAATTCAGACAGCAGGATGGCCGGGAATATTACGGGGCGCTCGTTCTATATGTAATGCCCGGCACCCCGGCGCAAAAGGCCGGACTTAAACGGGGGGACTGGATCATATATGTGAATGATCATCTTTTAGAGGCCGGTGATGTGGAAAGCTTATACGGAGATGTGGCCCGGACGTTCAGGATTTTCCGGTGGAGCGATTCCGACGGGTTTATTTACGACAGGCAAATTGAAATGGATACGGCCGAACCTCTTGTGGAAAACAACCCGGTCTACAGGGCCGAGACATACACGGTCGGAGGAAAAAAAGTCGGGTACCTGGTTTATAACAGTTTCAAAGCAGGTATAAACGACGATGATCATTCATACGATGACGAACTCCGTGCACTCTCAAGCGGTACATTCAGCGGCGTGGATGAGTTTGTGCTGGACTTGCGGTACAACGGAGGAGGCCTGCTTTCATGCGCCAGGCTGATGTGTGCGATCCTGGGGCCTGCCAAAGTCCTGTCTGAAGATAAATTCGGATATCTGGAATATAACGACGGCTCGAAAGATTATTTCACGGCAAATAACAGACAGGGCAACGGGAACAATTTAAATCTGCAGCGACTGTTTGTGCTGGTCAGTTCGAACAGCGCTTCCGCTTCCGAAGCGGTCATTAACTTATTAGACCCCTATATGGATCTGATCGTCATCGGCCGAACCACCTTCGGGAAAAATGTCGGCTCGGATCCCATTAAAAGTACCGACGGGATCTGGGAGATGCATCCGATCACCTGTAAGATTTTTAATAATAAGGGCAAGTCGGATTATGCAGCCGGCTGGATACCCAACATTGAGAAAGGCGATGTTTTTGATTATGATAACCGGGGCTATGTCACGCTGCAGGATTATATCTATGAACTCGGGGACGTCAGGGAACGGCTTTTCAGTATTGCACTGGATCATATCGCAGGTGCAAAGACCTACCGGGCAGCAGCAGCGGGCGCAGCTAAAACATACGAACCGGAACTAAACTCCATAGACCGGAAAACGGCAAGGGAACTGATCATCGATCACGATTAATCATCAGCCGCCGGGCAACTTTCAACTAAATAAGCTTCGGAAGAAAGATCAGGAAGCCCGCAATGGCCGCGGCAACAGCCATGAGCAATACACCACCGGCAGACAGGTCTTTCACCGTCTTTATCATTTCATTATACTCCGGGGATACCGCATCGGCCAGCTTTTCGATCGCCGTATTCAGCGCTTCGGCAGCGAGTACGCATCCGCAGACTATCACGACCGCAACCCACTCCATAACCGATATTTTCAACAGGAAACCGGCAGCAACGGCGCACGTCCCGGCCAGGCAATGTAACCAGGCATTATGTTCACTGCGCAGTAAGATCCGGATGCCGCGAAAGGCGCAGTTGATACCGGCTAATCGTTTACGAAAGGTAAAACCTTTATTATCCATACTTTTATTTTTACTTGTCAAACGACTGCAAATATAGGAAAACAGTTCCAAAACCGGCTTCCCTCACACAGAAATTTTCCTCCCGGACTGCCCGTTTTTACGCCGACAGACGTTACATGATGCGCAACCGGCAACAGGGATTTGGGATTCCGGTTTTTTTTTCATATTTTTGTCGCCATTTAAAAACATATAATTATTACAGGTATGAAACGTATTGTATTACTTCGTCACGGCGAGAGTGTATGGAATCTGGAAAACCGCTTTACCGGTTGGACAGATGTCGATTTAACGGAAAAAGGGATTACCGAAGCTGTCAAAGCCGGCGACCTGATGAAAAAGGAAGGGTTTGCATTTGAAAAAGCCTATACCTCCTATCTGAAACGCGCGGTAAAAACACTGGACTGCGTGCTGGACCGCATGAACCTGGACTGGCTTCCGGTAGAAAAAAGCTGGCGCCTGAACGAAAAGCATTATGGCGCGCTGCAGGGCCTTAACAAAAGTGAAACGGCACAGAAGTACGGTGATGAACAGGTGCTGGTCTGGCGCAGAAGCTACGACAAAGCCCCAATGGCGCTTGAAACGGATGATCCGCGTAACCCGAGAAAGGAAATCCGTTACAAAGGTATTCCCGAAAACGACATACCGCTTACCGAATCGCTTCAAGATACCGTAAACCGCATCCTGCCTTACTGGAAAGAAACGATCTTCCCGTCCCTGCAACAGGCCGACCAGATACTCGTTACGGCGCACGGAAACAGTTTAAGGGGGATTATAAAATACCTGAAAAACATATCCGACGAAGATATTGTACACCTGAACCTGCCTACAGCCGTACCTTATGTTTTTGAATTTGACGGTTCGCTAAATCTCACAAAAGATTATTTCCTGGGTGATCCGGAAGAAATAAAAAAACTGATGGATGCCGTAGCCAGCCAGGGAAAGAAAAAGTAAATTTTCACCCGGCCATTCAAACAAATCTCCCATCGCCCGACTCCCGGGCAGGGGTTCCCGTAGAGACGCGATGCATCGCGTCTCTACCAATTTTCAATTATTAAAGTTGCATATATGTGAAAAAACATACATCTTTGCAACGTATTATATAAATCAGATCATGAGAAAATTTATTATCTTATTTACGACACTTATCCTGACATGCGTGTATGTTCTTGCCCGGGAAAATAAAAAGATTATTGCACAGGGTGCGGAAGTGAAACGGCTGGCGGACGGATTTCGCTTTACGGAAGGGCCGGCCGTTGACAGGGACGGAAATGTTTATTTTACAGATCAGCCCAATGACCGGATCCTGAAATGGTCGGTGGACGATGGGAAACTGTCCGTTTTCAGTGAAAACACCGGACGTGCGAACGGGCTTTATTTCGACCGGAAAGGCCATTTGCTCGCCTGCTCGGATGGGAATAATGAGCTGTGGGAGTTTGATATGAAAGGCAATCACAGCGTGCGGGTCACGGATTTCGAAGGCAAAAAGCTGAACGGGCCGAACGATTTGTGGGTAGCCCCGGACGGCGGCGTCTATTTTACCGATCCGTTATATAAGCGCGATTACTGGACGCGCGATCCTGAAATGCAGCAGGACGGCGAGCATGTATATTACCTGTCGCCCGATTACAAAAAATTAATCCGGGTAGCAGCCGACCTGGAAAAGCCGAATGGCATCATCGGCAGCCCGGATGGCAAACTCCTTTACGTGGCGGATATCAAGGCCGGGAAGACATACGTATATGAGATACAGCCCGATGCCACACCGGCCAATAAAAAACTTTTTGCACCGATGGGTTCCGACGGCATGACCATTGACCGTGACGGCAACGTTTACATCACCGGGAACGGTGTTACGGTTTTTAATCCGGAAGGGGAAAAAATCGAACATATCCCCGTCGAGGCCGGCTGGACTGCCAATGTCTGCTTCGGAGGAAAAGATATGAAAACGCTATTCATCACGGCATCGGAATATCTTTACAGTCTGGAAATGAATGTTGCAGGCGTAAGGTAGTGGAGAGAAGGGACTTTGGAGACTGTTAACTTTCAATTTTCAACTAAATAACTTTTAATTAAATAACAATGGAACAAATGAATCGACGCAAATTTATTAAAACGGGAGTTCTCGGGCTGACCGGAATCTCCGTATTACAGTCCGGCAGGGGAAATGTTATGCTGAATCTCCCCCCGGATATTCTTGTTGACCGTGTAAAACTTGGGGAAAGCGGACTGACGGTTTCGCGCATCGCCATGGGAACCGGTACGACCGGATACAATAAAGCTTCCAACCAGACCCGCCTGGGCATGGAAAACTTTGTGAAACTGGCACATCATGCCTACGAACGGGGCATGTGTTTTTATGACATGGCCGACGGATACGGCTCCATGCCGTACGTTGGGGAAGCCATCAAAACGTTGCCGCGCGAAAAGATTACGCTGCTGACCAAAATGTGGACGCAGGACGATGATTCGGATAAAAAGGAATCCGTCGCCGGGAATATTGACCGTTACCGGCAGGAACTGGGAACGGATTACATTGATATTCTCTTTATGCACTGCATGATGAGTGGAGAGTGGCCCGAAACGCGCACCCATTACATGGACGGCTTTTCCAGAGCCAAACAGGACGGGATTGTGAAGGCGGTCGGCGTGTCGTGCCATCATATTGACGCATTGAGGAAAGCGGCCGTAAATCCGTGGGTCGACGTCATCATGGCGCGCATCAACCCTTTCGGGACAAATATGGACGGTACGCCCGAAGATATCGCCGCCATCCTCGGCACGGCCAAAGAAAACGGCAAAGGCGTGATCGGCATGAAAATCTTCGGGGAAGGCAAGCACGTATCCGATGACGAGCGCGAGCAGTCCATCCGGTTCGCACTGACCGGAGGAAACATCCACTGCATGACGCTCGGCCTGGAATCCGCCGTGCAAATGGACGACGCCATCGAACGGGTGATGAGGATCGCGAAGTAATAATTGCTGCTACCTGTCATTTTTTGACGTGTAAATCCCGGTATTTATTAGGAGAAAGGCCTACTTTCTTTTTAAATATGATACTAAAGGAGAGAGGATTGTCGTACCCTACCTTATAAGCGATTTCCTGACAGGTTAAAGTTGTCAGGAGCAGCAGTTCTTGGCTCTTCCGGATACGTAATTCCTGTATGTACTGATGTGGAGACAGGCCTGTATACTTTTTAAAAAGATGCCTGAACCACGAATAACTCATGCAGATTTCCCCGGCAATATCTTCAGGCGTGATATCCGTATGGGAATTTTCAAACATGATCATTTTAGCCTTATTGATCTGCCGGATCGTCTCTTTCCGGTCATCTGTCGAATTTTTATCCAAAGAGTAGGTAAATCCCGACAAAAGGCTTGCGATCCCGGATAAGATCTGCTGATAGCCGAAATGCTGTTCCGTTGCAACATCAATAGCCATCGTATACAGTTTAACGATTTCGAGGCTGTGTCCTACACTAAACACATTTTTTTGCACGTCAAAAAAATCATTGATAATACGTTCATTGATATGACGTCCCTTAAACCCGATCCAGTATTCATCCCAACCCGTATCATCATCCGGTTTATAATTATGCCATTCTCCGGGAAGCAGCAAAACCATTGTTCCCGCCTTTATTTTTATATCTTCTTTTAAAGAGGAGGTAAAAGTGCCGTTTCCATGCGCTATATACAGCAAGACATATTCATCTAAAACCCGGCCTCTGCAGGTAGAAAACAAATATCCTTCAGGATGATTTTTCGGAGGATACTCCGAAAAAGGCTCTATATGCTGATACCCCACCGTACTGACGGTTAACCCCCAACGCTTATCCTGTTCATTAGCGATCAAATACCTGATATTAATATCTTTTTTTATCATAACATTCTTTCATTCTTTAACCCATGGTATAACTTGTTTCAATACAAAAATACTGCTTTCCCGTCAATTTACAGCGCTCCGTATATTTTTTCTCCAACAAAACAAAATCATTTTATATTACATAAAAGTCATTTTATAGTATATCTGTCTGTCAATTAAAACATATCTTTGTGCGGAATTTGTCAGTTGCACCGTTCCGAAGACAGGACGGGAAACAAAGTATTAAAATGAAAGCAATTAAATACCTTTTGATTACAAGCCTTTGCCTGCTACCATCGGTCACATCCGGAAGATGCTTCCCGCCTTCAATCCGCCATGACGCAATTATGAAAACAATCCGGATAAATGACCGTTCACAGACTCTTTCACTTCTGGTAGATTATTCGCAAGGATGCAAAATAACAGCGTTGCACATAAAAGATAAAAATACATTATCCGAAAGCGGTGTTTATACGGGTTTCAGAACAAAGGGAGGTACTTTCCGGTCGGATAGAAGCCCAAATGAAATAAAGGCGGAAGAATCCGACAATAAGATTGTAATAAGCAACATATCTTATGGTGATGATGCGATGAGTGTTTCCGAAGCATGGATATTCGAACTTATCGGCAACAGTATAGCCTGGAGCATCCGGCGCGAATATAACAATGCGGCAAAACTGGAAGAAATGGCTTTTCCACAGTGGAACTTTGCCGATCTTTCCGTTTGGAAAGGAGGGATTATTGACAACGGAGGAATGGTCTGGTGCAAGTACCTGGAAAACACAAATGACACATACGGGATACATACGGGAGGCGTCACGTTCTGGAATCCGGCGTCGGGAAATGCTTTACGCATTACGACTCAACAAGATGAAGACAGGCAGATAGCCTCCAAATTCTCGCACAGCGAACAGGGAGAATTTACTTTCACACAGTTTATGACCGGCACGGAACTGGAACCCCGTTACAACTTAAGCCGTTTCGTTCATGGAAAACCGGACGTCTTTGCTCCTTTTGACATCCAAAAAGAAACAGTAACCATTCGGCTGGAAATCGAATATATTGATTATACCGCCGGCTATTCAAGAGGCAAACTTCCGGGAATAGATGCCGAAGCTGTACGGGAACTGATGAATACGACCGGCAGGTATGGCGTGGTAGATAACGGGATTGTAGGCGCCAACGGCTGGACAACCAACTGGAAATGCCTGCACGAACCTTTTTTCGCCCAGATCGGAATGGCTCTGAATGATGATAACTACACCCGGAATATGTCATCAATCCTCGACCGGGAAAGGGATTATGCGATAACAGGCGATGGCCGCGTTTTATCCAGGTGGCATGACGTGGATAACGACCAGATACCCGGCACGTTTAATTATAAAACAGGATATTATGAAGCTGTCTGGGGATATACAATGGATTCGCAGACAGGATATGTCATCAATACGGCCGAACAGTTTGATTTATGCGGTGATATCAACTGGCTGAATGCACATAAGGTAAGTTGCGAGAAGGCGCTGGACCGGGTCATCGGACGTGATTCCAACCATAACGGAATTTTCGAGATGATGAATAACAACATTCGTGAACAAAAAGCCAGTGACTGGCTTGACATCGTGTGGGCCGGTTTTGAAAATGCCTTTGTGAATGCACAGATGTATGAAGCGCTGAAATTATGGGCTGATTGTGAAGCAACTTTGGGAGATACGGGAAAATCGGCATACTATGCTGCCGTCGCTTCCAGGCTGAAAGAAAACTTTAATAAATCCGTGCATGAAGGCGGATTCTGGTATCCTGAAAAGAAACAGTATATCTACTGGCGCGATGATGACGGCAGTATCCATGGGGATAACCTGGTTACTCCGGTCAACTTTGCAGTAATAGCCTTCGGGTTGTGCGATGACAGGGAAAGGACTAAAATTATCCTGGATGAGATAGAAAGGAGGACAGCGGCCGAAAACCTTTTTCACTGGCCGCTCTGCTTCGATTCCTATAAAAGGGAAGAAGTACATATCAACAACTGGCCGTTTCCGAAATACGAGAATGGAGATATTTTCCCTACATGGGGCTATCTGGGCATCAGAGCCTATGCCGGATACGATAAAAAACTGGCCTTGAAATACATCTGCAACCTCCTGAACCAGTATAACAAAGACGGGCTATCATCCCAGCGATACAGCCGTGAAACACAGGAAGGACTGGGAAACGATATCCTTGCGGGCATTTGCACTACGGTCACGGCGCTGTACCGGGATATATACGGTATCCGCCCCAAATGGAACCGGATGGGGATCGAACCGGATATGCTTAAAACGCTGATTGGAACAGCGTTCACTTATACACTGCGTAATGTTGATTACAAGCTCAGGCTAAACGTTAATGACTATGAGATGCAAACGGATCATTTCACGGTAAAAAGTAAAGAGGCTTTCGGAGCTACATTCAGCGACAATGAATTTACATTTTATCCCCGGAATAAAGAAGAAGTCATAATAAAACTGACCGGAAACAGGGAAGTTCCTGTTAAGATGGTTTTAAACAACTATTCGGAAAACGATATTTCATGGAGCATAACTTCTGCCGGCCAGTACGGTTTTACGGTTAAAGGACTTGATCCGGCCAAAGCATACAAGTTGACAGTTAACGGCAGGCCGGTAAATATGGAAAGAGGAAAAGACGGGAAAATATCTTTTTCACACCACTGTATCAAACCGGCAACATTCAGACTTACATCATTTATAAATTAATCCCAAAATGTCCATTAGCCCATTGATTGATTCTCTGCCGGACGCTCCGGGAACCCGTCCCCCCATGAATGCAGCCATGAACCACCTGAAAAGGTATTTTGCAGACGGATCGGTGCAGCGTAAAGGAAAACTGATTATCGGTACGGTCGAAGGCGACCTGCATGACATCGGGAAAAACCTGGTCAGTATGATCGCCGAAGGCAACGGGTATGAGATCATTGACCTGGGAGTAGCGTTCGGGTGTAAGATCAAGTTCCCGGAAAATGACATGCCGCATATACTCGGACGTTTGGCAGATTCCGCCGAAGCGATCGAAAAACTGGCAATCCCCTCGCTTTCGGCAGGCCGGATACCGGAATATATAAAGGCCAACAGGCTGGCTGCCGGAACAATCACGGGCAAACCTGTTTTTGCAGGTATGATCGGGCCGTTTTCCCTGGCGGGAAGGCTTTATGACATGTCCGAAATCATGGTTGCCTGTTACATCGAACCCGAAGCGATCGCCTTACTGCTTGATAAAACCTCATACAATAAACCGTTTTTAGAATGATGACACCAAGAGAACGAATTTTAGCAACCATCAACCGCCAGCCGGTAGATCGCCGGCCGGTAGACCTGTGGTGCACGCCGGAAGTACTTGATACGCTCCGGGAATATACTTCACTGCAGGACGAACTGGCAGTATACAACAAACTGGGAGTCGATAAAATCGTATGGATATTCCCCGGATATGCCGGAAGATATTTCGACCCGAACGACAGTGGCGAGATAACCATGTGGGGCGTCCCTACCCGCATGGTAAAAGCCGGGAAAGCAACCTACCAGGAATATATCAACCCGCCGATAGCCGCTTATGATGACCCGGCGCAACTCGAAGCATATCCTTCATGGCCCGATCCCGATAAATTTGACTATGCGGGCGCCAGAGCGCTTGCGACCGAAGCGCGTGCCTGGAATTTCGCCACGATCGGCCCGTGGATATCCCACTTCGAAATATATTGCCAGATGAGGGGACTGGAAAATGCACTGATGGACACCCTGGCCAATCCGGAGTTCCTGGATGCCGCCATCGAAAAAATAGATGCCGTGCAAACCGTCATGCTCAAAAGGATGCTCACCGAGTTGAACGACTGCCTGGACATCGTTTTCATAAGCGACGACATGGGCATGCAGGAGAACATGCTGGTCTCGCTGGAATCATGGGAGACATACTTCAAGCGCCGGCTGAAAAAATGGTGCGACCTGATACACCGTCACGGGAAAAAAGTCCTGTACCATACCGACGGCGCTGTCCTGCCTTTAATACCGGGACTGATCGAATGTGGAATAGACATTTTAAATCCGGTCCAGCACGTATGCCCGGGCATGGACTGTGCAAACCTGAAAAAGCAATTCGGCAGCGACCTGATCTTCCACGGAGGCGTTGAAAACCAGAAAATCCTGCCGATGGGAACAGCGGAAGAAGTCGCCCGGGAAACAGAACAGTGTATGGAAACACTCGGGAAAGACGGTGGATACATCTGCTGTTCATGCCACAATGCACAGGCCGGAACGCCGGTAGATAATATCCTGGCAATGATCAACACCGCTCAAAACTATCCGCTATAAAACCGTATATATGTATAAGCAATTACTGGCCGCAGGCCTCGTCTTATGCTACACCGGTAGCAGTCAGGTATTTTCACAAAACAGTCTGTACCCTCCCGTCAGCGGCGCCTGCACGGGGGAAGCTGTTCCCCACTCGCCGGATCCCCTGGTAGCTTACCGCTGGAATCATCCGGAAGCCACGGACGGGCTGGAAATATACACCCTTCAACCGGTTCACGTGCAGTCCGACAGGCCCGGGGAGACGGACATGCGGGACATCTCAGCGATTAAGATAACGGGGAAATGCAACCTGATGTTTGATTTCGGACAGGTCAATGCGGCCTGGTTCGAATTTGACGCGGAAGACCTGGAAGGTGACATCGAAATGAGTATCAGCGAATATAACGAGCCAGCCGTATTCAATGCCGGTTCGCAGCACCCGGTAAAGACCGCCGCGCCGGTGCGGTACGGCAACACGTGGCGCCTGGAACTGAACAAAGAACTGTACGAAGGCGTCCGCTTTGCATGGATACACATTCACCAACTGAACAAACCGGCAACGATCACCGCCACGCGCCTGGTCTGCCAGGTCAAACCGACGAATTACGAAGGCAGCTTTTCCTGCAGCGACACCCTGCTCACGCGGATCTGGTACACGGGGGCCTACGATGTAAAGCTGAACCTGCTGAAAGACTATTTCGGAGCGATCCTGATGGAACGCAGCGACCGGCACTCCTGGACGGGTGACGCGCACACTTCGCAGGCGGCATCAATGGTTGCTTTCGGTAACTATGATTTTGTAAAAACAAACCTGCGGCACACTTCAACCCAGTACAACGGGATCCTGAGCTACTCACTTTACTGGGTGCTCAGCCTCATGGATAACTATTATTATACCGGGGATAACGCCCTGCTGGATGAAATGCTCGAAAATGCCTGCCACAAGTTGGACGTCGCTTACGAACATTACGGGACGGATCCCGACCTCCATTTCTACGGCTGGGACGAACGCTTGGGTGCCGGCTTTGAAAACCCTTCCCAAGAAGCGCAAAACGCCTACAAAATGCTCTCCATACAGGCCTGGAACGAGTTCGGAAAGGTCATGGAATGGGCCGGAAAAGAGGCATTGGCCGAAAAATACCGCCGCTATGCCGCGGAAAAAACAGCCCTGCTGCGCAAAAACCCCAGCTGGACGGCAACGTTTGGAGTACACGCGGCTGCCGACGCCGTCAATGCAGGCTTCACCCGCCCGGACGAGCAGGAAGCGCTCCGGCACGCAGCGTTCGGTGACAGGCTGCAGCGGATGTCCTATTCACCTTTCAACCAGTATTTCATCATCCGCGCCCTGGCACGCCTGAACCTTTACGACGAAGCGCTTTCGACGGTCGATGACTGCTGGGGAGGCCAGCTGCGTTACGGCGGCACCACGTTCTTTGAAGTCTTCCGCAGTTCCTGGAACACGATCTCGCGGCCCAATGATGCGCCAGTCAACAACCAGTGCGGGTACACCAGCCTCACGCATCCCTGGAGCGCTGGCATCACCAAATGGCTCAGCGAAGAAATCCTCGGCATCACGCCCGTGGCCCCCGGCTTTTCCTCCTTCCGGGTAAAGCCCCGCCTTTCGCACGCCGTCACTTGGGTGAAAGGCGCCGTGCCCACCCTGCACGGCAGGATCGAGGCCTCCTTCGACCTGCAAACCGGCCTCTGCGAAGTGACCGTCCCGCCGGGCGCAACGGCAACGGTCTACATCCCGAAAGCCGGACTGAAAATTAAAAAAATCACCGTCGCCGGCAAGTCGTTCAAGCCCGGCAGGGAAGACGGCAACTATGTTTATTTTCCGGATCTGCCCGAAGGAAATTACAGGATACAGGTAACGTATGCAGGAAAAACGGTTCCCTGTAAGGAAGAACCGACCCTCTATACATATAATCCCCCCGTCGAAGACACGCAGACAAAAGGAAACTGGAAAGGCGCGTATGGAAGCAAAGGATATATCTTATGTAACTACGACGACAGCCTCCAAAACCGGACAGTCATACCCGACTATCTGGAAGAACCCGTCTTCCGGCTAAACGGCAACGTTCACTGGGCCAGCCAAACGTCCGACCCCCGCGCCCCGGAAGACCGCGACGGAGTCCGCAAAATCGGCGCCTTCATAACCCGCGACCCCCATGCCTGCCTCCAGACGATGACCGTCGACCTCCCCTGCAAATCCCGTCAAAACTACAAAGTCTCCCTCTACTTCGTCGACTGGGACAGCTCCGGACGCCGTTCCGCCATCGAAATCTTCGACCTGGAAGACCGGAAGTTGCTGGCCCCCGTCCACATGGTACGCGACTATTCGGGAGGCAAATACGTCACCTACGAATTTGACCGCTCCGTCCGCATCCGTATCAACCAGGTCCGCGGCATAAATGCCGCCCTGAGCGGAATCTTTTTCGATTAGCCATCCTTACCTGATATACGGCTCATTCTTCCCTATCCCGAAATAACTCAAAAAAGCTGCATTTCAAACCATACGGCATGATGACTGTTTTTTGCCGGATTATTTTTACCTTTGTCTCCTCAAAAAAAAGTCAAGGTCGTAATGAATGAACTGTACAGCACCCTCTCCATATTCGTAACAGGCGGTTTATTTCTGGCCTGCGGACTGATCTTCCTGTTCATGGCCATACCCGGCAATCCGCTGCTGGACAACTACCGCAAAGCGCGTTATGCGATGGCATTCGCCTACCTGTTTTTCTTTGCCGTCGAGATCGCGAAATACCTTTCCCGCGACCTGCCGGTCTATCACGTTCCCCTGTTGCGCACCGTCACCCTGACCATTGCCGCCTCGCAAGCCTTCGCCTTTACCTTTGCCATGCTCGCGCTGATAGACGTCCGCTTTCCGGGATGGCGCTCCATTCTCCGGGAAGCGATTCCCGCACTGGGGCTTGTCGCAGCCGTCGCCACGGTTTACGCCTGCTGTTCCGAAGCCTGTTTCAATACCGCCTTTTACGGCTTTGCCGCGATATACGCCCTGCTGCTGGCGCGTTACACCTTTTTGTTCCGTAAGAATTACCGGCTGTTTCGCTACCGGATGGACAACTATTTTTCCGGCCCCGAAACCGGACGGCTGCGCTGGGTGGCCTTTTCATTCTATGCCGCCCTGTCTGTCGGCGTGATGGCGTTACTGACCTCCGCTTTCATGTCCACCCTTGTCGCCCTGATTTTCACTTTTGTATTTGATATTTTCTACACTTTTTTCGCCATCCGGTTCATCAATTACCCCCACCGGTTCCGAGCCATTGAGCGTGCGATGGATGACGGTATGCCGGAGGAAGCCCGACAGCCGGAAGACGAGAACGCACACCGGACTTCAGCCGTCAGCACCCTCGAAACAAACCTGAAAAAATGGCTTGACGGGAAACGGTTCCTCCAGCCCGGCATTACGATTGATGACGTTGCCCTTCAAATCGGCACAAACCGCAACTATCTTTCGGAACACATCAACTCTGCCAAGGGAAAGACCTTTCGCCGGTGGATCAACGAACTGCGCATTGAAGAAGCCAGGCGCCTGTTGCAGCAATATCCTGAAATGACCGTCAGCGAAATCGCTTTCAAGTCCGGTTTCGTCAATAAAAGCCATTTCGGACAACAGTTCCTCGCCCTGACCGGTTCCTCCCCTTCGAACTGGCGGAAGCAAAATAAAAATTGATCCGCAAACCCCGTCTTGCAGCCACAACCGCTGCCGCAAGGCGATTGTCCGGGCCGTATTCCACGGAATACAGGCAAACGGCAGCGGAACAGGCAGCACCGTTTCTCCG
>JAISCL010000222.1 GCA_031265585.1 Tannerella sp. | reverse complement strand
GGTAAGCATAATTGGAAATTTTAGTTTATCTTATTGATTTTCACCTGTAATGATAGCAATAGATTTTCAATTATGCAACTTTTTTTTGAACTTTTCTTATCCAAAACTCAGGTTAATATCTATGCCCGCTATTCCAACCAGCACGGACAGGAAGGCCCGGCCGGACCGATAGAAACGTTCCTTATCAATTAGCATCCCTCCAACCTCCCGATAAGAGATGCTGATACACAAAAAAAACCGGACTTGAATTTGTCCGGTTTTTTTTTGAGATTTTTATGCATTTCCCGACGGGGAGACAGAACGGATGTTTTTTGAAACAACAGCCGGATTTTTTACAGCTCCCTGACGGGGCAATGCACAAAAGCGGGCACATCCGGTATATTTACATCGAATGAATCTCTTTATGTTCTCCCGGTCAGAAGGTGTTCTCCCGCTGTAACTTTTACGGGCTTCCCTTTCGGGAAAACAATCTCTGCCGTTCCTCCTTCGGGGACATTTACCCGGATCGTCATTTTCCGTCCTTTCAGAGAGATGGAAACTTTAATTTCACCGTTTACGGAGGCTACGGTAGCGGAAGCCTCTTTGAGGAAACCCGGTTGCGGCGCTACCCGGAAGGTTCTGAACCCGGGCGATGTCGGCTCAATTCCACAGACCTTCCGGCTCAACAGGGTGAGCGGGCCTCCACTCCAGGCATGGTTGACCGTTCCTCCTCCAAAACCTTCGGCGCCGATACCCCAGCCTTCAAAAAGGGTTGTGTATTCCTGATATGCCATCATCCTTTCGTAACGCTTTTTCATGCGTTCCAGCGCAAATACAGGATCATTCATCAGGAACAGGGCTTCCAGGACATATTTTTCCATATAGGGACTGGCATGATATTCTTTCCGGAGGACTTTCAGCAGAGCCGGATATTTGTCTGCGAAGGCGAGTTCCGATACGACAGCCATTGCCTGCGCACGGTCGTCCGTTTCACCTCCATATCCCGGGGAGCGGTATGCCGTGCCGGTCCAGAACTTCGCATCGAAATTTTTCGCTATCCTGTGCATCATCGACTGCAGTTCTTCCGCATCGGCGTTTTTCTTTAACTGTAAAGCAAATGCAAGTTCCGCTTTGAGGGCCAGGTAATACCAGCAAGCGGTTAAAACCCCCATATCAATGTTTTCGCCCCAGTCGCCCCAGCTCCATTCGCCGGTGCGTTCAACCGGCAATCCGTTTGGGTCGACCTGCCAGACTTCATGCAAATACCGGTGTAAACGGTCATAGATGACAGGGATAAAGCTGCTGTCCGCGCTGTAATAATACTGTGTATAAAATCCGTACCAGCCCACGGAAGCCAGCATTTGCAGAGGTAATTCCCGGTTCCAGTTTCCTGCGGGAGACGGGGAGAAAATGACACCGTCCGCACGCTGCCAGTTGATCAGTTCGTGGATGCCCTTCAAGGCTAACCGGTGGGACGAAGGCGTCAGCGCGTAAAAAGCTTCTCCCAGTTCATTCACCTCATCACCCCACCACTGTGAACGTTCGCGGTCGGGACAGTCCATGTACGTATCACGCATCGTTACGTACAGTGTACGGGCCGAGCGCTTCCAGAGTTCATTGTAGAAGGGGTCGCTGCACCGGAAAGGTTCTACAAATTCCGTATCATACCCTGTCTCACGGTATTTTACTTCGATGACCTCCACTCCTTCCGGAATTACATACCACACTTCATGCCCGTTCATCCAGCCGAAACTTTCATATTCCTGCTCCCCTTCACGCGTGATGTATTCGGCCCGTACGTTCGGGGTGCCTCCACCCAGATAGTTATCCGTCTGCATTTTTATCATGGCTCCTTCACGGGCTTTTACTTTGAGGCAGGGAGTGATATGGCAATTGTACGGCAAACGGCAAAACAGGGTATCCCCTTCAGCGGATTTCCGGATGTTTACATATTCGGCAAGCCCGTAATCTTTCCACAGCGGAACGGGACGTTTTACGAACTGCCCGACGGGGACGTCCGCCGGATCATTCAGAATAAAAGCCCCCCGGATATTTCCGGAGAACGATTTTCTGTTCCATCCCGTGATCTCTTTCCTTGCGTCAAAGCGAATATTACTTTCCGGCAAACGGTAATTCGGATGAGGGGCGTCCGTATCCTGATAAGCATCATACATCCTGCCTTCCCATGAACCGTCCGAAACAATTTCAACACCGGGAGCAACCGCTTCAAACCACAACCCGGCCGTTCCGCTGTTTACGTGGCTGAAACCGTTCCGTCCAAAGTGCCATACGAGAATGGCGATTGTATTCTCCCCGGCCGTAAGGTAAGGGGCTATTTCTACTTCATCATAATAAGTTGCATTCCGGGCAGGGCCTCGCTTCAGCCCTCCTTCAAAAACAACCAGCCGGTCGTTAATCCAGAGCCAATACTTTGAATCGACAGCGATACGGGCGGTGAGGGATTCCGGAACATTCGCAAGTTTTACGTCCCTGCGAAAGATATACCACGAATTAGACTCACTCTGCGTATGTTCAAAGCTAATCCATTTCCCTTTTGCCTCTGTTTTTTTATCCGGCAGGCTGCTGCTCCAAATAACCGGCAGGCTACCGGAAAGTAATAATCCAATCAACAAAATCTTTTTCATAGATATTTAATTTACAGGTTTATTTTATTCCTTATTTCGTATTCCCGATCTGAATCGTTACCGGTCCGAGGAGGCCGGATTCCAGCAGGGGGGAATCTTTTGTATAATGTTTGTAAGTTGTGAAAGTATAGCGCCCGCTGCTGCGCGGTTCGCCTTTGAGCAGCCATTCGGGCCATTGTCCGCTTTGTATGCCGTCATCGGGAAGCTGCTCGTCCCCGATCAGCCGGTTAGGCCATAAGTTAACCACTTCTATTTCCAGTTCATTGACGGCCTGCTTTACAAGACCGGTGATGTCCAGCTGCCAGGGAGAGGTCCATACCGTTCCGGCTTCTTTGCCGTTAAGGTGTATGCGCGCCATGTTTTTCACCTTTCCGATGTTTAAACAGATCTTTCCGTTTGCCGGATCGCCTGGCAGATCAAATTTTTGCCTGTATACGGCTGTTCCGGAATAATATTTAATGCCCGGATCCGGGTGTTGCGTCCAGTCCGTCAGCTTATCGAAGGTGATTTCCCCGGCAGGCCCTCCCCACGCAGGATCAAAGGATACTTTCCACGGGGCATCCAGGGTGGCGAGTATCCGGGGGCTTTCGAAATTTTTTCCTTTCAGGTTCTCCGTTTGCTTCCTGAATACGATGAAATAACTTTCATAAGGTCCGAACGCGAGCGGGATTTTTGTGACTCCTTCGCCGGTCGCGGAATATTCGGGTAACGGTCTTGTCTCGCCAGTTAGCGGATCCCACAGTTCGGGATTTTTGCCGGTGATGCGGAACAGGCAATCATCCGTTACCTCTTTTTCCGTACGGTTTGCTACAAAATAGATATCACAGCCGGGCAGGATGCGGTGCGTATAGCGAAGCGGCGCCGTGGAAGCAAAATCTTCCGGGACGTTCATTCCGGCCAGGATTGCGGCCGTCGTCCCGTAATGCGGATATAAGTTGTCTGCTTTTTCTTTCAGCTCCGATCCCCAGATGATTTTGCCGTTTCCAAAAGGATGTACGGTTAATTTTTCCGGGATCTCAAGGCTTCCCCAAAGTTCCCGGGACAGGCTTTCCACTTCGCTGTCACATTCCGGATAACGGGTCAGTCCGGGTGATTTTTTCGGGGGAAGACCGATCACGGTGGCCCCTTCATGTACCAGTTCTTTGATTTTTTTCAGCAGGCCGGGCGTCATCGTTTCAAAATCCGGCAGCACAAGCATCCTGTAGGAAGCGCCGCCGGGGAATACGATCCGTCCGTCTTTTACGGATGCCCGGCAGATCATGACCGGAGGACAGCCGTCGAAGCTGTATCCTTTCCGGTCGGGGAGAACGGGTAATTCATATTCCAGCGCTGATTCCGGTGCGCGGAAGACGTGCGGGGCGCCTTCGGGGGTCAGGTAAAGGATATCGGCTGCCGTTCTTCCCTGCTGCAGCATGAACTGGCAGCGTGAGACATACCGGTGGTAAGCGTCAGCCATCGGCCACCAGGTCTGGTTGCGATCCCAGTGTACACCGTAAGGCCCCATGGTCATGCCCGGACGCAACGTGTCGTCCAGCGCCTGATGCTGGAAGGTATGGTACACCAGGCGGTTAATCCCGGCGGCAAACGCCCAGTCGCTCTGGTCTTTCATAGAGCCGGGATGCTGCCGCCATCCGTCGTGATGCGCCGTAAAAGCTTCGGCCGGGACAACCGGCTGACCGATCAGGTGCGCGGCAGAGGTGCCTTCCATTGCGCTGAAAGAGGTGTTGAATCCGTATCCGGCGCTCCAAAATTCACACATCGGCATGTCTGCCGTGACGGCCAGTTCAAGATCCGCTGACGGGTTCATATCATAAGGTTCGATGGACAATCCGAGGCCGTAACGGTGCCCGTATTCTTTAAGATGACCTGCATGGTTTTCCAGTACAAGTTCCTGCGAGGTCAGTCTCAAATCCCACAGGAAGCGCTCGCTTATTTCACGGCTTCCTACAATCATTCCCGCATAAACGGGATAAAACGGTTGCGGATCATATTGACGGCGGCGGATAAATTCCTCCCTGAATCGCTGCGTCCAGTTCTGAGCGCCCATTTCCCAGCTGTCCATGTGCAGCATTTTGAGTCCACCGGGCAGGTTGCTGTCACGTTTCCCGATCGTACGTAACAGTTCCCCGGTAAATTTATCCAGATGGGCGTTCAAGGCTACCGTATCGAATTTATCGGCCTCCAGTCCGACCCCCGGTAGCGGCGCGGGGCGTGTCACGGCGCCATTGTTGCGGCTTCCAAAGCGCATCACGGTCCAGTTGCCTTCCGGAATATCCCATTCCAGGGAGCCGTCCTCTTTCAGAAGAGCCGAAAGGTCTACGATCTTATCCTGTTCGATCGCTTCCTGAGAAGGGGTGATATCATAATCTGCCGAAGTCGGAAGGTATTGTTTTACACCCGGCTGTGAGCTGTACGGGGCGCGGTAGTATAACGCTTTTTCTTCGGAATCGGGGATGAGCGCCTCTTCCGGGGGAGTCGGGAAGGCCAGTACGGCAACATCTTCGTAAAAATCTTCCCACTGTTTCCTGACCTGTGGTGTGAACCCTCTTTCTCCAAAGAAAGGACGTTTGGGTATGGGCACAGGCAGGCGGAGTGTTTGTTTTCCACTTCCCCGAACCTCCGTCGAGGATGTTGCCAGGTGCTGCATGGAAGCCTGCGCTTCGACCCATGGCCCTCCGCTGCCGGTCCATCCGGGACCTGCACCCAGTGTGATGGCGATCCCCAGCCGTTCACATTCTTCGACGGCATGTTTGAACAGCGCTTTCCATTTCGGACTCAGGAAATCAACAGAGCCGCGGGGCACCCCCACGTTTACCTCCAGGTATACGACGTAGCCTATACCGGCTTTTTTCATTGATTCCAGGTCTTTTGTTATTGCTTCCCCGGAAAGATTTCCATCCATGAAGTACCAGTATACACCGGGACGGGCAGCGTCCGGCGGATTTGCGAATCCTTTTTCCAGTTCGGAAAAACTGTTTTCCTGCGATGTGCAGGAACAGAATAATAAAAATGACACCAGTATGCCGATTGACAAAAGTGTGCTTCGTTTGATCTTTGCAGTAAATTCAGACATATTCTTAATTTTTTATTTAGTAACCGTATCATTGCTGTCGGAGAGATCCGCGATCACAAAGACGGACTTCCCTCCATCCAGATCCAGGCTGAACCTTGTTTTCCCGTTTTTATGGTCGACTTTTATCGTTTTCCCGGTTTCGCCTGTATGAGGATCCCATACCTCCGGGTGATAATTCCCATCCAGTTCAATTTCCGCATGTTTAGCTGCCGGGCTAGGGTTTGCGAGGTACCATATTTCATTCCCATCCAGTATTTTGTGGATGTTCTGTACCCGGTCTTTTCCTGTAAACCTGAATGAACAGGCCGGAGACAGTTTGTCCATCACATTTCCCAGGTGCTGTACGGAAGGGTTTTCTATAAAAATAGCCTTTTTATTCCGGATCATCTCGTCTACGATGTTTTTCACCTTTTCATTGTCAGCCTGTATCGTAGCTTTCTCCGGCAGTGCCGTGGTGAATATGACAGCGCCTCCCGCAGCGGCAAATTTTTTTATTTTATCCAGATTACTCAGGGAGATTGTGCGGCATCCCGGAATGACGAGTGTCGAGAACGCATTATATTGTGTCTGATTATTCAGAAACAGCCTGTTTTCTTTCAGGATGCATTGCTCATCCAGCACTTCCGGGTGCAGGAACATGAAATCATAGCCGAGACTGTCAAACAGGTTTACCCCTACATTAATATAATCCAGCCCGGGTATCTCGACACCTCCCCGGTAGTGCCCGAGCGGACCGTCCATATAATGTCCGCTTTGCATCGTGTTGATGGGGTATAAGACGGCAATATCCCCGCTCCACCGGGCATCGTTCTGCATCACCGCATTCAGCCGCGTCAGGAAATCGGTAAACAGGCGAAGACTGTCGGCATAAACCGGATTGCGGAGTGACAGTTCGGGAAGGAAAACTACTTTTTCCGTGTTGTACCATGTCGCATGAGGTATCAGTATGTTAATGCCTTTTGAATACTGGTCTATTGCGATATTAAAAATTTCCGTCCATGAAATATTTCCCATGGCGCCGTATGTTTCCGACATGACCCGTGAATGATCCCAGTTGTACGCGGCTGAACTGACGATTTTATAAAACCGTTCCGCCGGACGGTTTCCTCCGATCTTGTCTATTCCGGGCGCTTCAAGGTACTTGAAGCATTTCATCAGATCGCCGGCGGTTCCCACGCTGTTGATGATTTCTTCATTATCCTGATGTCCCGTAGCTAAAACGCCGTGCTTGACGCTCCAGTCATTTACCTGCCTGGTGAAGCCTTCGGCGTATAACTCGGAACGGAATCCAAACAGGTAATTTCTGGCTTCTTCCGTATCTTCCCCTATATCATACCAGAGGGCCGGATAATATAAAGCGGGACTGATCCCGTATTTTTTTTCAAATTTTTTATTGAAATCGGGCGTCCATGAACGTCCTTCGGCATAATACAGCGTTGGTTCATCGAAGAAGGTGCCGATAATTGTGCTTCCGAAATAGTCCTTAAAATGTTTATAATACTGTTCGTGTGTCATTTCGATAAATAGACTGACGGCTTCCGGACTCATGTAGTCTACGATCGTATTGCCGGCATCCACGCATGTAAACACCAGGATTTTCCAGTGTCCTTCCGGCACGTTCCAGGTCAGCCGATTCCCTGCAATGAAAGGCTGCAAGTCAATTCTTTTTAAAGAAACGGTGTCCATGGCGACCGCTGCCATAAGTAACCCGTCGGGAAGTGTTTGTCCGAACGTGTTGTTTTGTTCCGGTAAAAATTCCGTTTTATCCAGGCGTTTATAGGTGTGTTCCGGGTATTTCTGTTTGAAGCGTCCGATGCCGTCTCCATTGATATCACCTGCAGTACCGCTTGGAAATCCGTATTCATCATAAATCCATAAGGTCATCCCCAGTTTTTTTGCTTTTTCAATACAGGTCCGGTACACATCAAAATAATCTTCGGAGAGGTATTCGGGCATAAAATTTTTTCCAAAAGGTAATATGCTCAAACCCCCATATCCGGCATCTTTGGATAATTCCATTTGTTTGATCAGTTCCTCTTTCTCCACCTTCGTGTCATTCCAGAACCAGAGCGGATTCGGACGGAACCGAACGGGGATATTTTCAAAATCCTGTCTTATCTGCTGCCCTTGACCATTAATTGCAGAAACACAGTAAAACAATAACAGTAGAATAATTACATAGTTTTTCATAGTGATTTATTTATAAGTTGTTGGAGATATTTGGTCATTTACAACATGTTTTATTTATAACATAATCTTACACTTATCGCATCCCAGCTTCTTCGCCTTCGAATCCTTCTTTTTCTCAGTTGTTTTCGGGCAATTGACCAAGTCTGCAACCTAATTTTTAGGCAATTTACTCTTTATTGATTTCACTCCTTTTCGTTCCAGTTTATTGACATTTTCGGCAGTCGGTAAATTTTCCGGCATTGTTCCTCCAAGTTCCTGAATTGTTTTACGAACTTTTTTGCCCACTTCGTAATGCGTTTGATTAGCCTTCTGCTTTCCCTCAATGTTTTCCCGTCGCAATTTATCTTCGGTTTGCGTAGCGCGAAAAAGATTAGCCGCCAGTTCGGTGCTTCCCATGTGGTCAAAGATATTTTGACTTTTCTTCAACCGTTTGCGCTGATGAATGGCTTTGGCGTCTAATCCGCCATACAACCCCTTATACCCGAAATTCTGAGAAATAGCATAATCAATTGTATCAATCACTCCTGCATTATGCGCTGCATCAGCTAATTGCAAATTATGTCTGCGCAGTTCATTACGAAGAAATAATCGTTTTTCATCTTCCGATGTTAAGGCATTGTATTCCTCCATTTGTCTTATTTCCTGCAAACGGGTTTGAATGGCAAAGTACGTCTGCCCCAGTGCAATAACTTCTTTTGAAGGGTCGCCGTTTTGTACAATCAGGTAGCAGGCATAACGCGATAATTTCATGCTGTCTACCCGTCTTTCAGCTCCCTTACCAAGGCTTATCATTTCGTTGATATGAACGAAATGATAATCTATTGGCTGACCGCTATTCAAACAGGCCTCTTTAGCCCTATTAATCACCGGTATAAAGTTCCTGTATTCAACATACTCCAGCGCTTTGGAGAAATCTCTTGCACTCCAATACTCATTACCCTTTTCGTCAGTCCGGCGGATTTGCTCGAAAATGGTTGTTACCTGTCTTGATAAATCTTTCTTCGGCATAATAAATACAATTTCATATCCTTGATACGTATAAGCATACCCGTTCCTTAGCTCCTCTATTTCATCCGAATCCCTGAACCTGAACTCTATATCATCAACATCCAATCTCTCTTTCGTTGCCATGCTCTTGTAATTTTTATCGACAAATATAACAAAAATATTATGATATTTTACACCATACAAAAAATAAGAGGCCTCACAAACGTCAAACCTCTTATTCCCCTGATATTTAACAAGAGCGGCAAACGGGATTCGAACCCGCGACCCTCAGCTTGGGAAGCTGATGCTCTACCGACTGAGCTACTGCCGCATTCTTTATGGCGGGCAAAGTTAATGAAAAAATAAAAGAATATGGAAATAATTGCGACAAATTTTAAAATTATTGTCCGGTGCCGGATGCTGCAACTTTGCGGGGACGGAGAAATACTTCTGTTATTTTAAAATATATTCCTAACTTTGCGGGCAAAAGTGGCAGTGATGGAAAAATTAACTTTGATAAAAGTCGGGGGTAAAATTGTTGAAGAGGAGAGTACACTGAACAGTCTGCTTAGCGATTTTTCTAAAATAGAAGGAGCTAAGGCACTTGTACATGGCGGTGGACGTCTGGCTACCGGAATGGCGGAACAGCTTGGCGTGGAAAGCAGGATGGTCGATGGACGGCGTATTACGGATAGAGAGACCTTGCGCATCGTTACGATGGTTTATGCCGGACTGGTAAATAAAAATGTGGTGGCGCGCCTTCAGTCGTTAGGCGTAAATGCGATTGGACTGACAGGCGCTGACATGAATGTGATGCGCTCCGAAAAACGTCCTGTTAAAACAGTAGATTACGGTTTTGTCGGCGATGTAAAAGAGGTCAACGCCGAAGCGCTGGACTTGCTGCTCAAAAACGGCTATGTTCCCGTACTGTCTCCCCTGACACATGACAGAATGGGAAATCTCCTGAATACCAATGCCGATACCATTGCCGGCGAAGCAGCCAAAGCATTAGCCGCATTATTTGATGTGACACTGATTTTCTGTTTCGAAAAAAGCGGCGTCCTGCTGGATGAACAGGATGATGACAGCGTGATCCCTCAAATAAACCGGAAAATGTTTGAGGAATATAAACATAACGGCATCATTCAGGGGGGGATGATACCCAAGCTGGAAAATTCATTTCAGGCGATCGAAGCCGGCGTCAGGCAGGTTGTAATAACAAAGGCATCGGAGATAAACGGAAACAGGGGAACTGTTATTTCAAACGGGTAAGACCGTGCGCCGGAATCCGTAGAAAATAAAAAGAACAGTTCGCCTCCCGAAGGCAAACTGTTCTTTTGGCATTTTAAACTTATGGTATGATTTATAAAATTCCCTGAGCCATCATCGCTTTGGCTACTTTCATGAATCCGGCGATGTTTGCTCCTTTTACATAATTTACATATCCGTCTTCTTCCGTTCCGTACTGAACGCAGGCTTTATGGATATTTTTCATGATGTCCTGCAGTTTCTGATCGACTTCTTCGCGCGACCAGCTTAATTTGATCGCATTCTGGGTCATTTCCAGGCCGGATACGGATACGCCTCCCGCATTGGCTGCCTTACCCGGTGCATACAGGATTTTATTTTTCAGGAATACTTCAATCGCTTCGGGGGTAGAAGGCATATTGGCTCCTTCCGAAACGGCGAAACATCCGTTTTTGACAAGTGTTTCCGCGTCTTCTCCATTCAGTTCGTTCTGAGTGGCTGACGGCAGCGCTATGGTGCACTTTTCGTTCCAGGGGCGTCCGCCTTCCACGTATTTGCAGCCGTATTTTTCGGCATATTCTTTAATACGGCCGCGATATACGTTTTTCAGTTCGAATACATAGCTGAGTTTTTCAGTGTCTATGCCGTCCGGATCATAGATATATCCGTTGCTGTCGGATAATGTAATGACTTTACCGCCCAGTTCAAGTACTTTTTCTGCCGTATAAGTGGCCACGTTCCCGGAACCGGAAATGCTGACAGCCTGTCCTTTCAAATCGTTGATACCTTTTCTTTTCAGCATGTTCATCAGGAAGTAGAGGTTTCCGTATCCGGTTGCTTCCGGACGGATCAGCGATCCTCCAAATTCCATGCCTTTACCGGTCAGCGTTCCCGTATTTTCGCGCGCCA
>JAISCL010000191.1 GCA_031265585.1 Tannerella sp. | reverse complement strand
AGCCGATTTTAAGATTCCTGAGCGCCTCCCGCAACTCGATATGGGTTACGTTCATCATGATGGCGAGGATAAGATTCTTTTCCCGGTCTACCAGTTCCTGATAGGTGTCAATATTCAGATTGCGCTTGATATAGCCCGAAATGAGCGCGCGCCGGAGAGCCTCGCCGGAGAGTGTCCCCAGTCCCGCCATCTTCTCAAAGTCGAAATCGGGAGTAAGCGTATCCGACAGGATGGATTCCCGCAGCACCTTCTTTTCGGCTCCCTTGGTTGGGGAATCATCCGGCAGGGTCACGTATTCAAACACGCTCTCCTTTCCCTGCAACTGTATCATCTTGCCGACGCTTTCCGGATCGGTCAGGCCCTTTACTACATCCGCAGAGACTTTGGCAATAGGGTCGCCGTAATATTCGTTCGTGTCCGCATTGCGGGAATCGAGCATTTCGTCGCGCTCAATGCGCCACTGGGCGTCTTTCCATTCCTCATCCTGCCGGTAGTAGATAACGTTGATTTTACCGGTCACGTTGGGCAGTTCGTTTACGCTCCATCCGGGTTTTTCCTTCCGGCAGCGGTATATCTTTTTGGGGGTCTGGATGTCGAAATGCTCTACAACGTCAGCTCCCTCTTTCAGGCGATAGCCGTAACCGAACGCGATCAGGTTTTTGTACTGGTCGAACAATGGCCGGATGGTGTAATTGTCCGAATACGCCAGCATGACAATCTTAACACGGGGACTGTTCGTTTCCTCATCGCGATAGATATGATACAGCTTTGCACACTCCGTTTCCGCCCCGGCAGTCATCTTTGCATGTCTCATGTACACATCGAACCGGATTTCCTTCAGGAACTCCAGGAAAGCATTAAACGCCTTTATCGAAGCTTCGTCCGTATTCTCGCATGTCCACTTGACCGGGTGGTTAAGCAGGAAAAACTGCGCAATTCGATTGATCTGTTTCTGCCATGCACGCGGCAGTTTCTGGACTTTATAATCGTCCCGGCCCTTTCGCCTTTTGTCGGGGCGCGACAGTACTGCATGGCATTCGGGAAGGTATTCCTTCAGGGCTTTCAGTACTTCTGTGTCCCGGTCTTGAAAAAGAGCCATAGCCCTGGATATGTCCCTGTCCGCAAGCAACCGCTCCAGGTCGCGGTCTACGCCCATACTGTTAAGCCAGTAGTTTCTGATTACATTTATTACCTGATTCATAATTTAAAATATATCAACATACACATCTTCCTTGTCAATTCTCTTAGCGTTTTGCACTCTCCCCAGAAGCTCGCCATATACCCAGTACCGGGAGGCGTCTACCCCGTGATTGTATTTGTCTGCCGGCCTGTCTATGTAATTTCCGTCTTTGTCTTTGTCCCATGTATAATTTCTGAACTCGTACAGCAGGTTATGGGAGCGCTTTGTTACTTTGATATTCAAATCAAGCATCTTCCGTATCCCCGCTAAAACGGATTCCGGCCCCTTGGATACCGGATAAATCAATATTCCCGCATTGGCTATTTCCTGAATCAAACGGGGATCGGCGCTCTCCGAGACGGTTTTGCGGGGCTTCTTTTTCAATTCGGAAATGATATCGCCCGTCAGCATCCTTGTTTTATAGCAAACTTCATCCAGATACAGGTCACTGTCGAACAGCCCGCAGTCAATAATCGCTGTCGGGTCACTGGAGAAACCGAAGTCCATTCCGTAGCCGCGCTTTTTCACCCAGTCCGGTATTTCTTCCACCACTTCAATCTTTTTGAAAATAACCCCTTCGGCCACATTCGCCCACCGTCCGATAAACAGGTGTGCGTACTTGTCCGCGTCTTCCTGCCTGACCTGTTCCGCCTCGCGTAAAAATTCATCACCCAGATATTCGAGGTTGTCCAGATAAGACGTATGAATGTGCAGGACATTCGGATGCGTGCTTATCTGAACGTCAACTCCGTCGATATTGACCGTCCGGTGCGTCTTTTCTATGTACTTTTTGTAAATGAAATGATTCACGCTGGAGGGGTTCATGATGATAATCACCCGGTTTTGGATCCCTTTTTGACGGATGGAAAAGAGTATTTTTTCGTAGTCGGTTTCCGATACCCATTCTTCCGCCTCGTCGCAGACAAAAGTGGTCAGTCCCTGTATGGATTTTAATTTTGCCGTCTGGTTTCCGGATGAGGTTTTTATGCCGCGAAACAGAATCCTGCTTCCCGAAAAACGGTTTATTATGTCGGTCTTGGCAGTTTCAAAGTATTTCCCGGTTCCGTTGAGTTCTATTTTTTCCAGCAGTTCGGGGATGATGGATATGCCGGCGGAGGTCATTGTATAACGGCAATAGAGCACCGTGTGCCCCGTCTCAAAGGTCAAATCCTGTATGAATGTACCCACGGCAAAGGATTTTCCCGAACCTCTCCCTCCGGTAACAAGGATAATGAACTTTTCCTTATTCTCAAACAGCGGACTGTATATCTGATTCAATCTTACCACCGGCCTAATCTTCTCCCTCTCTGAAATGCATATTTATAAAATCGTCAATGGCGATCCCCTTCCTTACGGTTACATTTGCGCTTGCTTCGATTTCAGACCTCTCCGTATAGCCGCGCCCCTTTCCTTTGGTTTTCAGATAAAATATGATGGAAGCCGTATCGCCGGATTTTATCCTCTCATGCAGCCTGCTTTCGGCAAAGTCAAGCGCTATGCCGGCGATGCTTTCCACCTGTTTCCTGTAGCTTTCGTCGGTATTCAGCCACTTATAGTGCTGGGTGCGCGAAACGCCTGTCAACTCACAGGCGAGCGAAACAACGCCCAATGATGATTCAAGCGCTGCGATCATAGCCTTTTTTTTAGTGTTCGTTTTTGTTCGTTTTTGGGCCACGCTTTCCGCCTTTTTCCGTTTCATAGTTCCGAATTTTCATAAATCAACGAAATGTACAAAATAATCCCGTTACCGGGGTAACAGGCCATCCTCCGCCCCGGCCCGCGATAACGGCCCAAAGGTAGCCGTCAAGCGCTGATCTTTTAAGAATCGCTACCGAAAAGTGTGTTAAGACAGGGCGGTCTTAACACACTTTGTTTGTCAGGCCGGCAGTGCAGTCCTTAATTGCCGGTTAATGAGACCTCGCATAAAACCGGATTTCATCATTTGCCATGTCTACGCATACAGTAGTGTCCGACTTTCCCGCCAGCCTGTTCAGTTGCCTGAATGAGCTTTCTGTAATTTGGCTGTAATAGCCGCATTGGGGCGCCCCGAAAGAGATGTATCCGTAACGGGAACCCTGTACAGACGGATGATATGTGCCTGACATTTTCATTTCTTCCTCCCAAAAACTGCACTGTTCTGCACATAATTCCATTTCGCCGCCTTCTGTAACTGATCTTAATTTTGTTTTCATTGTTATAATATTTAATTGATTGATAATAAATTTGCTTTCTTAAAACACCGCCATTCTTGGCGTTCGGTGTCGTAGTACGTCTGTACGGTGTCATTCTTTTTGCGCGTGTCGCCGCCGGTTGCCGGTACGGGTTTACCGCTTAACGTGCCGTAAGCTTCGCGGGTTGAGCCGTCTACTTTTTGAAAGTAGAACTTCACAATTTGCAGCCTCACTGCAATTCGTAATTTCGCGTTCACCCGGGCGACCTTTAATGCCCGTGACATCGTAAAGCCGTTTCGTTTTACAAACTGCCAGGCGAGGCGCATTACATCCGATAAAAATTCTTTTGTTCTCATTTCAGTATGCACTTGGTCCGTGTCGTGCGCAACTTTTTTATTATACTTAAATTCAATTGTATTTATCGAAATTAACCATATATCGCTCATACTCATTGTATGCGTTCATATTCATTTCGTAGAGATCGAATTTGTCGCCTCTCTTTATACAGACAAAGTCTACGATAATGCCCATATCTTTTGTTTTGAATATTATATAGTCAATATTTTTTACCTTAACGGGTGCAGGCGTATCGGATACGGGCAGGCAGTAATTGCCTCTGATCACCTCTTGAACTTCATCAATACGGTTGTATGTGCAATACAGGTTATAATCCCCGTTACTCAAACTGATCATATAATCGATTTTTGTCGTGTCTCTCTTTGTTATTTCAATTGGTTTCATGTCTTTTTCTTCTTTAAAAGTTAGTCATTATGTTATATTGGGCTTCTAACCTGCGAAGCAACCTTTCTGTTATTTCGTAATAGCTGCCATCATTATTATAGCGGCACTTAACGCCTTTGCCGGTTAACTCAATCCCTTTTGTATTGACCGTGTAAGTATTGCCTTCGCAGCCTTCGATCAACATGTCTGCTGCATCTTTTTGATCGTCAATCAGAGTGCGGGGGTATTTGCGTCTGATTGGTTTCGGTGTTGTAAAGTAGCCTGTTGTTTTCATTGTTGTAATATTTAATTTATCGTTATTAAAATGACGTTTTAATTTCACTCTGCAAATTTAACTACCATTTTAATTATCGCCAAATATTTATAGTTAAACTTTATTAAATTATTAAATTGGCATTTTAATTCAATTATAATAATTATCTTTGCGTTTTAATAAAAGTAATTTACAACTTGAAAATTCAAATTAAAATGAGAATTAAAGAGATATTAAAAGAAAAAGGAATATCGCAAAAAGAATTTGCATCAAAACTCGGAATGAGTGAAGTTGGTTTTTCGATAGCAATATCAGAAAAAGGTAATCCGCCTATTAATAAGATAAAAGAAATGGCAACCGCCCTCGGAGTTCCGGTAACGGAACTTTTCGAGCAACCGCAAATCGACATAATCACCTGCCCTCACTGTGGCGGGAGGATTAAGGTAGGGAAGGAATAAAAAAGCCCGCTCTTTTCAGGTAGCGGGCACAGAAGTCATGTTTAATCATACAGAAACGTCCTTCAACCGGTGCAAAATCTCTACATATATCTTTTCCACGCCGTCCGCAAAATCCCGGTAGTTTTCATAATAGAATATCATGCCGGATATGTTCCGCGAAACGCTTACGGGTGTGAGGTTGAAAAGTTTGGCAAGTTCGGCGCATAAGCCTTCCTTTACCGGCTTTCCGCAAAAGGTCGCCGGGGAGTATAGCATCACGGCAACAAAAAGGAACTTTTTCCGCTGAAATGCGCTGTCCGGATTCGGAGGACAGGTCATATTCTCCAATATTTCCAAAAACCAGCCGTACAGCGTCGGGATAAACGAAAAATCATCCAGCATCGGCTTTTCGAGTTCTTTTTCGCTGCTTTTTAATACGGCCATTTCCACGCGAATCTTCTTTAAATTCAAAATTTCATTTAGCATTTGTGTATCATCTTAAAAATCCATATATTTGCAAATGCCTTTCAGGAGGCTACGCGGAAGGCTGCGCGCCCAAATATGCAGGCCTTCCGCGTTTTGCCTTCCGTCAATACGGAACCGCTTCCGGCTCGCGCCGTTTTACGGTCCCGTTCGCGCCATCTTCCTTTTTTTGTGTACTCTTCCCGTTTCTCCGTTAACCGGCCGTTCCATGACTTTTCTTTCCTGATTTTTTTCTTTCATTCCTGTAAATTTTTAATTTAACTTCATCTGTTTTTGCCGGGCTTAAATTTCATCCCGGTGTTTTTTCACTCCCTGTTCCGGTCTCAATACGGACAATCCCCTGCGGGCGAATCAAAGTCGAACGGAAACTCCGGCCCGTCCCGGGGACTGTCGCTTATTTTTTCTGCCAGGTGGCTACTGTTGTCCCACGGAACATTCTCCGGCCTGTTCAGGTCATACGGAACGTACCGGCCATTGTTGATATTGTACTTAAAAAGGCATACGCCCGTTTCTCCCAGATGCCGGAATTTCACCTTCTGGACATGTACCTCGACATAGTTTTCTTCCCGCCTCCGGTGTACGGAAATGCCGAAATCCGCCTTGTTGAAGAAATTGGCCGATCCGCTGACGTCATAAAGCGTGGGGGCTTCGTATTTCCCGTCCGTGTTCTTTTTCAGTTTAGTCGGATGGGCCATCAGAATAACCAAAGCATCATTTATCTGCGCGAAGTTCGTCAGCTTATCCAGCAGTTCACTGATGTACAGCGTTTCGCTCCGCGCGTTCTGTTCGCTTTCAATCCGGTTGTAGGGGTCTATCACAAGCGCCTTTATACCCCTCCTCCTCACCAGGTAGCGGGCCTTTTCGAGTATGTTATCCACCTTGAAGTTGTCCGGAGGCGAAATAAAGAAAAAGTTATCCTCCAGATGATCTTTCACCCGGCTGTATTCCCCGGTTCCGAGCGTCCGGCTCCCGAACTTCTTTCCGGTGAACTTCTCTATCAGTTTCGAGGCATGATAGGCCAGGGGGGCATTTTCCGGGCTGAAATAGGCAAACCGCCATTGGTGACGGATATTCAGCCGCTCGGCAAGCTCATCGATAAACTCCGACTTCCCGCTTCCGGGAATACCGGTAACGAGACACAGGCGTTTTGTTTCAAACGAACAGAGCGCGTCAAAATTGGCATGTCCGACCGTTACGCCCCTCTGCAGGCCGGACTCGAACAGCGCATCCAGGGACTGCTCAAAGTCTGAAATCCTGAAGACGCCCTCAACCCTCACCTCCGGGGCTTCCGCGAGGTACGAAAGGAGCGATTCCCGGCCGTACTTCATCAGATGTCCGTTTGCATCCTTGCAACCCTCCCCGTAGGTCATCACCCGGCAGCGCTCAAAGCCGAACCTGCGGATGAGTTCATCCCGCAGCACAACGCCCCTGGTATCCGTGTCGACGGCAATGTAAACCGTTTCCTTGCCGTCAAAATACTCCTCGATATAATCATCGAGATACGACAGGTTCGCGTTCGCCCCGTTCGGAACGCTGACAACATCCGTCCTCCCGCAGGCATAAAACGAAAGGGCATCCATCTCACCCTCCGTAACAATCGCCTCCTTCGTGCCTTTGATGCCGTCCAGGTTGTAAAGAATCAGTTCCGCCCCGCTGACCAGTTTAAAGCACTTGTCGCCGGTGCGGAACTTCGTATTGACAAGCTCCCCGTTCCGGTAGTAGTTAAACTGCACCGTATTGACCTCCCTGTCCTTTTGCGGCATCCATTCCGGCCCCTCGGTTACCCTCAAAGCCTTTAGCGTCTCCCCGCCTATCCCGCGCCCCTTAAACCAGTTGAGCGCCTTTGCACTTAACACGTTTTCCGGCGGCTGCTTCGGCTTTTTGTAGACCGGCTTTTTACCGGACAGTGGCCGCGGGTTTACGAATGGCACATACGGGTTTTCCCGCTTTGGCGCCGCACTCCCGCTGTAGCCGCAGTGGTGGCATTTAAACAGACCGGTCGCCATGTCGCATGACAGGCTTTTGTCGTGTTTGTTGTGCCGGCTGTCGCGGCAAACCGGGCAAACGGTCTTTACCTGCCCGCCCGTCTTCCCGTAAGGGATGTTGATCCCCAGTTCACTCCATCTCACAGTTCTCTCATTTTCAACTTTTAAAGTCTATAAGGTCTATAAGGTCCATAAAACCCTCAAAGTCCCTAAATTTCCTAAAGGATTCTCCACTCTCAACCTTTTCAGCACTGCCATTGATAGCCCGGCTGGCTCAACACCAACGTCCGGGGCGGGCTATCCGCTTTTTCCCGTATGGCCTCCATGCCTTTTGTTTTGCTTTAAATCAGAGCCGGTTCCGTTCGTTTCAGAGCCGTTTACATGTTCCACTGATTCAGTCCGTCATTCCACCACCAGGCCTCCGACGGACGGGGCGGCGCATCATCCGGAACGGTAGTACTCCCGCTTCCGTAGGTGCGTGTTCCGTCCGGACGCATCCACTCTCCGGCGCCCAGCCGGGGAATTGTCTCCTGCCCTTTCGGGGATGTGGAATTGAGGAACCGTTCAAGCTTGTCCGGCCTGGTAAAGAACTCCGGCGTAAGGTACCTGTAGCCCGATTCGATATGATTTTTTTCTTTCATCGCCGTTTTAAGCGCCTGAATCATCTGATCGGGGGTAAAGCCTTCTTTCAGCCTTGCGTTGAATTGCCGCTTTGCTTTTTCGATCCCCTGGAATTTTGATCCCCTGACGGCATTGAAGGCGGCAATGAAATTTTTAAACGAAACGGGAACGGCGTCGGGAGCATCCCGACATATTCCGTCAGGAATACTTATATCTTCATTCCCATTTACATTTACATTTACATTATCATTAGGGGTTTGTTTGGGGTTTTCCAGGGGTTTGTTTGGGGTTTTCGGCCTGCCTCCTTTCATTCCATGTTTTCCGCCTTTTATCCCATTTAGATACCTTTGATTATTCCTATCTATTTGCGGCTTAAAAGACATTAACAGGGCATTAGCAACCGGCTTTAAACCGGGGTCCATTTCCCCCCTCAATCCGTACCGGACCAGGGCGAGTAAGATGTCAGCCTGCGTGTTCCTGTCCAATTGCTCAATGCTATCGTAGAAGCCTTC
>JAISCL010000179.1 GCA_031265585.1 Tannerella sp. | reverse complement strand
TGTCGTGTGAAATGATTGCGGAACGCTTTTTAAGCGATTTCCCGAAGTGTAATTACGTAAAAGTTCTGGAAGATGGGGAAGGCGGCGCTATTGTTCAAAGATAATATCAGGGTGCATTTTTCAGCCTGTGAAACCCTGAATCAGTTCGAGGCGTTAAAGGCGATGGGAGTAGGGTACACGCTTTATACTGCCTATCCATTTGTTGAGCGCATGATTTTTGATAAATTCAAATCACCGGTCATGACCTGTTATGACTGGCAGAATGCAAACCCCTTTCTGACCCCGGCCTATATTATAGAAAATTCAAGGCGCTGCATTCAGGACAGCGGGCTGTTTACGTTGATGTTCGGCAGCCGGAAAGGAAATAGGGACGAATCCTTAATGAACAAATGGTATGATGCTTTAGTCAAATTTACCCTCGAATACGGCAGGGGTGCAACCTGTGTTGAGGTTGACTGTCAAAAGGTTTTAGGGGTAGAAAAAGCATGGGAGTTTCGGCAGCGGATGAAAAAGGATCTTCCAAACCGCCAAATCAACGTTTTTCACATAGAGGACGGGCAAAGGGGTCTTGACCGGCTGATAGAATTTTCCGGTTACATAGCCATAAGCGTTCCGGAACTGCGAATTGCAAAATCAAAAACATACAGGGAGGATACTCACCGCCTGGCCTGCTACATTAAGAACAAAAAGCCCGGTATTGACATTCATCTGCTGGGGTGTACCGAATCGAAAATGTTACAGCAAAACAGATTTTGTACCTCATGCGACAGCAGCAGTTATCTTGCATCGAAAAGATACGGTTATCTGAAAAAGAATTACATCAAAAACATTTTTCCGGACAAAGTCAGGGCGCTTGTCGGGGATGAAATATTTAACCATGTGTTAAAGTTTAACAGCGAGAAAAATACAGGTATGATATTATTAACGGTATATGATTTATTAAACAGGTTCCGGAAATACGCCGGTACACAAAATTAAAGATATGTACAAAATCAGTAAAGAATTTCATTTCTCGGCAAGCCATCAACTTTTTGGACTTCCGGAAGCGCATCCGTGCAGCCGCCTTCACGGTCATAACTACGTGGCGGTATTTCATTTTCAATCGAAAGAGTTAAACGGAACGGGCTTTGTTATTGACTACCGGGAACTGGAGCCAATAAAACAATACATCGATGAAAATCTGGATCACAGGCATTTAAACTACTTCTTTGTATTTAACCCTACCGCAGAGAATATTGCGAAGCTCCTTTATGATATATTCAAGCTCCGGTTTCCGCAGCTTTACCGGGTGGAAATTTCGGAAACGCCAAAAACGAAAGCGGGCTATGAGGAGTAAACTGAGAGTAAACGAAATTTTTTGCTCCATTCAGGGAGAGGGGGCAAACGCCGGTATGCTGGCTGTATTTATCCGCCTGGCGGGATGCAATCTTAAATGTCCGTTCTGTGATACAAGGCACGAAGATTACCGCGAGATGACTGTCGCGGAGATTATTACGGAGATAAAAGGGTATAAATGCAATACCGTCATCTGGACGGGCGGAGAGCCTTCGCTGCAATTGACCGACGAGATACTGATAAATTTCATGCCGGCCTTCAACTGCATTGAAACGAACGGATCAAATCCCGTTTCCGGCCTTATTGATTACGTTGCCTGCAGTCCGAAAGTCGGTACGGAGTTATTGAACAGGAATTTTAAAAGGGTAAACGAATTCCGCTATCCCGTCAAAGCCGGCGACACATTGCCGGATATCAGCCTTTTGCCGGCAGCGGATGATTATTTTGTTTCCCCGATTGATGTAAGCAGGGAAAACGTAGACTATTGCTTAAAACTGATAAAAGAAAATCCGGTATGGAGACTGAGCGTACAGATACACAAATTATTGAACATTCCATAAGGGACATACTTTCGCATATCGGCGAAAATCCTGCCAGGCCCGGGCTGGTAGACACTCCCGCACGCATTGTTAAGATGTGGAGGGAGATCTTCCGCGGCTACGACGAAAGGCAAAAGCCGGAGATTACCACCTTTCAAAACGGCGCCGACGGCCTCGTTTACGACAGCATGATTATTGATTCGGGAACGTTTTACTCCATGTGCGAACATCATGCAATGCCGTTTTTCGGCACTTATCATTTTGCGTACATACCGCATCCGGAAGGAAAGATCCTGGGCCTTTCCAAAATCGCGAGAACGGTCGATTATTATTCTGCGCGTTTGCAGATACAGGAACGGCTGGTTTCGGACATTGTCAACGAAATTGAGGCCGTTTTAGGCATAAAATACCCTCCCCCGGGAGTAGCGCTCATAATGAAGGGCGAACACCTGTGTAAAACGATGCGGGGCGTAAAAAAACAGGGACAAATGACAAGTTCCTCATTGACAGGTTTGTTTAAGACCGAAAGCGCTGTCAGGAATGAATTTTTGCAGCTTGTAAAACCGAACATATAGAACCGAACAGAAATGATAAAAAGCGAACGTACAAAATTAATGGAAAGCCGGCTTAGAATCGTGTCCGAACTGTATAAGCGGGCGCACACGTATCGCGAAATACAGAGCGGGGTGATACGCAGGCTCGGACTGGATAAATATTCCCTTTCAACCGTCAAAGGGGATGTTGACCGCCTTCTTTCGATCTGGCGGGAACAGGAGGTCAGGGATGTGGATGACCGCGTCAGGCTGGAGCTGGCACGCATTGATGAGGCTGTTAAGGAGCTGTGGGAGCAGTGGGAGAAATCCAAGCGGGATTATAAAAAAACATCCAGCAGGCGAAAGGGGGCGGCGGATGGAAGTAAAAAGAATGCGCGTTTGAAAACGTTTCAGAAGGAGGAGACGGAGACGGAAGAATTGTTAAGTTAATTTTGATATAACGTAATTATTTTGTATTTTTGCCGCGGATTAAAAACCAAATAAGTATGACAAAGTACAGAATAAAATTAACGAAAGAGGAGGTTGAAGAGTTGCTTGCCGTAGTAAGCAAAGGTTCACACACATCACAAAGTTACAGAGCGGCTTATGTGCTTCTGAATGTAGATGAGGGCGAATTTTCGCT
>JAISCL010000155.1 GCA_031265585.1 Tannerella sp. | reverse complement strand
GTATAAGCGCGACAGAGGTCGCCTTTTTTTGAATCGTGTAAAGCCCGGGTGGCGGAATTGGTAGACGCGCTCGTTTCAGGTGCGAGTGGGGTTAAAGCCGTGCAGGTTCGAGTCCTGTTCCGGGCACAATGCTTGTTGATTTAAGTGTCACTTGCGCAGGTGGTGAAATTGGTAGACACGCTACTTTGAGGGGGTAGTGCCGGTTCCGGCGTGTGAGTTCGAGTCTCATCTTGCGCACAATTTTATTGCAAAATTTTGGATTATTAAAAATAAACCGTATTTTTGCACCCTCAAAAAGAGAAAAATAACTGAAAATATAAATACAATGTCTAAGATTTGTCAAATTACAGGAAAGAAGGCCCAGTCCGGAAACAATGTAGCCCATTCAAATGTACGTACAAAACGTAAATTCAATGTAAATCTTTTCACAAAGAGATTTTACTGGGTGGAGCAGGATTGTTGGAGAAGCCTTACCATATCGGCAGCAGGATTGCGTCTGATAAACAAAATCGGATTGGATGCGGCTATAAAAAGCGCTGCGGAAAAGGGGTATTTAAACGTATAATGTCGGAGGAGTAGATTATGGCAAAAAAAGTAAAAGGAAACAGGATACAGGTCATTCTTGAATGTACCGAACACAAAGGAAGCGGTATGCCGGGGATGTCCCGTTATATTACGACGAAAAATCGCAAAAATACGACCCAGCGTCTTGAAATTAAGAAGTATAATCCCATCTTGAAAAAGATGACGGTACATAAGGAAATTAAATAATAGGAGATTTAAACCATGGCAAAAAAAGCTGTTGCAACATTTAAGACCGGAGAAGGACGTACCTATTCCAAAGTGATTCGGATGGTAAAATCGCCGAAAACAGGAGCCTACGTTTTTCAGGAAGAAATGATTCCGAATGAAGGCGTAAAAGATTATTTCAAAAAATAAGACTTTTAACCGATTTATAAGATAAAAAACTCTTTTCCTGACAGGAAAGAGTTTTTTTTGTTTTTTACATAAGGAAAAGTAGGGTGTAATGAAAAAAATGACTATTTTTGTTCGTCTGTTTTCAGAAATTATTAACCATTAAGAATATAAAGATTATGAAATTTAATGTATCAAGTATGGCGTTGCTATCTGCTTTGCAGTCGACCAGTAAAGTTATTGCGTCAAAAAGCACGTTGCCTATTTTAGACAGTTTTCTATTTAACTTGCAGGGAGAAACGTTAACGATTACGGCTTCCGATGTGGAGACCCGGCTGGTCACTTCGGTAGATGTCGTGCATGTGGAGGGTTCAGGTTTGTTTGCGATTGACGCAAAACGGTTGCTTGATCCGTTAAAGGAGTTGCCCGAACAGCCGTTAACCTTCGATATCAACGACGATAACATGACTGTCAATGTTGATTACGAGAACGGCAAATTTAATCTTCCGGGACAGAAAGGCGACGCCTATCCCCAACAGAAGCCGCTGAAAGACTCATCTGTAAGGCTGGAAATCGAATCACAGATCCTGCTGAACGGTATTAACCGCGCGCTGTTTGCTACTGCCGACGATGAACTCCGTCCGGTGATGAACGGGATTTATTTTGACATTCAACCTGAAAACCTGACATTTGTCGCTTCCGACGGTCACAAGCTTGTCCGTATGCGAAACCTGTCCGTCCAGGCTAAAGAACGTGCATCCTTTATTTTACCTAAAAAGCCGGCTAACATTCTAAAAAGTCTGCTGATTAAAAATACGGAAACGGCGGAGGTTGTTTTTGATGAAAACAATGCTTATGTAAAAACATCTTCTTTTGAAATGATATGCCGGTTGATAGAAGGCCGTTATCCTAATTACGACGCGGTGATACCGGCAGAGAACCCCAATAATGCAACGATAGATCGCATTTCTTTCTATGCGGCGCTGAAGCGTATTGCTTCCTTTTCCAATCAGGCAAGCGGGCTGGTAAAAATCCAGTTGTCGGAAAATAAAATGATCGTATTCGCCCAGGACATAGATTTCTCTACTTCGGCAGAAGAAAAAATTGTATGCCAGTATATGGCGGCGCCCTTAAATATCGGATTTAAGGTTTCCAGCCTGATTGAAATCCTGTCTAACATATCTTCGGAAAATGTGATACTGCAGTTATCGGATCCTTCGCGTGCAGGTGTGATTGTCCCCGCCGAAAATGAAGAAAACGAAGAACTGCTTATGTTGCTTATGCCTATGTCGTTGAATGATTAATGAACAGATTATGCAGCTTAATTTGAAAAATCCCCTCGTATTTTTTGATTTGGAGACTACCGGCATCAACATTACGAATGACCGTGTCGTTGAAATTTCTTACCTGAAAGTGAAACCGGACGGTCATGAAGAATGCCGGACACGGCGTGTGAACCCCCAAATTCCGATTCCGGGAGAGGCGACAGCTATTCATGGCATTACGGATGAAGATGTGAAAGATTGTCCGACATTTAAGGAGATTGCCAAATCACTTGCGGCACAGATAGAAGGTTGCGATCTGGCCGGATTCAATTCCAACCGGTTTGATATTCCGATGCTGGCGGAAGAATTTTTACGCGCAGGGGTTACGATTGATTTGAACAAACGTAAGTTTATAGATGTGCAGACGATTTTCCATAAGATGGAACAGCGAAATCTGGCGGCAGCTTATAAATTTTACTGTGGAAAAGAATTCACGAATGCCCATAGCGCTGAGAGTGATACGCGTGCAACCTACGAAGTTCTTATGTCACAGTTGGACCGTTATCCGGAGTTGGAGAATGATATTGATGCACTATCGAAATTTTCAAGTTTCAATCATAATGTGGATTTTGCCGGGAGGATGATCTATAATGAAAACGGGGATGAGGTGATTAATTTCGGCAAGCATAAAGGGTCTTTAGTGAAGGATGTCCTGAAAAAAGATCAGGGGTACTACGGATGGATGATGCAGGGAGATTTTCCGCTTAATACGAAACAAAAACTTACGGAAATACGGTTTCGTCTGAAAGAGGAAGCTTTATAAATTACGATGAAGGGGAAAAAAATTATTTTAGGGATAACGGGAAGTATCGCTGCCTATAAGGCTGCCTCACTGATTCGCGCACTGGTAAAAAAAGGAGCGACGGTTCAGATCGTAATCACGCCTGCCGGAAAGGAGTTTATTACCCCGTTGACGCTGGCTACGCTGAGCCGCCATCCCGTCATCAGTGATTTTTTTTCTAATCGCGACGGTACCTGGAACAGCCATGTAGAGCTGGGCTTATGGGCCGATGCCATGCTGATAGCGCCGGCTTCAGCCTCAACTATCGGAAAGATGGCGCATGGCATTGCCGATAATATGCTGATCACGACGTATCTGTCGTGTAAGGCGCCCGTTTTTATAGCACCGGCCATGGATTTGGATATGTATGCACATCCTGCTACACAGCAAAACCTCAAGACGCTTCGTTCTTTCGGAAATCATATCATAGAACCGGATACCGGTTTTCTCGCAAGCGGACTTGAGGGCAAGGGACGTATGCCGGAACCGGATGATATTGTGACTGTCCTGGACGATTTTTTTGCTTCCCGGAAGGATCTTCAAAAAAAAAAGATTTTGATAACAGCCGGCCCGACATACGAAAAGATTGATCCCGTACGTTTCATAGGTAATTATTCTTCCGGAAAGATGGGATATGCGCTGGCTGAGGCATGCGCCGGCAGGGGAGCTGAAGTATTGCTTATATCCGGGCCTGTGGCATTGAAGACGGAACATTCTGCCATTAAACGCATAAATGTGGAATCAGCCGATGAGATGTATGAAGAGGCTGTCGGCGCCTTTCCGTTGTGTGATATCGCCATCCTGTGCGCCGCTGTGGCTGATTACAGGCCGGAACACAAGGCATCGGAAAAGATAAAGCGCGAGCAGCACGATACGCTGACAATACCGCTGGTTCGCAATAAGGATATTGCGGCGACATTGGGACAGAAAAAACAATCCCGTCAGACGCTTGTTGGCTTTGCTTTGGAAACAGAGGATGAAATAACCCGTGCAAAGGATAAACTGCGACGTAAAAAATTCGATGTTATCGTCCTTAATTCCCTGAACGACCGGGGGGCGGGGTTTGGTTATGATACGAATAAAGTGACACTGATTGACAGGTATGGTCTGGAAACGGGTATACCGTTAAAATCAAAAACCGAAATCGCGGAAGAAATAATTGATTATTTGGTACAATCTGCGGTTTCGGTTATCTGAGAAGTATGATATGATAATAACATTCTAAATTTTTCAACCGGATGATACGTATACTATTTTTGCCGGTATTCTTTTTTTGTATTACCGGAACGGCCCTGGCTCAGGAACTGAATGCAGTGCTTACGATAAACAGCGATAAGGTGCAGGGGTCAAACAAGCAAGTCTTTAATACATTGCAGGCTGCATTGACGGAGTTTATCAGTACAAAGAAATGGACTACGGCCACCTTTTCACAAAACGAACGCATAGACTGTAACTTTACGGTTATCGTCAATTCTTTGGAAAATAATCTGTTCAGTGGTGAAATACAGGTTCAGGCGCGCCGTCCTGTCTATAATTCTACCTATACGACCACGATATTTAATTTCCGCGATACGGAATTTGATTTTGAATATACGGAATTTGAACCGCTGGAATATAACGAGAATACGCTAAACAGTAATCTGACAGCGGTGATCATCTACTATATTTATTTGATACTGGGGTTTGATTTCGACGGTTTTTCCCCGAACGGAGGACAGCCGTTTTTCCAGCAGGCGCAGCAAATTGTAACACTAGCTCAGTCCCAACCCTCCTGGAACGGCTGGACGGCTTTTGCAAACAAAAAAAACCGCCATGCTTTGGCAACTGCCCTGACAGAAAACCAGGGGGATGTATTTCATACCATGTGGTATAATTATCACCGGAAAGGACTGGATGAAATGGCTGCCAATGCAGACCGGGGACGCACCAATCTGATCTCCTCCCTGTCCGCGTTAAAGGAATTGAAAGATGCCCGTCCCGCCTCTGTGCTGTTGCAGCTGTTCAGCGACTGTAAGATTGATGAAGCAGTGGCTGTGTATTCAAAAGCGACCACACAGGAAAAACAGGAAGGATATAAACTGTTTTCGGAATTATACCCTGCTGCCGCTTCGCGTTATGAGTCATTAAAGAATTAGTCATGCTGAAATCTTTGATTATACGAAATTATGTGCTGATTGACGGACTGGACATCCGTTTTGAGGATGGTTTTTCTGTTATAACGGGCGAAACCGGGGCCGGGAAGTCGATCATCCTCGGCGCATTATCCCTTGTTTTGGGAGAGCGCGCCGATACGAAGAGTATTCGGTCGGGGAAAGATAAATGTACCATAGAGGCCGTTTTTGATCTGTCAACGTATCATCTGAAAGATTTTTTCGAAGCAAATGACCTGGAATATGATGCGGTGGAATGTATGTTCCGGCGGGAACTGTACAGTAGCGGGAAATCACGCGCTTTTATCAACGATTCGCCGGTTTCGCTTTCTGTTGTGAAAGAGTTAGGCAATCAGTTGATTGACGTACATTCGCAGCATCAGAATTTACTGCTTGCAGATACGCATTTCCAGCTGAATGTAGTGGATCTGATGGCGCATACCGGGAAAAAACTGGCCGGATACCGCGATGAATACGGTAAATATCTTGCGTTATGCGATGCACTGGCGGAGTTAAGGGATAAGGCTTTGCATGCGAGGAATGAGGAGGATTATATACGGTTTCAGTATGAAGAACTTAACGAAGCGAAACTGCAGGCCGGCGAGCAGGAAGCGCTGGAACAGGAATTGGATACCCTGTCCCATACCGAAGAGATAAAGATCGCTCTGTATAAAGTGACGGAATTGCTGAAGGGAGAAGGCGCTTCCGCCGTTTTTTCTTTGAGGGAGGCGTTCGCTGCCATGGAGCAGCTATCGGCTTATTTCCCGAAAGCGAAGGAATATGCGGACAGGCTTCGTAATTCGTATCTTGATATCAATGATCTGGCATCGGAAACGGATGTTCTCAAGGATGATATCGAATTTAATCCGGAACGTCTGGAATGGGTTCATAACCGGATCAATATGATTTATTCGTTACAGCAAAAGCATAAAGTGTCTTCTATTGAAGAGCTGATCGCAAAACGGGACGGCTTTGGCGCACAACTGAATGTGATTGATTCATTTGACGAAGAGTTGGAAGCATTGACTAAAAGCCGGCAGGAATCGTATCTGTCACTGACCGGACAGGCGGCGGAGATCACCGGCCTGCGAAAAAAAGCATCTGGTGTAGTGGAGAAACAGATTATGGAACGTATGGTTTTGCTGGGTATTCCCAACGCACGTTTTCAGCTGTTGATTACGCCTAAAGATAAACCGTCATCCGACGGGATGGATGAGGTCTCTTTTTTATTCTCCGCCAATAAGAACGAGTCGCTGAAACCGGTGGCGCAGACCGCTTCCGGCGGTGAAATATCACGCCTTATGCTGTGTGTAAAGGCGATGATTGCCGGATATGCAGCGCTCCCGTCAATTATTTTTGATGAGATAGATACGGGGATATCCGGTGAGATCGCCGATAAAATGGCTGATATCATGCAGGATCTGGGTCAAAAAATGCAGGTTATTACCATTACGCATTTGCCGCAGATCGCCGCTAAGGGAAAAGTGCATTACTTTGTTTACAAGGAAGATACCCCGGAACGTACTTTTACGCGTATACGCCGTTTTGAAGACGGAGAGCGTGTGGACGAAATAGCCCGTATGCTCAGCGGCGCCAAAATGACACAGGCTGCGGTCGATAATGCTCGGGTTTTACTGGGGTTATAACTTCAGTCTCTGTATTCGTATAGATGTTTGCCCACCCGCATGGTTTTTCCGGAACGTTCAATTTCATATCCGGAAGGTAGCTTTTCAACCGGTTTGCCGTAAATATTGAGAAAATACAGCGCCGGATTGATTACATACTGGGAGGTAAGGGGCATTTCCGCATGACCGAGCACATTGAATGCGTATCCTGTGTTTTCTTCATTGCTCAGTTCGATTTCATGTCTACCCCAGTCTTCGACCACAATCTTCGAATCATAATATGCGTAACTTGTATAATAGGGGCCATCCGGCGGCACACCGATAGTGGCGCTAACCAACCGTTCATCCTTATAAAAATATTCAACTTCATAACACAGACTTCCGCCTATCGACGCCGTAATTTTTTTCGCACGCGTACTTCCCAACACATTATCCGGTTCAATGTGGTACTGAATGCCGTTTAACATACAAAAAATTCCGTCCGCCCTGTAAAAAACACCGGCTGTACATGTCAGTTCCCCTCCTTCATATAATTCAAACCTGTTGACGTTCATGTTAGTATGAGACATGGTTATCCTTGCTGTTTCATTTTCATAGTTAGTAACGGGTGATATGGGATAATCGGTTATCTTTTCCGACGTTTCATCACATGCGATTGCTGAAAAACAAATAAAAGTGGCTATAAGGCTTTTAGCTAAAAAAAATTCTACTTTCTTCATATTATTTTAAGTTTTGGAGGGCAAAATAATGAATTATAATTGATATTTCAAAGCATTTCAATGTTAATAATTTTGTCCGGCGTGAAAAACATCTGAGGGAGGCAAATCCGCGTTCACCTTTTCGCCTGCAGGACGCTGCGGACGTAGCAGGTAATGCTGTCCGAGACTGCCTTTTCTTCCAAAATACTTTTACTGTAGACTTTCATATCTTCTGTTTTTAATTTGTTTATTTTTGCCTTTTCGTATAATTCATCGAATATCTTTTCATTCAATTTTTCTGGACATTCGGGTAACTTTTCCATGTTCTTTAAGGAATAGCGGATATGGATGTTTGCTCATGACTGCTTAATTTTTAATGATTGTTATCATTTTGTATTTGTAAGTTTATATACACAGGTTTATTGCGGTTACAAACAATTTGACCGTCCATTTATTCCAGCTCTGCCACCTGTATGACACTGCGACGGGTTTCGTAATTATCTTTAGCGGCCAATTTGCCATCGGTGTTTTGGGCAAATGTAGAATTTAATAACTGAAAATCATTCAACCGGCGTAATGCCTCCAGACGAAACGCGCAGGGCCATGCCACTAACCACGTGTTGATACGTTCCCTGCTTGACCCTGCGAACCAGTTAGATTCAAAAAACGCTTCGTTCTGGGAACCGGCGGGACGGATGCGTCCGTTGATTTCCAGCGTCCCATCCGACACTAACTGACATCCGTTTTGCCAGATTGCCAGCGCCTTTTCTTTCCATCGACTGTCGCCCGTCAGACCGGCGAGTTTTATCCAGTCGGGCGCCCAAACGATGGCGTATGAAGACAGATGGTGATGCTGGACGGAAACGGATGTGGCGCCGAACGTGCTGTAGCGATACTTCGTAAAGTTGTCGTTTTCTGGATAGATCCCCTGATAATGCCATAACCAGGTCGAAAGGTAATACGATACAGACACCGCATCGTCGAGATAGTCAGGCTCACCGGTTATTTCGTACAGCATCAGCGAGGAACGCAGCAAAGGGATCGACGATTCCTCGTCAATGCACCATGTATCCAGCGCGCCGGCAGTGGTGTATCCGTCGGTTTTCAATCCTTTAATATAGTACGTGTAGGCTTTGGTCGCCGAAACGAGATACGCCGAATCACCCGAACGACTGTAAGCCTCCAGCATCGGAGGAACCATGAAACAGCCGATGGTGCCTTCGCGAACGTAATATTTCCCGTCCTGCGTCCATCCCCGCGCATACATGCCTTCGGGCTGCTGGTCGGCTTTGACAAAATCGCAAATATCGTAGGCAATACGTTCATACTGCGGACGGTCAATGCCGGCAGCACGGGTCAGGTCGCGGGCTTCAAAGAAATTCAACGCGGCTGCGCCCAGATTGCAGGCGTCCATTATGCCGTCATTCCGGTGATTCAGAACCTGATTGTAATGCGTAATAAACAGGCCGTTGGGCAGCGGACAGGCGGCTGCCCAACTGTCAAGCGCGGCCAATGCTTTGTTCAGTGATTCGGTGCGACCGTTTTTGAGATAGTCGGTCAGCAGCGAATTAGCCAGCGATGCGTTCTGCCCGCACCAGCCGATTTCGTATCCCTCAGCCTGTTTCCAGCCTTTTTCACCGTCGGCAACCAGCCCGAGGCTGAATCCTTTAAACGAACCTTTTTCCGCCCAAAGCGATTCGGCGGCGTAACGAATGCTCAGTTCCCAGATTTTTTGAGTGTCGAAAACGGGTATAACCGGTTTTTCGGCACATTCCCATGCTTTGCGCAGGAAATGACGCATCGCCCGGTGATCGGGTTCGATGGCGTTGATGGCGAGGTATAAAGTCAGGGTGACCGTGTCGCCTTTTTTCAGCCGGACATGTTTTTGATAACCGTCCGCATAGCGGTCACGGGCGCTGTACATGTTCGGCATTTCCTCTTCCGGCAGAATAATGCGGTGCGTTGTCTGCACTTCTTCCGGCATGATGCAGCAGGAGAAATGCCGGGATTCGAGTTTCGGATTATCACTCCACACGGCCACGGCAAACCGGTCGCCTTCCGAATACATTGCACCCGGAATTGGAGTGCGGCGGAATGAGAATGAACGGAACACTCCGTTTTCTTCCGCTCCTTTCGGTTCTTTGCCGCGTCCCCATTGATTTCCGTTATAGGATACGGAAGGTATCATCCACCAGATTGCTTTTTCGTTGTGAACATAATCAAAGCAAATCCGGGCGTTGTCCACGTTTTTTTCCGCTTTGCAGGTGCGGACAGCTTTGAACGTGTTATCTCCGAGCGGAATGAGCGTTTCGGAGACGACCGCAATCCCGTCGCTCATTTCCCCTGCCAATTTACCGACAACATTATTATCGAAATACAGTGCGCCGTTTTGCCAGCGAAAGTCGCCGGCAAACGCAAACGAACTGCCTGCAATAACAAACGTTAAAACGTAAAATAAATGTTTCATTGTATTGGTAACAGCACATTATCTTTGTCCGTTGTAAAATTTCCGGCAAGCGTTCTGAAAAGATGCAGCTCCGACGGATTATAAACGGTTCCGTTGCTGCGCATTAAATCGTGTTGCCAGATACCGACTATCGGCTTTTGCGGCGTTGAACCCCATTGCGCATGTGTTTGAGTTTTACCGTTGACAAGTCCCCAGAGATAGCCGCCGGTTTTGGTTTCCTTGAGAAGAGGCAGGATTTCCGCAACCGTATTTCCCTGCGGTCTGTGCAGCCATTCCGTACAGACTGCCGGACGTCCTGTTCCTTTAGCCCATTCGATTCTCTGTTCAAATTTGGACTTGCCATCGTAAGCATGAAACGAAACGATGTCGGAATGGCGGAGTACAAGTTTGTCAAATTCGCTGGAAGAATCAATCCAGGCGCCGATGGTCAACGGTTGAGTCGGGTTCATTTCTCTCGCCCAGACGAAAACATTCTTTAATAATTCCGCTTTAATTTCGTCCTTAGGGGTACCACCGTTACCGGGTTCGTTGTATAAATCCCAGATGATAATCCGTTTGTCTTTTCCGAAAGTCCGGATCATATCCTGTTCGTAGGCTTTCAGTTTTTCCCATTGCGCTTTGTCGCGAGTCATCGCCGCAGGCGGACTTGAAACCCAGCCACCCAGGCAAAAATCCCTGCCCGCATCGGGCTGTTTTCCTACTTTGGCAACAGTTCCCGAAAAATTACAGTCGTCAAACAAAACCGGCATCACGCTGATTCCGTGTTTTTTTGCAACATCCAGAAATTTCCTGAAATTCGACTTGAATTTTTCCGCTTCGGCTTCCCAAACGACGTAATTCAAAAACACACGGACGGAATTGATACCCCACGCTCTTGCGAGACCGAGTTCTTTGTCGATTGTCGGTATATCGAACGTTTCGTCCTGCCATATTTCGACGTCATTGACTGCGGTACTCGGTACAAAATTACAGCCGGCAATCCACGCCTGTTTCGCGTACCATTCATTGACTTTTTCGACGCTCCACTGTCCGGCAAGCAACTGTTCCGTTCCGCCGGCGCCTGTCTGCTGTCCATAACCGTATAAGGAAACGGCTGTCATCAGCATAAAAAATAAAATACTTCTTTTCATATTGTTTATCATTTAATTAATATCAATCAGTTCATACGCTTCGGGAAAGCCCGTCCGGTCGCTGCAGAACGGCGCTACCGACAAGCCACCCTTTGTGAACAGGTTGCCGAAGGAGGCGTCGTCGAAGCAGTAAGTAACCGATACAGGCTCTTTTACATGAGGCGATGACGCCGTCAGTCTGTCGTTTCTGACTGTTCCGTCGGCGTCGTAATATACGCCGTCTGCGCCGGCAATCTTCAATCCTTCCACTTTTTTGTCCCTGCAAATCAAGCCGGTTCCCGTATTATTGAACGAAACGATGGCTTTGTCTTTTTCTACAGTCAGCCTGCCGAATGTTGGATTTCCGTATTCGGCAAGCGGCTGCCGGTAAGTATCTCCGAGCGCCAGGTTTGCCAGACGTTTGCCGACATTTAACTTGTCGGTCGGATGAATATTTCCGGCATCTTCCACCAGATCGGAAACGACAAGCATTCCTGTTTTCGGCGTAATGACGGTAGCCAGTTCCTGCTGCTCGCGAAGCAGAGCCGCTTCGTTGTGTTGCGTATTATAGCGGAAAGGGGCTATCTGCACCTGATAAAAGGGAAACTCTCTGCCGAAGGATTTCCGCCATCCGGTAATCATTGTTTTCATTCCTTCGGCATACGTTTGATACCTGTCGACGTTTGCCTCGCCCTGATACCATATAGCGCCGGCTATGCTGAAAGGAACCAGCGGGTGAATCATCGAATTGTACAGTCCACCGGCGTCGACAGGCCAGGGCGGACTGCCGGGATGCGAAGCATCAAACGACGCTTTCAGCGAAGGATTGCCGTATATCAGCTCTTTCGGCGTCCAGACCTCGAAACATGTTCCGCCCCATACCGACACAATGATACCCACCGGCACGTCGAGCGTTTCTTTCAGGTGACGGGCGAAAAAATACGCCACGGCGCTGGTATTTTCCACCGTCTTGGGGGAACATTCCTCCCACGAGGCGTCGCAGTCGTTCTGAGGATATTCGGCGCCAACGAGGGGAAGTGTGAAAATACGCACATCCGACTGCTTTGCCGCTTCTGCTGTCTCCTCCTTATATTTCCCGGCCATATTCGCGATGCTCATGTGCATATTCGACTGTCCGCTGCACAGCCATACCTCGCCCAGCATCACATTCCCGTATTCAAGCGTTTCGCCCGACAACGAAAAGATTTTCAATGTGTAAGGGCCTCCTGCGGCGCCCGTGCGGATTTTCGCCTTCCAGTGTCCGTCTTGGGTATATTTGGCAACAACCGTGTCGAGAGGCGCCCAGCTGCCGGTTACACGGATTTCCGGGCGCGTAAGCATCCAGTCGCACGTATGAGTACCCCATACATTTACTTCGCTCTGCCGCTGCAACACCATATTGTCTCCAAATACGGCAGGCATGTTGATACTTCCCTGCATGCTTACAGGAATGTAGCATGTCAATACTAAAAATAAAATATTCCTTTTCATCTGTTCTGAAATTATTAATTTAATCCAGGTGGAAGAATTCTTCCATGTCCGCCCACCATTCGCCGGGCGCTCCTGTTTCGAGCGGCTGCTGGCACGGCTTGCACACGTCCCACCAGCGCTGCGTTTCCGGGTCGGCGGCCATGCGGGCCATGTCGGCCTCATAGTCGTCACCGTCGTATTCGAAATAGCTGAACAGGTATCCGTCCCTGTAATAAATGGAATAGTTCCCGATATGGCACTCGCTGATGATTTTCAGCACGCCCGGCCATACGCCGGCATGAAGACGTCTGTATTCTTCCAGTTTCTCCGGTCTTACTTTGATTATACTTCCGTATCTTTTCATTTTAATTTATTGAATTATGATTGGTTTATACTGAACAGCGCTTCTATGTTGGCGGGATGAACGTCCGGCAGAATAGCCTCGTGGCTGGGGGAAATAATCAGTCCCGTGGGGAAAAGGGCTTTCAGTTCCTCCACCCGGGCGCGTATTTCCTCCGGTTTGCCGTTGACCAGCAAATGCTGCGCATCCACGCCGCCGCAAAACGAAACCCGGTCGCCGAATGATTCCTTCAGCCGCCATGCTTCCATTTTCGCGGCCAGCGCCTGTATCGGGTGAATGGCGTCGGCGCCGAGTTCGATCAGGTCGGGGATGATGTCGTATACGGAACCGCAGGAATGGTGTATGACTTTGAGGCCGTAGCTTTGGGCCTGCCGGATGAGTTTCCGTGTCCCGTCGAATACAAATTCGCGCAGGGAACCGGGCGATACCATCAGTCCGTTTTGACTGCCGAAATCGTTCCCGATCAGGACGGCATGAAGTTTTCCCTTCGTTGCTTCATAGAATATTTCGTTGGCCTTCAGGTAAAATCCGGCAATGCGGTTGATGACGGCGCGAAACATTTCCGGTTCGTCGAGCATCTTGATCAGCGCCGTTTCCATGCCGAAGGCCGCGCAGGCATCCTGGAAATGCGCCGACCAGACGACGCCCATTACGGCATAGTCGTCGGGCACATCGTCCACCGCTTTTCTGCAAAGCTCCGGGTCAATGTATCGGGCCGGGTCGGGCCAGTCGAAAAGGTCAACGTCGGCAGGATCGGAACAGCGCTCGAAAAATCCCGGCCGTGTCAGCGTCCGTTCATCCGGAACGGCTGTTTCCTGTGCAAAATTCAATGCCAGATAGATGGCGTCGGCCGAAGGAGAATGATAGGGCATCTCCACCGGATAAATGTCGTCGTCCAGGCGTGCTTTCAGTCCCCGCATGTCGCTCACGCCAAAATAGTCGAACAGTTGTGGACAGGCCCTGGGATCGGGAATCCCCAGCCAGGTGGCCGGACGGTCTGCCGGACGGCGTTCCACCGTTGCTAAAAATCTTTCCAAATGTGTCATAGCTTACTGATTATATACGTTTATATCCTTTTTGCGTTCTTCCGGCGTTACCTTCAGCCTCCTTTCACGGTTGCATTTAATATTTTCATATAAGTACTAATTTTTGATGGGTACTTAATTGTAAAATCATCATGATTAATCACCGCTTCCAGATGCCGGTGGTGAAGATTCTGCGCATTGCGAAAGCCGGTAAGTTGCGCCCCGTTCGGTTTTTATCCGGATGCGTTCGCCTTCGTACGACTGCCGGCCGGCCGGGCCTTCCACTTTTATACCGCGGCCCTTCCACGGGTTGAGCAGCGTCAGTTCCCTGCCCTGTTCGCTGAACACCGTCACGTCGCCAATTTCTCCGCCTTTCAGTTTTGCAGAGACGAGGAATGCGCCCTCCACGCGGATTTGATGAAACGAGGCGTCGCGGTTGCGGTTCCATACCGGGAACAGCCGCAGCACACCCTGATGTCCGGAGCACAGCATTTCGTTGATCGTGTTCGGGACGGTGCTCAGGTTTTCGATGCCGTGCGGGTTGTCCAGTTGGAAGCCATTGGGAAAAGTATGCTTTACATAACGGTTGAGGTGATACAGGATGGTATCCGGGTCATAGCCGACGCGGACGGCTGCGGGGAAAAAGCTGTTGCTGCCGTTTCCGTCCATCCAGCACTGCATCTCCTGCATGGTGTTCATGGCGACGGC
>JAISCL010000154.1 GCA_031265585.1 Tannerella sp. | reverse complement strand
TTTCTCTCAAAGCGGGTGCAAAGATAAAAACTCCTCCAACATTATCCAAATATTTTTATATCTTTTTTTATCCCCTCTTGCTGCTTTTTTTTCAAATCGTTGATAAATAGTAGGATATAAAGCATATTTTTTTGCTATTTGAATCCATGGTCGCTTTTGAAGCAAAAGAATCTGCAGTTCTCAATTGTATATTCTTTTAATACCTTGTATATAAATATCTTTTTATACTTTTCTTCGGCGTTTTTTCGAATTCAGTAGGATACAGTTCTATACGCGCTACGTGTTCATAAGGCGCAAGCTGCTTATTTACTTCCTTACAATTATGTTCCATTAATAACGGTAAATCTTCATGTGAGATCCCCATACTGTCAGCCTGTTCGTAATCCGGATAGACAAGTGCAATAATTTTCCCTTCACGCTCGACTACGAGACTTTCAAGTACAAACGGCATATTATTTAATTTTGCTTCAAGCTCTTCCGGATAAATATTTTGCCCGTTAGAACTCAGGATCAGCGTTTTGCTGCGCCCGCGTATATAAATACGCTTCTCCCCGTCAATCGTCCCCAAGTCGCCGGTATGCAGCCATCCGTCTTCCGTAAAAGCGCTACGGGTCATTTCTTCATTTTTATAATAACCGGACATCACATTCTCCCCGCGAACCTGTATCTCTCCCACCTCATTATACGGATCAGGCGAATCAATACGCACATCCATGATATCTTTCAGGATATGACCGCATGAAGCCGGTTCAAACACACGGTGGTTTGAATAACTGACAAGCGGAGCGCACTCCGTCATACCATAACCGATCGTAAGCGGGAACTTTATCCGGCACAAAAAATCAGTTACCTCCTGATTCATAGCAGCGCCACCGACAATTACCTCACAAAACCGTCCACCTAGCGCATCGATTAACTTCTTACAGATCTGTCCGTAAATGCGATTAGCCAGTAACGGCACAGATAGTGCCAACTTCATCGCACGCCTGTTGAGCTGAGGCAGGATCATCTTTTTATAGATCTTTTCCAATATCAAAGGGACTGTTATTATCAAATTCGGTTTTACATCGGCAAATGCCTGTAAAAGTATTTTAGGGGTCGGCATTTTACCCAATATATGGACATGCGCTCCGACAGCCATCGGAACCAATAAATTAAAAGCGCAACTATAAGCGTGGGCCATTGGCAGAAAGCACAATTCATTATCTCCCCGAAACATCAGATCCAGGGTTTGTGCATAAGTCACATTTCCGGCCAGATTATTAGCCGTCAGCATCACTCCTTTACTGAAACCGGTTGTTCCTGATGTATAATTAATTTCCATCAACGCATCATTCGGAATTTCGGGATAATGAATATGTTCCCTGGTAAATCCACCGGGATAGCGTTCGTCAAACATTTTCCTTACTTCCTGTTTCATTTCAACGAATTTCCTCCGGTCCGTACAATTCAAGCAGGAAAAATCAGATAATGAAAGAACGGTTTTTACTTCACCCGGCAGATCCGCATCCAATGCATCCCAAATACGGTTCGAAACAAACAGAAGGGAGGATTCCGAATGATTTATGATATGACGTATATCATTCGGATGAAAATCTTGAAGAATCGGCACAATAACAGCGCCATACGTAATGACCGACATATAGGCGACACCCCACCCGGCACAGTCCTTACCTGCCAAAGCGATTTTATCACCCTGACTTATCTGAAGATATTCGAACAACAGATGCAGGCGGGCTATTTCTTCGGCCATATCGCTAAAATGAAACAACGTATCCGTTCCATAATCCGAAAAGGCCGGCAGTTCCCAGTTATCACGGAAACTCTGTTCGTACATCTTTATTAAATTTTCTTTTATCATTTATTTTACTGTTCAATACGCAAATATAATGCAAATCGGATACAGCGACAAGAGAAATAAGCATAAAAATAATTACCTTTGCAGCCGGAATACGGATTGATTATGACAGATACGGATGCGTTTGAAAACAAAACGGCAGTCTATTATACATTAGGCTGCAAGTTAAATTTTGCCGAAATATCTACCATCGGCAAAGAATTATCCGCACTGGGTATCCGCAAGGCGCGTCAGGGCGAACAGGCTGACTTCTGTATCATTAACACCTGTTCCGTTACGGAACTGGCTGATAAAAAATGCCGGCAAATGATACGCCGCATCTATAAAATGCATCCCTCGGCCTATACGATTGTAACCGGTTGCTATGCGCAACTGAGACCGGAAGAGGTTTCGGCCATCGAAGGTGTTGACCTGGTGCTCGGGGCGGAACAAAAGTCCGACGTTATTGACTATGTTAAGGATCTTGTTTGCAAAAAGCAAAAGCCTCTGTCAAACAGGATCTATTCCCCGGTCAAGGATATACGCACATTTGCTCCCTCCTGTTCTTCAGACGACCGTACACGTCATTTTCTCAAGGTTCAGGACGGATGTGATTATTTTTGTACCTACTGCACAATACCGTTTGCCCGTGGAAGAAGCCGTAACGGGACAATAGAAGATCTGGTGAAACAGGCAGAAAGGGTTGCCGAAGAAGGAGGCAAGGAAATTGTCCTGACCGGTGTTAATATCGGCGACTTCGGGAAAAGCACGGGAGAGAAATTTATCGACCTGATAAAAGCGCTGGAGCAGGTAAAGGGGATCCCGCGCTATCGCATTTCATCCATAGAACCCGACCTGATAACCGATGAGATTATTTCTTTTGTTGCTGAAAGTAACAAATTTATGCCTCATTTCCATATTCCCCTGCAAAGCGGAAGCGACGCCGTGCTGAAACTGATGCACCGTCATTACGACACCGCCTTATTCCGGAAAAAAACAGAACAGATCAAAAAACGGATGCCGGACGCTTTTATCGGCGTAGACATAATCGCCGGAACGCGCGGTGAAACGGATGAATTTTTCAATGAGAGCAAAACATTTCTCGAAAGCATACCCTTCTCGCAGTTGCACGTATTCAGCTACTCCGAACGCCCGCATACGCAGGCGCTGAAGATTAAACCGGCGGTGCCTCCGGCTATACGGCACGAGAGAAGCAGGCAATTGCTGGATTTATCGGAAAAAAGACTCTGTGAATTTTATGACAGGCATATCGGACAGACGGCCGGCGTCTTATTTGAACATGCCGGAAAAGGACCGTACATGTACGGTTTCACGGGGAATTATATAAAAACGGAGATGGCTTATCAAAAAGTCCTGTGTAACGAGATCCGTACCATACGAATGACCGGCCGGAATAAAGACCGGACCGCCCTGACGGCAGAATTAACCGATTAAAATATGGGAAATACTATTTTATATGCGATCTTGTTTTTATGGGTGAAGATACACGCCATACTCCCCCTGCCGGTTCTTTTTGTCCTGTCCGACATACTGTACTTTTTTATATATTATGTAGCGCGTTACCGGAAAAAGATTGTCGGGAACAATTTAAAAAACTCCTTTCCCGATAAAACGGAAAAGGAATTACGGAAACTCGAGCGCCGGTTTTATCATCATTTTGCCGACTACATCATTGAAACGGTCAAGCTTGCCCATATATCGCAGGAAGAGCTGCTACGCCGCGCGAATATCCGGAATCCGGAATTAATCTATGATTTACTGGACAGGGGACATACGTGTTTCATTCTGATGATGGGTCATTACGGCAACTGGGAATGGTTTTCCGGCGTCACCGCACGTTTTGAGGGGCGCGCCACGATCTACCAGGTATACAGGCCGCTCAGCAATAAGGCCTTCGACCGCCTGTTCATGTACCTGCGGACGCGTTTCCATTCCTTCGGCATCAAAAAGAACGATACGGTACGCGACATGATCCGTTTAAAACGAAACGGGACGCCTGCACTGCTCCCGTTTCTTGCGGATCAGACGCCGAGTAAAGCGAACCTGCACTACTGGACCATGTTCCTGAACCAGGAATCCGCCATCCTCACCGGGCCGGAAAGAATCGCCAAAAAATTAGACATGCCGGTTATTTTTGCCGATGCGATAAAAGTAAAAAGAGGATATTACACGGTGGATTTCAGGCTGATCACGGACAGGGCCGGGGAAACCGATGAATTTAGGATTACCGAAGAATATACCCGCCTGATGGAAAAAACAATCCTGCGCGACCCGGCATACTGGCTATGGACGCATAAAAGATGGAAACATAAAAGAACTGACTGATATGATACAGCCTGTGAAATTATCCGTAGTTATATTAAACTGGAACGGCAGGGCGCTGATGGAAGAATTTTTGCCTTCGGTTATCCGGCACACGCCTGCCGGCATAGCGGAGATTGCCGTAGCGGACAACGGTTCGACAGATGACTCGATTGAAATGCTCGAAGAAAAATTCCCGGCGGTGAAAATTATACGCCTGGACAGGAATTACGGCTTCGCGGAAGGATATAACAGGGCGATCCGCCGGATAAAATCTACCTATACGGTACTGCTGAACAGTGATGTGGAAGTGACGCCGGACTGGATCCGCGCGCCGCTGCACGTTTTGGAATCGGACGCATCGATTGCCGCCGTACAGCCCAAGATACGTGCGCAAAGAAACAGGAAATACTTCGAATACGCCGGCGCAGCCGGAGGATTTATCGACATTTACGGCTATCCGTACTGCAGGGGGCGTATCCTGTCCGCTGTGGAAGAAGACCGGGGCCAGTACGATACACCGGCAGAGATCCTGTGGGCCAGCGGCGCATGCCTTTTCATCCGTACGGAAACGTACCTGAAGGAAGGAGGACTGGATGCCGTTTTTTTTGCGCACCAGGAAGAGATTGACCTGTGCTGGCGCCTGCGTTCACGCGGTTACCGGATTGTATGTACCCCGTCGTCGGTAGTGTATCACGTGGGCGGCGCCACGTTAAGTACGGAGAGTCCGCAAAAAACCTTCCTGAACTTCCGCAACAACCTGCTGATGCTATATAAAAACCTTCCCGAAAAAGAGACCGGGAGGGTATTCCGGATACGCTTCTGGCTGGACTGTATGGCTGCCGTCCGGTTTTTCCTGGCCGGACATCCGGGAAATGCATCCGCCGTGTTCAGGGCGCGCAGGGATTTCAAGCGGCTAAAAAACGAATATGCGGAAATAAGGGCGGAATACCGTAAAAAAGCCACTCACCCCCTCCCGGGGGAGATCCGAAGGCAAAGCCTGCTCTACACCTTCTATATCCGGGGAAAAAAGAAATTCTCGCAATTACAGGTTGAAAGTGAAATGGACTTTTGACACACCCTCTTCCCGCAGCTCTACGGCAACCTTTCCTCATATGAAGGAAACCTTCCCGTAGCCCTACGGCGACCTTTCCTGCTATGAAGGAAACCTTCCCGTAGCTCTGCGGCGACCTTTCCTCATATGAAGGAAATCTTCCCGCAGCTCTACGGCGACCTTTCCTTCTATGAAGGAAACCTTCCCGTAGCACTACGGCGACCTTTCCTCTTATGAAGGAAACCTTCCCGCAGGTCCGGCAACCTTTCCTGGTGATGCATATATAACAATGCCGGAGCGGGAAAGATCTCCCGTTCCGGCATTTATCGGCAACCGTTACTTTTAAACGGTCTTCTCTATATTCCACACAAAGGCGCGGAGACCTAACTGCTCGGTCTGGACATTCATTCTTTGCAGTTCTTCAAGCACGGAATCGACCTTTTCGTCTTCAACAACCGAAATAATGGCCGAACACATGGCCGGCCAGGCATGACTGCCGTAATGAGGCTCGCCGGTCTTGCTGCCACGCCCCTGCACCTGTTCGACACGCGTATAGCCCCGGCAGTTGCGGTGCGTTAACGTTTCTATGATACGTTCATGAAAGGCCTGGTCATACGTTATAAATATAGCTTTCATAATTATTTTTTCTTGATTATGTATTGTTTATGCGAATCAAAATACGCCTGCATGGCGCGTTTTTTACGCAGGCGTCGGCGCCGGCGCTGAATACCCACCGCTGCAAACGAGCAGAAAACGGTAGGAACCAGGATCAGTGTCAGCAGGGTTGATACCGTGAGGCCGCCGATAACGGCAACACCCATCGGACGCCACATTTCAGCCCCCTGGCCCGTACCGACCGCCATGGGGATCATGCCCAGGATGGTCGTAAGCGTAGTCATCAGCACCGGACGGAGACGGCTCTTCCCGGCCGTGACAACGGCCCGGATCACGCCCTGACCGCGTTCACGGCACAGCATCGTATAGTCAATCAGCACAATCCCGTTCTTCACCACAATGCCGATCAGCATGATCGAACCGAGCAGGCTCATTACGTTCAGCGTCGTTCCCGTCATGAACAGGAACAGGATCACCCCGCTGAAGGCGAACGGCAGCGAAAACATGATAATGAAAGGATAGGTCAGCGATTCGAACTGCGCAGCCATCACAATGAATACCAGTACCACAATCAGTGCGGCAAGCGTCCCCAGGTCGCTGAACGCATCTACCTGGTCTTCATACGATCCGGCCACCTGGATGTTTATATCGGAAGGGATATCCATGCCCCTGACGATCTCTTGCCCTTCGGCGACAATATCACCCAGGGCGGCGCCGGGGCCCATGACCGCCGACACGGTGACGATACGCTGCCGGTCCTTGCGTTCAATCGTCGGAGGCGACGAGCGTTCCACCACCCTGCCCAGGTCCTTCACCCGCATAGCCTGCCCCAGGTTATTATAGATCAGGATATTCTCGATGCTTTCTATGCTCTGGCGGAACTCCGGGGCATAACGGACTTTTATATCGTATTCCTCTCCGTCTTCACGGTACTGCGAAGCCGTAGCGCCGTTGAAACGGTTGCGGAGATACGTCCCGGCAGTAGACAGGTTAACGCCGAACATGGATAACTTTTCGCGGTCGAAATCTACCTGGAATTCAGGCTGGTAATCGCCGCGGCTGATTGCCACTTCCGACACGCCTTTCAGCTTTTCAAACTCGCGCTTCATGATCTGCGCCATTTCATCGGTCTTGTCCATATCATACCCGTAGATCTCAAAGTCCGCAGAGTTCTGGCCTCCAAGGCCGCCGCCGCCGCCGCCGGAAGAGACCGTGAATTTTTTAAATTCCGGATAGCGGCTTATATCCCGGCGCATTACTTCACAGATCTCGTCCTGTGTAATATCACGGTCGCCCGGATCCGTAAGGCTGATATTGAAGGTGATGACGTGTGACCCGTTATCCTGCATGGATGCAAATGTATTGTCCTCATCCGCCTGGCCTACCGTATAATTGCAGACCTTTACATGATAACTTTCACCCGCAAGCCACTTGTCCGCCAGTTCCGCAGCCAGTTTCTGTGCATTCTCCTTGCGCGTCCCGACCGGCAATTCAAGCGTTACCCCGATACGGGCGTTGTCCTGTGCCGGGAAAAATTCGGTACTGATGCTTCCCAGGCAGAATAAACTTACTACAAACAGGGAAAAGCAGCCCGAAATAATAATGATCCTGTGCCGGACAGCCCAGTTAAGCATGCGCGAATACTGCCTGTCAAGCGCATCCAGGCCCTTCTCTACCGGCCTGTAAAAGAAGCGGAACGCTTTCGTCTGCTTTTTCTGCAATCTCAGCAGCAGGGAGCTCATCATGGGAGTCAGCGTCAGGGAAGCGATCATTGAAATCATCATAATGACGCACATCATCCATCCCAGCTGTTTAAACAGTACGCCGGTCATGCCGGTAATCATCGTCAGCGGAAAGAATACCGCGATCATCGTCAGCGTGGATGCAATGACGGAAATGGCCACCTCGTTCGTCCCGTGGACGGCCGCCTGTTTCGGATCGGATCCGCGCTCGATATGTGTCGTCACATTTTCAAGCACCACGATGGCATCGTCAACCACCATGCCGATCGCAATGGAGAGGGACGAAAGGGAGATAATGTTAATCGACGCCCCGGTTACCGCAAGGTATATGAACGAAGCGATCAGCGAAAGGGGGATGGTGATGGCAATAATCAGGGTCGCACGCCAGCGCCCGAGGAACAGGAAGACAACCAGTACGACAAACAGCAGGGCGTAAAGCACCGTTTCCGTTAAACTGCCGATGGTGTTCCTGATATTTTCCGACGTATCTACAATCACGCCCAGCTTCACATCGCTCGGCAGCCGCTCCTGAAGACCGGGCAGCAGGGCGCTTACTTTCGTTGCAATCTCCATCGAATTGGCGCCCGACTGCTTCTGTATGACAATCATGGCGCCTTTCACGCCGTTATTGTACGTTTCCTGCGCGCGTTCCTGCACGGAGTCTTTTACTTTTGCGATATCGCGGAGATAGACATTCGCCCCGTTCCGGGTGCTGACAACGATTTGCTCGAGTTGCCGGGCGTCATTAAACTCTCCCGTTACGCGCAGCGAATAGGTCTGGTTCCCGATATCAAAGTTTCCGCCCGGGATATTCTTGTTTTCCGCTCCGATAATGGCGCTTATGCTTTCTATCGTCAGGTTATAGGCTTCCAGCTTGTTCGGATCGCAGTAGACGTTGATCTCCCGCTGCGGGGCGCCGGCGATGGAAACCGTTCCCACGCCGGGGATACGGGCCAGCGGGTTCGCCACGCCGTCATCCAGGATTTTATATAATGCAGCCTGGCTTTCATCGGCCTGCACGGAGAGCAGCAGGATAGGAATCATATCCGTACTGAACTTAAAGATCACCGGATCGTTCACGTCGTCCGGCAGGGAGGACTTGACCATGTCCAGCTTATCGCGGACATCATTCGTCAGGACATCAATATCATACCCGAACTCAAATTCCAGCGTGATGAGGGACAGGTTTTCCGAAGACCTGGAAGAGATATGCTTCAGGTTACTGACCGTGTTAAGCGTGTTTTCCAGCGGACGCGATACATTATTTTCTATATCCGATGCGCTTGCACCGGGATAGGACGTAAAAACCATAATCGTGTTCGTCTCTATATCCGGAAGCAAGTCAACAGGTAACCTGCTTAACGAAAAGAGACCAAATATCACTACTGCAACAAAGCATAGTGAAGTCATAATCGGCTTTTTTACTGCACCTTCGTATAAACTCATGATTCTTTACTCTTAATTGTTTACTTTATCAACGGTCACTGTTCAACTTCAACGGCTACTTCGTCCAATAAACGGGACTGACCGGCTATTACCACCTGGGAATTGTTTTCCAGGCCCGAGATTAATTCATATTCACTCTCCATGCGGCGTCCCAGTTCAACCACATTACGGTACACCTTGCCGTCCCTGTAAACAAACACATAGCGCTCACCCGAACCCGACTGTTTTTCGATGGCAAGGTCAGGCACTACGACGTGATTGAGGGTTCCGAAATTCAGCGTGACACGCGCAAACATTCCCGGACGGACTTTCATATCGCCGTTAGCGACCCTCACCTCAACAGGAAACGTGCGCGTCGCCGGATTGATGGTAGGATATACCAGGTTTACCGTTCCCGCGAACTCCTTATCGCCGTAGACATCTACTTTGACCTTTACCGGCTGTCCTTTCTCGACGTGTGTAAAATACAGTTCGGATACGTTTATCATTAATTTTACCGGGATGATCTGCTGCACGGTCAGGATGGGCATTGCTCCGCTGTACATATCTCCGTCATCATAGTTGCGGGCCGTGACTATGCCGTCAATCGGACTTAATAAAGCCGTATTTTCAAGCATATTCCGGTAGGAAGCTTCCCGTACGTCACTGACCATTTGTGCGGCTTCCAGTTCCGATTTGGACACGCCCCCGACTTCGTACAGCTCATGCAGGCGGAAAATTTCGGCCTGCTGGTTGTCAAGCTGCAGTTGGATCTGCCTCAGGTTAGAGGCATCCATCTGCACCAGTTTCTGGCTTTTTTTAACCCGGTCTCCTACTTCAACATAAATACCCTCGATGCGGACAGGCGACGCCGGGGCAATATTGTTCGTCACTTCCGCCTCTACGGTGGCGGTGTATTCCTGCGTCTGGGGCACCGGACGCTCTGTTACCAAAGCAAGTTTCACACGGGGCTTTTCTTCTACTGCAGCAACCGTCGCACTTTCCTCTTTACTGCCTCCCGAACAGGCGCTTAACAACAGGACTGCCATAAGAGCCGTCATTTGTAATTCGATTTTCATCATCTTCTTATATTATTTTATTTATTTGTTCCTGTAATCATTTCATCACGTCCCAGGACTTTTTCCAGATCGGCTTTAGCGACAAGATAATCATAAATGGACTGGTTATAAGTAAGCTGGGCCTGGGTCAGCGCTACTTCGGAATCATTCAGCTCAAGGATCGTGCCTTTGCCGACTTCATACCGTTTCTGGGCAATCGTCCGCCCTTTTTCCGCCTGCAATACGCCTTCCTTATTACTTGCTACCTGTTCGCTGCTCGCACTCATATTATCCAGGTAGCTGCTCATTTGCATGTACAGCATCCGTTCCGTATGGATGCGCGTCTGTTCCAGCTGGTCGATTTGAATTTTTGCCTGGCGAAGCTTCGGGAAGTTACTGCCCTTGAAGAGCGGGATACTCAGGTTCAGGCCGACAAAGGAGTATGGGAACCAGTTATAATGAGCCATTGCAAAATTATCGTTGAGGGAGGTATACATATAGCTGTAGGAAGCGGCTAAAACGGGCATAAAGTTTGCCTTTTGCAATCTCAGGTTTTTTTCGAGCAGATTCGCGTTCAGATCCAGCTGCTTCAAATCGCTGTTATTTATCAGATTCAATTCCGCAGTCGTTCCTCCGCGTTCAAACATCTCCGATTCATAATCCTTCAGGTTTCCTTCTATTTCAATTTCCACCTCTTCACTCAATCCCATCAGGATCCTCAACTGCAGCCTGGCAAGATTAACCCCGTTACGCGTGGAGACTACATTCGGTTTAAGGCTGCGCAGCTGAACATCCGCACGGATTTTATCGTATTCGCTGACACTTCCCAACTCATATCTTTCATTTACGATCTCGAAATTGGCTTCCGCCTGGGCATAACTTTTCAATAATACTTCATAGCTGTCTTGTGTCAGGAGCAGCTGGTAATAAGCCTTTGTCACCTGATTCACCATATCCAGTTTGGAGGAACGCGATTTTTCTACGGCAAGTTCAATGTCCGTACCCGTCAGGTTGATACTGCGGTATAATGCCGGGGCGAAAACGGGAAGGCTGACCGTGACGCCGCCACTGTACGAATTATCAGTCCCCACCTGAAAGCTCATCGATTCTCCGTTCATATCCATCACCATGGTCTGTTTCTTTAACGTGCGGGAATAGGATCCGCTCAGCTCCACACCCGGCAACAGACCGGCAAGAGCCTCTTTTTTTACTTCCTTTTTCAGTGCTATCTCCTGACCGGCAACAAGAATCGTCGGATTATCGGACAGTGCAATTTCAATAGCCTGTTTCAGGTCTACGCTCAATTTTTGAGGAGATTCGCCAGCTAAAGAGATGACCCGTGAGGTATCCTGTGTGAGGACGGGGTTATCTTCCGCAAATACCGGAGGAAACAGATTGGCGCATACCAGGATGCCGACGGTCAAATGCTTCTTTCTTCTCTTTTTTATCATCATCTTACTATTTAATAATGTATATATATAACCTAATTGAATTTATTGCCGGACATATCCCTGAACCTCTTTTTAACGACAAACCGGTCCAGTATATCGCGTCCGGTATCGGTACAGATGCCACGCAGGAAAATAAAAAACAGGGTGTTATGTACTTCTTCGTGTGTATATTTGGCAAACACATCGGACATATCCGGTGATTGCATTTGCTTCTGGGCTAATAAAGAAATGATATCATAATTAATATCCGACATAAATACACGCTCTTTTTCTCCACGCTTCAGTAATTCGACCAGTTTCTTGAGGAATAACTGTTTCCCTTCCAGCAAAACCTTTAATGCCTCGGGAAAACGCTTGACATCTTCGAAAAAATCATCACATAACAGGGTCGGGTTCTCGACCATCCTTTCATTGAGCAACAGAATGACCTCCAAAGCAGTACCCGGTCTTTTTTCCGATGCCAGGAAATATTCGGTAAAGGGTTTACGTATTTCTTTCAAAACTTCAATCAGTAACGCTTCCTTATCCTTGAAAAAATCATACAGCGTACGTTTGGACACGTTGGCCTTTCGAGCCACATCATCCATACTTACGTGCTTTATTCCGTTACGGGCGAATAAAGAAACCGCGTTTGTTGCTATATGAGTTTTGAGAGACATATTAATCAAAAACTTAAAACCTAATCAGTGTCGCTATAAAACAGCGGCAAAGATACGGCGTATAAAGTAAACCAAAAAGGTGCAACCTGTTACACAATTAGTCAACATCGAAATACATACCTGTTCTATATCTACTTATTTATTAAAAAAACCAAAAAACAATCGGCAAAAATAAAACTGAGGCAAAATATGCCTATATTTGCGTCCATAAAAATAAAAAAGATGACTCATAACTTTACAGATTCGATTCATTCATTAAAAGAAGCCGTTACTTCATACGATAACTACCAGGATGATGTGGTGATTCTGGAATTTGACCCCCTGTCGATCAAAAACCTGAAGAATTTTGCCCCTTCAAATCCTTCCCGTTTTGAAGCTGTCCTTTTATTAGGCATATCGGAAGGAGAAATGGAGATACAGATTGACTATGTAAAATACAGGGCGCATAAAAATTCACTGATCTTAATCATGCCTACGCACATCACTTATTTTGTAAGCGGGAGTGAAGACCTGAAGGGATGGGTTTTCGCCATTTCGAAAGCGTATATGGGAACCCTGTCCTATACGCAACAGCATCCACCCATCGTCATTTCCTATATGCAGTTGAAAAAAAATCCGCTGACCGTTTTTACCCCGGAAGAATACGCATCTATTTACGACAGTATCGGCTTTGTCAGGAACAATATGTGCCGGCAGACCCACCTGTTCCATAAGGAAAAAATAGACCTCGCACTCAAAATGTTCTTCTTCGACCTGGGGAATATCTACCTGAGTAAACGGGAACATTATTCAACCCCCACCTTTTCCCGTAAGGAAGAACTGTTTACAGATTTCCAGTCGCTGTTAAGGGAGCATTGTAAAAAACAGCACGATGTCAAATTTTATGCAAATAAGCTTTGCATCACCACACAATACCTGTCCTCCATCCTGAAAGAACAAAGTGGAAAATCCGCCAGCCGGTGGATCCAGGATGCACTGATGATTGAAGCCAAAGGAATGTTGCGGACGCCCCGCATCAATGTCCAGCAAGTAGCAAACGAATTAAACTTCCCGGACCAGTCCACGTTCGGGAAATTTTTCAAAAAACACACCGGCATTTCCCCCCTGACATTCCGCAAGTCCGGTTGAAAGTGGAAAGTGGAGGGGCGCTTTCAACTTTCAATTTCTTCCATCTCGTACCTGTCCTTACCGATAAAAATCAGGGAAAGGTAGCGGACGTCGGTGCGACCGGCAAACCGGTACGAATCGCGATATTTTTTTAACTGAATACGGGCTTCTTCGCGTTTTGCTTTCAACAGGCTTCTCGAGGCGTCCTTCTTTTTAACATATTTGATTTCCCAGACCCATTCGTATGGAATATCGGGTATCGCCGGATTGCGGTGCATGTATATGTCGGCATAACCGCTGCTTACTTCCAGCTCGCTGACCGTTACGTACAGGTTGCTTTGGAACAGTCCGTTCAGGATTATTATTTTGATATATTTCTCGTCAAATGCTATAATGTCCCGGTTCGACAGGCGTTTGAAGATGTTTTCACTGATATGCTCGACGAACAGCGAGGGATTGGCACGGTATGCCAGTTCGCGCAATGCTATTCTTTGCTGATCCATATTAATCAGGACATCGGGGTTGTCTTCTTTGGTCATCTCTTTAATATATCCCCAGTAGATAGTCTGTATTGAATAATTGGGGACTTTCAGGCGCAACAGACCTCCTTCGGCTCTGTCGACGGTAAGCAAACCGAGATAATACAGCAATGATGCGAAATACTCACTGTCATGAAATTTGTCAAGTGGAAATTTTGAAATTAATTCCGATTCGATAAAGTTATCTTCTATTATCTGTACCAGTTGTCTGCGGTTATTCTCATTTTGCATCAGCATCTGCAA
>JAISCL010000132.1 GCA_031265585.1 Tannerella sp. | reverse complement strand
TCCTTCAGCCGCCACGCTTCCATTTTCGCGGCCAGCGCCTGTATCGGGTGAATGGCGTCGGCGCCGAGTTCGATCAGGTCGGGGATGATGTCGTAAACGGAACCGCAGGAATGGTGTATGACTTTGAGGCCGTAGCTTTGGGCCTGTCGGATGAGTTTCCGTGTCCCGTCGAATACAAATTCGCGCAGGGAACCGGGCGATACCATCAGTCCTGTTTGACTGCCGAAATCGTTCCCGATCAGGACGGCATGAAGTTTTCCCTTCGTCGCTTCATAGAATATTTCGTTGGCCTTCAGGTAAAATTCGGCAATGCGGTTGATGACGGCGCGAAACATTTCCGGCTCGTCGAGCATCTTGATCAGTGCCGTTTCCATGCCGAAGGCGGCGCAGGCGTCCTGGAAATGCGCCGACCAGACGACGCCCATTACGGCATAGCCGTCGGGCGCGTCGTCCACCGCTTTTCGGCAAAGTTCCGGGTCAATGTACAGGGCCGGGTCGGGCCAGTCGAAGAGGTCAACGTCGGCCGGGTCGGAACAGTGTTCGAAAAATCCCGGCCGGGTCAGCGTCCGCTCGTCCGGAACGGCTGTTTCCCGCGCAAAATTCAATGCCAGGTAGATGGCATCGGCCGAAGGCGAATGATAGGGCATCTCCACCGGATAAATATCGTCGTCCAGGCGTGCCTTTAGCCCCCGTATGTCGCTCACGCCAAAATAGTCGAACAGTTGCGGACAGGCTCCGGGGTCGGGAATCCCCAGCCAAGTGGCCGGACGGTCTGTCGGACGGCGTTCCACCGTTGCTAAAAATCTTTCCAGATGGGTCATAAGGTTGACGACAAAAAATTACATCCGACAATCCATTTTTGTTTCGCGTACCAGTCATTGGCTTTTTCGACGCTCCATTGACCGGCGAGCAATTGTTCTGTTCCGCCGGCACCCGTCTGCTGTCCATAACCGTATAACGAAACGGATATCATCAGCATAAAAAATAAAATATTTCTTTTCATCCTGTTTATCATTTAATTAATGTTGCTATTTCTCTTACAGTATTCCGCCAGTCGTCCGGCTTCTTCTTTTGTCAGTTGAATCACGGCTCCGTGCTTTTGAGCGGAATAGACGCCTGCCGGGCCTTCGCGCGGAACGGGAAAATCAATCCGTTGCATCACGCCTTCCTCTCATTCACTTTTGAAATTTACACGCTCATTCCCGTTATTCTGTATCCGCCTGTTTTGTCAGAACCGAAATGTTCAATAATACCTTGTTTTTTAAGTTTTTCAATATTACGATAAATTGTTGTTCTATTTACATTTAATCTTTTTGCTATTTCTTTTTGAGAAATTTGACCATCCAATTTTATCAGTTCAATCATTTTCGCTTGTAGAGAAGATAATTTTACATCTGCATTTTCATCATTTACATCTGCATCTTCATCATTTACATCTGCACTTTCATCATTTACATCTGCATTTTCATCGTTTACATCTGCACTTTCATCGTTTACATCTGCAATTTTCGTGACAACTATATCATCTGCAATTTCTTTCCTCATTATTGTAATTACAAATTCTTCTGTCACAAAGTTATTTTTGAAAAAGAGTTTATCATAACATTGCATTGCTCTCACCATGCCGCTACCTATACCTGTATAAGGCAGAATATGTATGGCATTATTAAACAATAACTGGTTTCGAGGAATGGAAATGCCCTGTTTAATAGTTTCTTCTGTAACCGAATCGGGAAGAATACCGGGCGAATGTATCTCTATTCTGTGGTCAAAAATAAACAGACGAACAGGTGCATTAATATAATAATTCCTGTGAATCAATGCGTTTGTGAGTGTTTCTACAAATACTTCGAGTGGGATTTCCAATTGTCCTGCACTGTTAAATTCCTCCTCCACCTGTATGGTTTTCAGATTGCGATTAATAAACGAAATAGCCGCATTGTATTGTACAAGCAAATTACCTTCTACTTCTCTGTCAGGCATTTTATCACGAAATTCGTTTGTTGCTACGCTATTACCAACAAACGAAATACATTTGATTGTAAACACAGGTCGATATCGCTGTATGCTTTTACCGAGCAGTAACAAACCTGATAATGTAAGTTGTCCGGCGTTGTCCATCAATGAAATGTTTTTCAACAGCTTTTCAACAGTGAAATTTATATCTATTGCTTTTACAATATCTTCAATTTCGGTAGTCTGAACCAAATGACTGAAAATACCGGCACTTGTTAATTCTTCCGTATAACGTTTGTAAAGAAAAGTTTTCAAGATCGGCTCGGAAATATCATTGTACGAAGTTCCTTCAACACTGTCTTTATCGGCAGAGAGATTGCCACAACTTTGCATCATTACACGTAATTCACTGTTGGAAAATACTTTGCGCTTATCAGAACCGTTTTTAACCCATATAATACCTTTATTATCTTTGTATGGTTTGTCCTTGCCTTGTGGAATCGTAACCGCTATAACATTTTGTCCATGAACATTGACTGTTTCTGTTTTAATCACGATTGCAGGTTTCACATTTTCGGAAGCGGCATTGGCAAGTAAAGCATTCGTCGCTTGAATCTCTGCAAAAGACATTCCCTTGATTTTACCGGTTTTATCGTCAATGCCCACCATTAACATCCCGCCTTGCGTATTACAAAAAGCAACCATTTCCATTCCAATTTTATACACATCATCAATACGTACTTTGAACTGAACAGTAGTCGATTCGCCTTGCAAAATCAGGTTTCTTATTTCTTCTGCAGTTTTCATTTTCTAAAGGTTTTATTATTTTTTCTGCAAATGTAATATAAATTGTCGTAACTACTTACGTAAATAAACTCTATTAAATTATTAATATTCTTTCCATTTCGACACATCTCATTCGGTCGTCATCACTTTACATGTTATTCTTATCTTCTCGCCGGTCTTCATTTCAATGTTCCAGACGCCATTTTCATCATCAAGTGTTTTTCCGCCGATGCCCGTCTGCTGTCCATAACCGTATAACGAAACGGCCATCATCAGCATAAAAAATAAAATGCTTCTTTTCATCCTGTTTATAATTTAATTAATTGTTATTTCTCTTATAATATTCCGCCAGTCGTCCGGCTTCCTCTTTTGTTACTTGAATCACTGCTCCATGTTTTTGAGCGGAATAGACGCCTGCCGGGCCTTCGCGCGGAGTGGAAAAATTAGTCCGTCGCATCACGCCTGCATCGAAATGTCCGATATTGGTAAAAGTTTTAAAGTCGGTTGTCTCGGCAAAACCGAAGTTGTGCGGTTTGACGCCGTAAACATCGTACATCAGCACCCATCTGTCTTCGCCGATACGCTTCCATACGTTGGGGGCTTCGCAACCGAGCGGCTCGAAGTCAACCCGGCCCGGCTGATATACGTAGTCGCCGTTGATTTTGTTGGAAAACGCCATCTCGATGCCGCCGGGAATTTTTTTCCCTGCCACGTACATCAGGCAGAAACGTCCGTCGGGCAGGGGCGTGATATCGCCGTCCAGAATGTTAACGGACGAATCGGGATAGTCAAAAAGCAGTTGGGGACGGGTAAGTAGCGTTGTAAAACCGTCGTCCGTATAAGCATAATAGAGTCTGAGATTCGATTTCCCCATTATGCCGAGCCTCAACGTGAAATAGAGCATCATTTTGTCTTCCCCGGGGTCGTAGACGGTTTGCGGCGCCCAGGCACAGGACACTTCCAGGTCGGGAAACAAATCCTGAACAGTCACATTGCTGTGTGTCCAGTGAATCAGATCAAACGATTTCATCAGCACAAAGCCGCGGTTATTGCCCCAGCCGTATATTTTTTCGTCGCGTTCCCATCGCGTCGTGCGATAGCCCGCTGCTTTGCCGTCAACATGGCAGTCGGTCATTGCAATATAGAAAGCGCCGTCCTTCCCACGTGTGATTTGCGGGTCGCGAATGCCTTTTTGCAGCGCTATCGTATCGCCGCCGACAATCGGCCTGTCACCGTTAACGTCGGTAAACGTATATCCGTCGTCGCTTAATGCGAAGTACAGGCTATGCGTATGCTCTTTGTGATAGACAAACAGGTAAGCGCCCATGTCTTTTTCCGTTGGGATTTTTGTTTTATGTCGCCCGCACTGGGTATTCAGGCAAAAGAGGCCTGCCAGTAAAAGCACAGCCGCTGTCAATACCAAATCTTTTCTTTCCATTTGTTCTTAAATTATTTATTCAATTTTCTATTCAAGTTCTAACAATACTACCGATTTTGTCGGCAAAGTAACATTCAGTTTTCCGCCGGACAGTTTCGCATCTTTGAAATCTTTGACCGCAACCGTATTCGGGTTTTCAAAAGTATTATGGTCATTGATTTTAGCGGAAGTCAGGACTTTCTCCGATACCTTTTTTGCTGTGACGTCCCGCAGTTCCGTTTCGACCGTCTGCGTTCTGTTCGGGTCGATATTTACCAGCGTAATGTGGATTTTTCCCGAAGCGTCTTTGGAAGCCGAAACATTAATGGCGTCCATCTTTTTGCCGTTCAGTTCGTACCTGTCGGACGTGAGCAAAACCGGCAACAAAGTGGCGTCCTGATGTACCTTATATAACCGGTACACCCAGTAAGTCGGCGTGAGCAGCATTTTTTCCTTATCGGTAAGGATAACGGAATGTACTACATTGACGGTTTGAGAGACATTTGCCATTTTCACGCGGTCGCAATGCGCATTGAAGATGTTCAGGTTGACGGCGGCGGCGATCGCATCGCGTAAAGAGTTTTGCTGAAACAGAAATCCGGGATTGGTGCCGGGTTCGACATCCGTCCAGACGCCCCACTCGTCGGTTATCAGTCCGATATGTTTTTGCGGATCGTATTTGTCCATGATAATCGAATGTTTGGTAATCAATTCTTCCATGAAAAGTGTATTGGAGATGGTATTGAAATATTCGGTTTCGTCAAATTGGGTGGCCGAGCCTTTTTTATCCCAGTTCCCGGTGGGAATGGTGTAGTAATGCAGTGACAAACCGTGCATCTGCCGTCCGACATTTTTCATCAGGGTTTCCGTCCAGCTGTAATTGGAGTCATTGGGGCCGCAGGCGATTTTATAGAGGCGGTTGTCGCCGTAGTTGCGGCAGTAGGTAGCATAACGGCGGTACTGGTCGGCATAGAAATCGGCTGTCATTCTGCCGCCACAACCCCAACTTTCGTTGCCGACGCCCCAGAATTTCACTTTCCACGGTTCTTCGCGTCCGTTTTGACGGCGAAGGTTAGCCATTGGGCTTTCACCGCCGAAGGTAATGTATTCTACCCATTTCGACATTTCCTCCACCGTACCGCTACCCATATTGCCGCTGATGTACGGCTCGCAACCCAGCTGTTCACACAAATCGAGGAACTCGTGCGTACCGAAACTGTTGTCTTCCGTCACGCCGCCCCAGTGCGTATTTACCATCTTTGGACGCTGACTGCGCGGCCCGATGCCGTCCATCCAGTGATATTCATCGGCAAAGCAGCCGCCGGGCCAGCGAAGATTCGGGATTGAAATGTCGCGCAAAGCCTGCACAACGTCGTTACGGATGCCGCGCGTGTTGGGAATCGGAGAATCTTCGCCCACCCAGTAACCGCCGTAGATGCAGCGCCCAAGATGTTCGGAGAAATGCCCGTAAATGTGTTTACTGATGGTCTCTTTGCCCTGATCGGCATTGACAACTAATTTGTTTTGCGCTCCTGCGGGAACGCCTGTCAGGATAAATGCTGCGATGCAGCTTAAAAATATAACTTTCATACTGTTTATATATTAATAAATGAATCATTCAACCGGCGTAATGTTTCCAGGCGAAGCGCTCCGGGCCATGCCACTAACCACGTGTTGATACGTTCCCTGCTTGACCCTGCGAACCAGTCAGATTCAAAAAACGCTTCGTTCTGGGAACCGGCGGGACGGATGCGTCCGTTGATTTCCAGCGTCCCGTCAGACACTAACTGGCATCCGTTTTGCCAGATTGCCAGCGCCTTTTCTTTCCATTGACTGTCGCCCGTCAGGTTGGCGAGTTTTATCCAGTCAGCTACCCACGCTAATGCATACGGATCCAGGTGATGATGCTGGACGGAAACGGATGTGGCGCCGAACGTACTGTAACGGTACACCGTAAAGTTGTCATTTTCGGGATAGATCCCCTGATAATGCCATAGCCAGGTCGAAAGGTAATACGATACCGACACCGCATTATCCAGATAAGCAGGACTGCCGGTTATTTCATAAAGCATCAGCGACGACTGTAACAGCGGCACTGATGATTCCTTGTCGATACACCATGTATCCAGCGAGCCGGCTGTGGTGTATCCGTCGGTGTTCAAACCTTTCAGGTAATAATCGTACGCTTTTGTCGCCGAAGCGAGATACGTCGAATCACCCGAACGCCGGTAAGCTTCCAGCATCGGGGGAACCAGGAAACAGCCGATAGTGCCTTCGCGAACATAATATTTCCCGTCCTGCGTCCATCCCCGCGCATACACGCCTTCGGGCTGCTGGTCTGCTTTGACAAAGTCGCAAATACCGTAGGCAATATGTTCATACTGAGGCCTGTCTATACCGGAAGCGCGTGTCAGATCGCGGGCTTCAAAGAAATTCAACGCGGCTGTACCCAGATTGCAGGCGTCCATTATGCCGTCATTCCGGTGATCCAGAATCTGATTGTAATGCGTAATAAACAGGCCGTTGGACAGCGGACAGGCGCTTGCCCAACTGTCAAGTGCAGCCAATGCTTTGTTCAGCGATTCGGCGCCGCGATTTTTGAGATAGTCGGTCAGCAGCGAATTGGCCAGCGATGCATTTTGCCCGCACCAGCCGATTTCGTACCCCTCAGCCTGTTTCCAGCCTTTTTCGCCATCGGTAATCAGTCCGAGGCTGAATCCTTTAAACGAACCTTTTTCAACCCAAAGCGATTCGGTGGCGTAGCGAATGCCCAGTTCCCAGATTTTTTTGGTGTCGAAAACAGAGACAACCGGTTTGTCTGCAATTGCCCATGCTTTGCGCATGAAATGACGCATCGCCCGGTGATGGGGTTCGACGGCGTTGACGGCGAGGTATAACGTCAGGGTAATTGTGTCGCCTTTTTTCAGTTGGACATGTTTTTGATAACCGTCCGCATAGCGATCCCGAGCGCTGTACATGCTCGGCATTTCCTCTTCCGGCAGAATAATGCGGTGCCTTATCTGCTCTTTTTCCGGCATGATGCAGCAGGAGAAATGCTGAGATTCGAGTTTCGGATTGTCACTCCACACCGCCACGGCAAACCGGTCGCTTTCCGAATAAGTGCAGCCCGGAATGGGAGTGCGGCGGAATGAGAATGTGCGGAACACTCCGTTTTCTTCCGCTCTTTTCGGTTCTTTGCCGCGTCCCCATTGATTTCCGTTATAGGACACGGAAGGTATCATCCAAAAATTTGCTTTTCCGCTGTGAACATAATCGAAGCAAATCCGGGCATCGTTCATGTCTTTTTCCGCCCGGTAAGTACGGACAATTTTGAACGTGTTGTCTCCGAGCGGACTGAGCGTTTCGGAAACAACGGTAATCCCGTCGCTCATTTCGCCCGACAGTTTGCCGACCACCTTATTTTCGAAATACAGCACGCCGTTTTGCCAGCGGAGATCATTGCCCTGATCGGCATTGACCGTTAAGCTGTTTTGCGCCTGCATCGCGATACAAAGGAACAGTGTCATGAATAGTAAAATACCTTTTCTCATTGCTTTAATTTATTTTGTTTGTCCTGATAGAACCATTGAATTTCAGTAACGTTACGCTATACGGTTTGACGATGACCTGACCCTTGGATACCGCATCTTTCGTTTCTTTGATTTCAATTCGGTACGGCTGATCCGGGTCATTGAAACCGTTGGGGTCATTTTCGGGATCGATAATTTCAAACCGGCCTGGATTTTTGCCGGACACGTCAAAGTTTTGGATGTCCAATTTTATTGTAACATCGCGACCCAGTGTGTTGATTATCCCAAGGGTCAGCGTATTGCCGGACAGTGCCGCCTGAATATCGACAGGGTTTCCGTTCGATAAATCCGTTTCCGTTTTGACCGGCAGATTGCCGAAATGCTTACGGTAAAGTTCCAGAACAAGTCCGGTCGTTTCCATTTTGGCGGCGGTTTTGCTTGCTTTGATACAGCCGAGTACATTGACAGGCATTGAATAGTTTGCCATGAAATACATGTCCGACTGCCGTGCATACTCGTGAAGTCCCGCCGCAATTCCGAGACCGTCCTTCATGCCAAGCCGGAGACCGACTTCACCGAAAACTTCCGGTGTTTTAGGCCAGTAATTCCATTCGTCCATCGCAATCGAAACCGTAACATCCCTGAAATTTTGCAGTTCTTTCCGGTATTTTCGATGAGCGTCGGCAATCCGTTTTACTGCATTCGGGATTTGCCGGACATACTCCGTTACGTTTTCTTTTGGCGTTCTAACGTAAAAATGTTCGCTGATTAAATCAAGGTGTTTTGCGGTTCCTGACAGAAACGTCTCGTTCCATTTTCCAACAGCGCCAACGCCAATCACCTTCACTTTCGGGTCTTTTGCCCGGAGAGCCTCCACAAAGGCCTTGTGTTTTTCGACGTATTGCTCAACCGGCATATGACCGATCTGCCAATCCCCGTACATCTCGTTACCGATACCCCACCATGTTACCTTGTATGGTTCGGGAAAACCGTGTCCGGCGCGGAGCTTACCCATGGGCGTTTGGGCGCTGCCATTGATGTATTCGAGTTCCTGTACCGCATTTTCGACATTGCCGTTGCCGGTATTGACAACGATGTACGGCTCCGTTTTAAGAATCCTGCAAAAGGTGAAAAACTCATTGATACCAAGATCATTCGGCTCAACACCCCTCCAAGCCGGATTCTTGCGCGGCGGGCGCTTATCACGCTCGCCGACGCCGTCTTTCCAGTCGTATCCGCTCACAAAATTCCCGCCGGGCCAGCGATAAACCGGCGAATTAAGCCGTTTCAACAGTTCCAGCGTCTCGGCGCGCATACCGTTCACGTTATCGGACGGCATCAGACTGACGCAGCCGACCGTAAACGTTCCCTTGCCGAATGCGGCAATTTCAAGCATCACATTGTCGAAATCGTCGCCCGGTTTGTAAATAAATTCGATCTTATAGAAATCTCCAACCTTGACCGGCATTTTGAAAGCCCTGTGATCTTCTTTTCTGTCGCTCCAGTGAAAATGAACTTCGATCCGTTGAATACCTTCGGACGGCTTGACCCAGGCGTAACCGACATACTTTTTCCCTTTCCGTACAGCCAGCCCGTTTTGCCGGACGCCGAGCCAGCGCGGTTCTTCATTTTCCGTCGTGAACGATTCCGGCGAATGTTTTCCGACAAACGCCTGCTGTTCGCTCATGCGGAGATTGCAGTCATAAACGGGTTTCCACGGCGATTCCTTATCCCCGACAGGATAAAAGAATTTCCGGTCTTCGAGCATTTCCGCCCAGATACCGCCATTAATGCAATTACCCATGTGTTCAATAAACTGTCCGTAAATGAACGGCGATATTTCTGCTCCGCGCTGTGATGCGTCGATTTTAACTGTCGGCGACCATTCCTGATCGAATGTTTCGACGCTCCACTGACCGGCGCCCGTCTGCTGTCCATAACCGTATAACGAAACGGCTGTCATCAGCATAAAAAATAAAATACTTCTTTTCATTTGCTCTTAAATCATTCATTCAATTTTCTATTCTATTTCCAGTAATACTACCGACTTAGCCGGCAAAGTAACATTCAGTTTTCCACCGGACAGTTTCGCATCTTTGAAATCTTTGACCGCAACCGCGTCCGGGTTTTCAAAAGTATTGTGGTCATTGATTTTAGCGGAAGTCAGGATTTTACCGGAAACCTTTTTCGCTGTTACGCCCCGCAGTTCAGTTTCAATTGTCTGCATTTTGTTCGGGTCGATGTTTACCAGCGTAATGTGGATTTTCCCCGAAGCGTCTTTGGATGCCGAAGCATTAACGGCGTCTATCTTTTTGCCGTTCAGTTCGTACGTGTCGGACGTGAGCAAAACGGGCAATAAAGTAGCATCCTGATGTACCTTATATAAATAATACACCCAGTAAGTCGGCGTGAGCAGCATCTTTTCCTTATCTGTCAGAATAACGGCCTGCAGGACATTGACGGTCTGGGCGATGTTTGTCATTTTCACGCGGTCGCAATGCGCATTGAAGATGTTGAGATTGATTCCGGCGACAATAGCGTCACGCAAAGTGTTTTGCTGATACAGAAATCCGGGATTCGTGCCGGGTTCGACGCTGTGCCAGTTTCCCCACTCGTCTGGAATCAGTCCGACACGTTTTTGCGGGTCGTATCTGTCCATGATGTTCGAATGTTTGGCGAGCAGTTCCTCCATAAACAGGGTTCTCTGCATGGTAGTGAAATATTTCGCTTCGTCGAACTCTGTGGCGGAGCCTGTGCCGCCGGTGTAATAATGTAAAGACAAACCCTGCATCTGTCCGGCAGCCTGCTTCATCATTACCTCCGTCCAATTGTAGTCGGCGCCATTTGCGCCGCCGGCAATTTTGTAGAGGCGGTTGTCGCCGTAGTTGCGGCAGTAAGTAGCGTAACGGCGGTACTGGTCGGTGTAGAAATCGGCTGTCATATTGCCGCCGCAGCCCCAGTTCTCATTGCCGACGCCCCAGAATTTCACTTTCCAGGGTTCTTCGCGTCCGTTTTGACGGCGGAGGTTGGCCATCGGGCTTTCGCCGCCGAAGGTAATGTATTCCACCCATTTCGACATTTCCTCCACCGTTCCGCTGCCCACATTGCCGCAGATGTACGGCTCGCAACCCAGTTGTTCGCAGAGGTCGAGGAACTCGTGCGTGCCGAAACTGTTGTCTTCCGTCATGCCGCCCCAGTGCGTGTTTATCATTTTCGGACGCTGACTGCGCGGCCCGACGCCGTCCATCCAGTGGTATTCGTCGGCGAAGCAGCCGCCGGGCCAGCGAAGATTCGGGATTGAAATGTCCCGCAACGCCTGCACGATGTCGTTACGGATGCCGCGCGTGTTGGGAATCGGAGAATCTTCGCCCACCCAGTAACCGCCGTAGATGCAGTGACCGAGATGTTCGGAGAAATGTCCGTAAATATGTTTACTGATGGTCTCTTTGCCCTGATCGGCATTGACCGTCAACTTGTTTTGCGCTCCTGCGGGAACGACTGTCAGGATAAACGCTGCAATGCAGCTTAAAAATATAACTTTCATATGTAATAAACTTTATTAAATTATTAATATTCTTTCAATTTCGATACATTTCATTCGGTTGTCATTACTTTACACGCTATTCTTATCTTCTCGCCGGCCTTCATTTCAATGTTCCAGACGCCGTTTTCATCATCAAGTGTTTTTCCGCCGGCTTCAGTGTACTGTCCGTCGCCGGGTTTTGCCAACCGGAGAACGCCGTCCTTTTCCGATTCGATTGTAATAGACGATACCTTGCCGTCTTTTCGCTGAGCCGAAACGAGGAATGCGCCCACTGTACGCAGCCGCTCAAACGAAACGTCTTTCCAGGACGCGGGAATCGCAGGAAACAGCCGGACAATGCCCGTATGGCTTTGTATCAGCATTTCGTGGATGCCGGAGGCAAAAGCAAAATTACCTTCGAGCGTAAACGGACGGTAGGTATAATTGGAATATCCCTGCCGGGTCCGGTCGCCGTTGGCATGAAACGTGTTGGGCAGACAGAAATGTTCTGCAAATATTTTCAATGCTTTGGCAGCGCCTTCGCCGTCCATGTTTCGGGCTTTTATATTGCCGAGCCAGCTGTAGGAATAGCCGCACCAGTGGGCGGGTCCCACGTCGTCCAGTTTTTGGATCGTGGCGTCAATGATTTGCCGGTCGGTTTCTCCCTTGCTCCGGTCAATCAGCCCCAGCGGGTGAATGGCCATCTGGTTGGAGAAATGCCGGTGCGATTCGTTGTAAGGAAAACCTTTGGCAAACGTGAGCGCACGGTCATCGTCCAGGTCAAAAGAGGGCCATTCCGACAGGATCGTGCGCCACCTGTCGGCTTCACCGTTCAGTCCCAGTTCCCGTGCGCAGTCTTCCGCCGCCGTATAGACAAAACGGATCAGCGCCAAATCATAGTTGGTCATGGTCAGAAACCATGCTTTCAGCGAATTGTCGTAGATTTCAGGACTTGCGCAGATGGGCAGTTTCCGCCTGCCGTCCGCATCGCGCACGGAAATACTGTCGAGAAATACGGCTACTTCGCGAAGATAGGGATAGGCGCGGTCTTTCAGAAACTCCCTGTCCTGCGAATATTGCCAGTGTAAATAGAAATGCTGCGAAAGCCAGGCCGATACGGTAGGCGACATCGCATACTGTACCCATCCCGCCATCGGTTCGCCCCGGAGCGTCGTTACGCCCGGAGATGGCATTACCCAAAGGAACAGCCTCGTCCCAGCTGGTTGCCAGCGAACTGTATACCAGGTCATGCGGCGACGGTGATAAACGGATGTCCTTTTCCCCGCACCCTGCAAAAACGGCCATGATGCCGCATATCCATCCAAAAACTTTCAATCTCTTTTTCATAAATATATTTTTTCATTGTTTCTTACTTAATAAATTTAATCACTATTGACCGACAAACTTTAAAAAGTATCAGTTTTAATTTATATATTACTTATAGACAATGTGTTATAAATATTATTTTTATTCTTAAAAAAGTTACCCCTCCTAAAAAATAGACAATTGTATCGCTGTGGGTCCCCTACTTTTGACTTTGTGACGTTTGACGTATGCTCGCCTTCCTTCGGTTACTACCCAAGTCAAATCCAGGTGGGCTATCAAATGTATACGCACAAGTGCAGCTATTGTTGAGAATGCCTTCTCACTGTTAGACAGCTGCTTCACAACGGTCAGAAGCAGGTGGGCTATCAGGGTACACCAAACCTGTGTCTTTATACCGTTTTCGGTGTCGGAATAAAAAAAGTGCAACTGAAAATTCTGTTTTAATTTCTTGAACATCAATTCGATTGTCCAGCGATATTTATAAGTCAGTGCTACTTCTTCATCCGTAATTTCCCAGTTATTGGTAATAAACCTGTACTTCCGCCCCTTTTCGTCTTTGTAATATACAAGCCGAAGACAAAACCTCTCGATCTTCCGGTTATCTCCCTTATACTGCAAATGAATATGTTCCACTTTATAAACTCCAAACTCATCCTTACCCTGTTTTTTCTCAAAAAGAACTTCCTGTACGTCGTATTTTGCTCCGCTTTTCAAGCGGCAGACAAAATTTATCCCTTCCTGTGTCCACCGGGCAAACCGGCGATAGTAATTGTATGCCCTGTCGAAAACGATCATACTGCCCTTTTGCAGAAAATCCAGTTTATCCAGGAATTTGCGGTCGTGCATTTTCGCCTCGCTGATAGTGGCATAGACCGCTGTATCGGCATGTACGCCGGTCAGCATGTGAACTTTCAAACCGCCCTTCTTCTTCCCTTCATCTTTCGGATTACGGCCAACGCCTTTCATTATATCCGAAAACAGCCTTACCGTAGTCGAATCGAATACGTAAAACTGCTCGAAACTCACATCCTTTTTCCGGCTGACCGACAAAAGAGGCGAAAAATGAGCAATCAAGGCAAAATAATACAGCTTGAAAAGTTCATTGTTGCGGTCGCGCAAGGCATCGCCCGCAGTGCTTTTGGCGGGTGATGCGTCCATACCAAAATAGTTGAGTTTCCCTTCCAGCGCGCGCATCCCGTCACATACTTCGCCCATCGAATCACAACGGGAAAATATCCCAAAGAGCAAGGTTATCAACTGCTCCCATGAGAAAAATGTCTTGTAATACCGATCACTCTTCTGCTGTGCAACCAAAAGGTCAAACTTCTCCCGTGGCAGTATTTTTACGATTTGTTTAAATATCGGCTGACCGACTAAATTTTTTGTGCTATCTTTACCCATCGTTGTAAGGTTTGTTTATGCAATTACAAAGTTACAACTTTTCGGGCGACCAGTAATGGTCGCTCGTCTTTTATGGAATAGTATTTTTTTGTCGGTCAGTAGTGATTGATAATCAATTTTGTGCACATCCCGGCCACATGCTTTTCCCATAAAACTTGCCGGAATAATGTTCATATCCGGCTATTCATGCTCCTTATTCAAATACATTTTTCCCCTTGCGCTTGGAAATCTAAAATTTTTATGTAATTTTGCAGCGCAAAAAAATAAACGGGATGTAGCTCAGCCCGGTAGAGTACGCGTCTGGGGGCGTGTGGTCGCAGGTTCAAATCCTGTCATCCCGACAAAAACTGATGGATTGCTACAAGTCAGTCGATTATGAAAAAATAAATGTCTATATGAAACTGGGATAGACGAAAATAGACAGTTAAAGTGCTTT
>JAISCL010000099.1 GCA_031265585.1 Tannerella sp. | reverse complement strand
GCTCTACACATCGTATCCGAGCAGAAAGATAAACACAGCATTAGGAAGAGACTTTATAAAGCTGCATTGGATATAGGCTACCTAAAAAAACTCTTGAAAATTTGATGCGGTTGCCCTGGATTAAATTCTGCAAATTGAAATCGTCAAACTTTGATTCCTGAATATGAAACCAACCTTCGATTTTTAATAGTTTCTGACTAAAACTTGCTCGCACGTCATTGATACATTTTGTTATATCATTTTGAAAGTATTCCGAATGTATCACAACCTTTTTCTGCATTAATTCGTCAAATAAATTATGAAATTTTACCGATAGTTCTCCTTTAATATAATCCCTTATATTATTCAAATTTCGTTCTGTAATTTCCCATAAATTTTTTATAACCAATTGACAAAATTCTTGACTATCTTTTGACCTCCACGCTATTTCAAGTGCATCAAGAGATAATGTTTCTGAATCAATATAATAATCAGGTATTGTTAAATTCATATGGTTTTTGGACAAAATTTGAGATTTAAACTGTTATTTTTCAGTTATATGGTTTTATCGAATCTATGCCAATTTAACAATACCAAATAAACGAAATTTGGTTATGATACTGATATTGCTTCATGCCATAACTACCCTTGTTATCAAAGGAATAGTCGACATTTTCATCATCCGAAAATTTTTATCGGGAACCAAGTAATTTTTCTGTATTCATGATTCCTTAATTATGAATTGTTCAACATTTCAATCCGGCAGCCAACTTCCCGTCCCGAAAAGGCAATCGAGACAAGAACAATTTTGCCGGGTTCGTTGCGCCAGGCTTCGTAATATTTCCGGTCGTAGATTTGCTTTGACGCTTTGTGGAGCAGTTTGCCGAGAAAAGATTTTTTGGCGCTGTATTTGACTTCGGCGATAACGGTCATCTCCGGCAGTTTCCATACGGCGTCAATCCGTCCGATATTGGTGGATATTTCTCCCTGGGGCTTAAATCCCAAAAAGTGTAGCCATACGAGCAGCAAAGAATGGTAATACTTTTCTTCTTCGATGTGCAGCTGATAAGGTACGCGCGCTATCATCGCCTTCAAACTCCGTTCGAGGCCTTCGGAATCGCCGGTCTTTAGCTGATGTTGCATATCGGCATGTAATTTGGTCATTTCATCCATCTCCAGTTCGCTGTATGCTCCGAACAAATGGCTGACAAAAGCATCACGGACTTCTTCGTTCGGCGGCTCAAACGTGTAAACAGATTTATTGTCACCGTCTTTTGGAATTTCCTTTATGGTCAGATATCCGGTCTGGAACAGCAGGGGGATAGTTTCGAGACGTTCGGGGTTGTAACGGCTGAATACGGCTTCACTCGCATGAACAGGCTGTAAAAACGATTCGACGCTGTTGCGTTCCTTGAGTAATGTGATCAGAAAAGTGGGTGTGCCGGTTGCGAACCAGTAGCTTTTAAATTCTTTCTCACCAAAAAAAAGCAAAACACTGAACGGATTGTAAACGGAAGTTTTTCCGTCCCACGAATAGCCATTGTACCAATGGCGGATATCATCCAGCAGTTTTTCGCGTGTGGAGGATAATTTCTCCGCCACAGCATCCAAATACTCCGAAAAATTGCTTTCCAGTTCCTCCTGCGTTATGCCGCAAATGGCAGCATATTCTTCCGACAGGGTAATATCTTTGAGATTGTTCAATGCCGAAAAAATCGATAAACCTGCGAACTTCGAAATGCCGGTCAGGAAGATGAATTTGATATGTTCATCGGTGCCTTTCAGTACTTTATAAATACTATGAAGCGCTTTTTGCATGGCCTCTATTTCTTCACCCGACTTGCCGATGGCATCAAGTATCGGCACATCGTATTCGTCTACCAGTATGACAGCCTGCTCGCCGGTTTTCCGGTGCAATTCCTCGATTAATTCTCCAAGATAATCGGAGGCGTATTCGGATAGCATCTCCATTTGATTCTTACGGGCTATGATTTTCAAATGTGTGAGTAAACTCCGTTCAAGTTCTTCCGGTGTCCCGTGTCTTATTTTCGACCAGTCTATCCGAATGACGGGATATTTTCGGTTCCAGTCCCATTTATCATGGATATAAAGTCCTTTAAACAGTTCTTCCCGTCCCGAAAACAATGCGTCAAGCGTGCTTAATGTCAGCGATTTTCCAAAGCGGCGGGGACGCGACAGAAAATAAACAGTCCCGCCTGTAACCAGGCGGTAAATGTATTCCGTTTTATCCACATACAGGTATTCGTCACTGCGAATCTTTTCGAACGTCTGTATTCCCACGGGCAGTTTTTTTATCTTCATCATTCGGATCATTTTATAAAATTAAATTCATGCAAAGCTAATTATTTTTTTCATTACAGCCAACAGCATATTACGGTCATTCTCCATTTTCAATTAAAATTTGAACCTTTTTTACCAACGCAGCATTGGAGTGTATCACCGGCCCCCATCTTTTTATTTTTCATTTTTAGTTGCACAATAATTACAGACAGAGTATCTTTGCTCGTGACTATTTAAAGCCATACACGATGAAAAAAACTGTCATTTTAACATTATTCATTTGCCTGATTCCGGCGGCATGCAACCGGCCCCCGGCATCAAAAACCGGCAAACCGGACATGCCTCTCCAAATCACCCTCACCAAAGCAAAACTGATGGACAAGATCAAAGGCGGCTGGGCCGGGCAAACGATCGGATGCACCTACGGAGGCCCCACCGAATTCAGGTTCAACGGCACTATGATCCAGGATTACACACCCGTCGAATGGCATGACGGTTACATCAAGTGGTGGTACGAAAATGTTCCGGGCCTGTATGACGACATCTACATGGACTTAACGTTTGTGGATGTGTTCGACCGCCTGGGACCGGATGCCCCCGTCGATTCCTTTGCCATGGCTTTTGCCAAAGCCGGATACAAGCTCTGGCATGCCAATCAGGCAGCCCGTTACAACATCCTGCAAGGCATTATGCCGCCTGCCTCCGGGCATTGGCTTAACAACCCGCATGCCGATGACATCGACTACCAGATTGAAGCGGATTATGCGGGACTGATGTCGCCGGGCATGCCCAACACTGCTTCGGAAATATCCGACAGGATCGGCCATATCATGAACTGCGGCGACGGCTGGTATGGCGGAGTATACGTAGGAGCAATGTATGCGCTGGCGTTTGTGTCGGACAACATTGAGTTTGTAGTAACCGAAGCGCTTCAAACCATTCCCGAGCAGAGCCTTTACTATCAATGCATGAACGATGTCATCAACTGGCACAGGGAGTTTCCGGATGACTGGAAACGTACATGGTTCGAATGTGAGAAAAAATGGAGCTCGGATACCGGCTGCCCCGATGGCGTCTTCGTACCGTTCAACATCGACGCCATGATCAACAGCGCCTACATCATCATCGGGTTGCTTTATGGAAACGGCGATTTCTTCAAAACCATTGATATTGCTACCCGCTGCGGACAGGATTCGGACTGTAACCCGGCATCGGCAGGCGGTATCCTGGGCGCCATCACCGGTTA
>JAISCL010000096.1 GCA_031265585.1 Tannerella sp. | reverse complement strand
TACTTTGAGCATCATTCGCGGGTGGCAGGAGGTAGTTCCGCCACCTTTGTAAGTATCAATAACCCTGCTAATATCGAGCTTGTCAACTGTTTGACTGACCGGTCGTGCGGGCGAATCGGCAGGGATTTTCTCGTCCAGCCTGATTGGGAACAGGCAGTCAAGCCCTTGATTATACTGTTTGAATATAGGCCTTTGCATATAATTATATGATTGATTATCAGATGTAAATATACGAAAAATCCTGCAAGTAGCCAAACATTTTTGCAAGTTTTTTTACTCTTTTTTGATCGGATAAGGTAAAAAAAAGAGGCTGCCTGGCTTTTGAGACAGCCTCTCACGGTAATCTGTCGATAAATATCCCGGAAACAAAGAAGCTGACAATTCTTATCGTAAACATTCGTGCCGCAATCCAGGCGGAAAAGGGAAAATGCCTGATTTGCGGCACACTTTTCAAATACCGGTGTGGAAAAATAGCCCGGGGATCCCGGAATCAAATCGCCGGACTGTGCATTCTCTGCACTTTCTCCTGCATCTCTGCGGTCATTGCGAATACCCAGGGGATGACTTAAATCGCTGGTGGTGTTCTCCAAAGTAAGTACCCATCAAAAATTAGTATAGATTAGAATACGAGAAATTAATCACTCATGTTACGCAATCAGAAGAATGCAAATAAAAAAGGGATAGTATCTTTGTTTGATGGAACAACAATTAGATTTATATACGGATTATTTATTGAGCAGTACGGGCATTGCAACAGCCACAGGTTTATCCCGCTTGCTTGAGGGAGAATTATCACATGATAAAATTAGCCGTTTGCTGTCGGGACATGATTTTAGGTCAAAAGATTTATGGCGCCATGTAAAGCCGTTGGTACGGTTGCATGAAACGGAGGATGCCTGTTTGATCTTTGACGATACGATAATCGGCAAGCCTTACATGGACGGGAATGACATAATCTGTTGGCACTGGGATCACAGTAAGGGCCGAAATAAAAGGGCATCAACCTGTTGACGGCATTTTATCACAGTCAGTCGGTTAATAGATCGGAGGTATAGCGTGTAGCGGTAAGTAACGAATGCGTCAAAAAGACCATTCGTTACTGTGAAATAAAAACACGCAAGGAGAAACGTCAAAGTCCTGTAAGCAAGAATGAGATGATGCGCTCAATGATAGTCCGGGCAGTAGAGAAATACAGCATCCGGTATTTAAATATGTATTGTCGGACAGTTGGTTTTCATCATCGGACAATTTACTTTTCATCCATAAATTAAAGAAGTATTTTTTGATGGATAAGAAAAGCAACCGCCAGTGCATGTTCGCTACATCCGATCGTAATAAAGGCCGGTGGAGCAGTTTGGACAAATTATCGCTCACGCCGGAACAACCCGTTCAAGTATGGCTGAAAGACTTGGAGATACCGGTTGTTTTATGCAAACTCGTTTTTACAAACAGAGACGGCTCAACGGGAGAAATGTATTTGGTAAGCAATAATTTGGAACTTTCCACAGGGGAGTTCAAAACACTTTACAAGAAACGGTGGAGTGTGGAGGAATATCACAAATCTCTTAAACAAAATGCTTCTTTGTCCAAATCACCGGCCAGAACGGTGACCACACAAAGTAATCATTTATTTGCTTCGCTCCCGGCACATGTCAAATTGGAAAAATTAAAGTTTGCTCACAAATTAAATCATTTTGCCCTCAAAGCGAGAATCTATTTGGCCGCTTCAAAAGCCGCCCGGAACGAACTTTATAATATTAAATACGCAATGGGTGTATAACATGAGGTAATATAAAAGAAAGCCAAATTAAATGCTTTTAAGAGGTTTCGCATTATTTTGGAGAAGCAGCAAGTTTTTCTAAAAGCACGTCTGATACAGTGTCTTAAACGGCAATTATTCCCCTCAATACCCACCGTGTGCTTCTTTCCAATTATATGATTATTTGACTGAAAAGCAATAATAAAACTTTCCCAATTATCCGTACAGATACAATCATAGCTGATTCCTGCCGCAAGGAGGTTTTTTCGCAATTTCCCGGCTGTCTTCAAGTCTCGCTTACCCCAAACATAAGATACAATTTCACCTGTTTCCCTGTCGTATGCATAAATCAACCGGACTTTATTTTTCTTCTTTCCCACATAGATCCGGAATTCATCTATTTCCAATGAAGCATAATGATGACATTTCGGTGTAATTCGATAAGAGGATTTGACGGGTACCGACAATACTTTGACAACACTAATTCCTTCTATTACAGATATGTCTCTAACTCCAATGCCGCAAACCATCATCAATAATATGCGTTTTATCAGGGATGAATGACAGCCTTTGTAATCCAATGCATGATCGCCGATAAACTGGCGTCCGCATTTTTTGCACAAATAATTCTGCTTTCCGGAGTGTTTTCTGCCATTTTTCTTTAATTTTGTTCCTTGACAATGAGGGAAATACAGTTCTATCTTTATTTTCATTTAACAAAAATACAACTTATTCCCTCATTGTCATCTGTTTATAGCAGCATGCTTTTTAAATCACCACCGATATTTTAATGTCAACAGGTGGATACTGTGTATTATGTCTTTGCAAATCAAGCTGTAATTGAGATGAAATCTGTGCCGTATAAATGGTCGCATCCACATTTTTTTCACGCTTGGAAAGGAGTAGCAAAACGTTTTCATCTACATAATTATCTATCAGGATAACGGATTTCCTTGCGGATTTTATTAGGTCGGAAGCAAAGGTATATGCGTCGAAAATCTGTCCGTCGTAAAAAATCCCTTCTACCGGCGGTAATGAAGTTTTTACAAAAAAATCTATTTTCTTTTCGGTTGCGGCCATACGGTGTT
>JAISCL010000077.1 GCA_031265585.1 Tannerella sp. | reverse complement strand
AGAGAGAGAGAGAGAGAGAGAGAGAGAGAGAGAGAGTAGTAAATATATTGATAACAAACAAATTAAAAGGCATAAAAAAACCTAATTCCCTTCTATTTTTTGTTCCCTGTATAAATAATGTACTGTGTCTCACGTTCTTCTATTTATTAACCATTCTTATTTTTTTGATCGGGGCAAAGATAGAGTATTTTTTTAATTTATTGCAAACAAATCAAACATAAAAAAATAAAAAAATAAAAATCGCCGCGAATTAGGAACTCCAGACCGGTAAAATTGCAAATCCAAATCATTGAGAATAACAAAAGTACAAACGTTTCACACCCTTCCTTATTTCATTGATAAAGATGCTATATTGAAAGGTTAGTCCCTGTTTAAAACTGTATCCGGCCTTTCTCAGATGATTAAATTCGGAAACACTTTCCGACAGCTTCACGCCTTGAACGGTCTGCAATATAGTTGACTCTTCAATTAGTTGAAGTGAAATTTGTTTGCAGTTCTGAAATTTTTGCTGTAATTTTGGGATACAATTTAAAATCAACTTGATATTCGTGTGTGATACAGCTTAACGAATCCGGGAATGAAAAGGAGTACTATTTTTATTATTATTGTTGTCATTTTGGTTGTAAATTTAATCTCATATAAGATTTCAAATTCAATCAACCAGCCCCTTCTACCTGTACAGAAACAGGTCGGTAAATTGAACGTTTCAATTGATCCGCGAATGGAATTGTTAACTGCAATTCAGGGAATTTCGAGCTGTCAAAATATTCAAAGAAACAGTTTTTACTATCGTTCCGTTGAAGCATACTTCGCCTCATTCCGCAAGATGCAGGCCGTTTCATATACGGACACGCTTGCGGAAACCGGTTTTTCACATGATGCACCGATCGAATTTATGCTCCATTTGGGTCAACCCGATGCATGTGAGCCTCATTTACCTTACTCCGACTATCTGATCAGCAGGGCGCAGGGAGAGCAACACCTGGTTAACTACCAAAAGGCTATACATGAATTTGCGAAAACAACCCGGTTCCGGCAATTCTGGCGCCGGAACAAATCATTTTATGATCAAATCATTGACTTGAATGTTTCCGGGTTGTCCGGAACAGACTGGATCTCTGTGATGGAGGCGTATTTTAACAGTTCGCAAAATAGCTATAACATCGTCTTTTCACCTCTTTTACGTGCGGGTTACGGCCCTTCCATACCGGCAGAAAACGGAAGCAAAAATATTTTTGCCTGTCTGCCTCTGGAATGGAAAGAGGATAACATTCCCTATTTAAACAGAGAGAATCTGATGTATTATATTTGGCATGAATTTGGCCATTCATTTGTAAATCATGAGGTTGAAAAATATGTAGAAACCGTAGAGCGAACTTCTGTACTGTTTAAACCCATACAAAATGAGATGGTTAAGCAAAATTATGGAAACTGGAATATCTGTGTAAACGAACATATTACCCGTGCCGTTACTGTCAGGCTCATAGAAAACAATATCGGGAAAAAGGAAGCGGACCGGATATTGAATTATGAATTGGAAAACAGTTTTATCTACATGGAACCTGTACTGGAAAAATTAAAAAAGTATGAGGATATGCGTGAAAGTGAAAAAATCACTTTTTCCGACTTTATCCCTGAACTGTTAACTGTTTTTGACTCCCTGTCAAAGACGGATTATACGGCCATGGCATTGTCCGTTCCATCTTTTTCGGGACCCATTAATAAAGCATACCTGGCCGGTAAAATAGCCGTCATATACCCGACAAACCGCTTAAACAATGAATCATTTAACAGGACGAAGAAATATGTTGAATCTATTCATCAACGTTTTTTTAAGGAGGGACTGCTTATACCAGATACGATAGCGATAAAAGCAGACTTGTCCGATTATGGATTAATTGTTTACGGCGCTGTTGAAAATAACCTGTTCATTGAAAAGTACAAATCCGGCCTGCCTTTTGAGATGAAGGGCAATACGGTGATCGCTGACCGTGAATATACGGAATCCGGCTTAAGACTGATCACCTGTTTACCGAATCCTCAAAATAAAAAGTTAGGAATGGTTATTTATACAGCCACGGCAAACGAAAATATCCCGGATATAAACAACGTTTTTCACGGGCCGGAAGATTATATTATTTTTATAAACAGGAATCACGTTTTAAAAAAAGGCTTCTATGAGAAAACTGATAAATGGAGATTCTAAATGATCGTTTGCTGCATTATATCCTGTTTTTTGCTGCAAATTTATACCATTAATGCAATATACTATCATGTATTCCAAATATATTATAAGCCATGAGGCTGTCTCAAAAGTCAAGTCAGCAGCAGATGTTACATTGTGATGTGGCACAAAAAGGATATGAAAAGTATTCCCTTATTTTCAGAAAAGACCCTTAGTAGTACTCGAGGCATCCCCCTCCCTCCCTTATTTATCTTATTTTCACGCAAATAAAATAAGGGAGAGGGAGGAGGAATCACTTGAGCTACTAAGGGTATGTAAGAAAATAAGGTTCATTCGGGACGCTTCATGATACGGCACTTTCAATTATCGAGGATATCCTGACTTTTGAGACATCCTCAATCCTTAAGTTGACGACATTGAGCGACTGCCCTGTGCTGTTGCTTACAGGGCTTTCAGCCCTTAGCTGACGGCTATGCCGGGCGTCCGGACGCTCTGCTGCCTGTCAGTTGTTTTCCGGACGGAGTTTGCGCACTACGGCGCCGGTACGCCACATTTCGCTGTTGCGCAGGGAGGCCAGTTCCTGATTCAGTTTCTCGCGGTAATCGGGTTGAGAGTTTGAGTCGATCGAACGCTGCGCTTCATTTCCGCTGGCTACTTCCCGGTACAGTTTTTCAAAAACAGGTTTGGTCGCGTCATGGAACGGCCACATCCAGTCCAGGGCGCCACGCTGCGCCGTTGTCGAACAGTTGGCATACATCCAGTCCATCCCGTTTTCCGCGAACAGGGGCATGAGCGACTGGGTCAGTTCTTCGACCGTTTCGTTAAACGCTTCTGAAGGTGAATGTCCGTTTTCACGCAATACTTCATACTGCGCCAGCAGAATGCCCTGTATCGCTCCCATCAGTGTTCCGCGTTCGCCGGTCAGGTCGGAATAGACTTCTTTCTGAAAGGTGGTTTCAAACAGATAACCCGAACCGACTCCGATGCCCAAAGCAACCGCACGTTCTCCGGCGCGCCCCGTCGCATCCTGGTAAACGGAATAGGAGGAGTTCAGTCCGCGCCCCTGAAGGAACATCCGGCGCAGGGAGGTGCCCGAGCCTTTGGGCGCTACCAGGATCACATCCACATCCGGGGGAGGAACAATCTGTGTATGTTCCTTATAGGTCACGGCAAAACCGTGGGAAAAATACAGCGCCTTGCCGGGCGTGAGGTTTTTTTTCACAACAGGCCACAGCGCGATCTGGGCCGCATCGGACAGTAAGTACTGGATAACGGTGGCACGCTCGCATGCTTCTTCTATTTCAAACAGCGTTTCACCCGGTACCCAGCCGTCGGCGACCGCTTTTTCCCAGGTGGCGCCTTTACGCTGACCTACGATGACGTTAAATCCGTTATCGCGAAGGTTCAGTCCCTGGCCGGGGCCCTGTACGCCGTATCCGATAACCGCGATTACTTCATCTTTCATTACCTCTCTCGCTTTTTCCAAAGGAAACTCTTCGCGGGTGACTACGTTTTCTTCCACACCGCCAAAATTCATTTTTGCCATTCTCTTTAATATTTATGTTAGTAAAAAAATTAACTGTCACTTCGTCCATTCGGCCATCGCCCGGCAGATCGCCCTGCCTTCATGACTGACAGCCATGCTATATTTATCCAGATCCATTTCCTTTTTATGCAATGCAAGCGGCATACCGTACCGTCCTTCGGACAGGTAGGCGATTTCGAAACGCCGGATCTCTTTCTCCCTGAACAGATCCGGTTCAAACAGGTCCAGCAGATGCTCCATATACTTGATGCTGTTGATATGTCCGTTTATGTCCAGGTCGCTGTATTTCACCTGACAGGGAATGCCCTCCGTCTGATTTTCGACGGGAACGATTTTTCCCGGCCGTTCCATCGGGCACGGGCGGTCGGATACGTAAACGCTTAACCCCTCGACATCCAGCGGGGTTGGCCGGCGCGTCTGCAGGTCGATCGCCGCCCAGACGGAACGCGCCCGTATGACCGGAAGACCGGCGCTGTCCGCCAGTTCAAAGCAGCGGCCCGTAAAAAGCCGACCGACCTCATCGATCCAGGTATACAACGTGACAGGCTCCGACATGGCCGGATAACGGTCTATCTCAATCGCTAACCGCGAAAGCACCCACGCAATATGCTTTTCCGTCATGTCGCGGAATCCGAACCCCCGCTGTGAAGCATGACCGGATGCGGCATGCAGTAGCCAGTTCCCAATCATCGGAACAGTCATACGGCCCCGGAAATCCAGCAGCCAGGATTCCGTTACAAAATGAAAGACGCCTGTTTTTTCAAGTTTATTCATCTTTTCCGCTCCAGTTTGTGCTCCATTGCTGCAAGCATATCACTCAAACGCTCCACCTTGCTTTTGGTGATGGCGATACGTCCGGAACGGATAAACTGGAGCACGCCGGTACGTTCGCTCAGTTCACGAAATAAGGCCTGCGTGTCTTCATAATGCCCGTTCTTCTCGAGCACCACACAGTCTTCATTTATTTCCAGCACACGGGCGTTGTATTTCCGTATCAGTTCCTCGACGCCGTCCATCCGGATAAACAGCGCCGTGCTCAGTTTATAGAGGGCGATCTCCTGATAAACCAGGTCTTCATCCGTATTATAGTACGCTTTCAGGATATCCACACGCTTATCAATCTGCTTGACGACTTTCTCAATCGTCACCCTGTCGGCAAACGTGGTAATCGTAAATTTATGAATGCCTTCGATGGCGGAAGGCGAGACCGAAAGGGTCTCAATATTCAGCTGTCTGCGGGTGAAGATAATCGTAATCTGATTCAGTAATCCCACCGTATTTTCCGAGAAGATAATGACGGTGAAAAGTTTCCTTTCCGCCGGTTCTCCGGTTGTCTTTTTCTTTTCTGTCGATTTCATAAGCCTTCTGTTAAAAAATCATTTCCGTTATGCAGCCGCCGGCAGGAACCATCGGATAGACCATGCCGCTCTTTTCCACATCCACGACCAGCAGATAGGATCCTTTATAATCCAGCATTTCCCGTATGGCTTCATCGAGTTCCTCCCTTTTCTTCACTTCACGCGCACCGATCCGGAACGCTTTGGCAATCGCGACAAAATCGGGATTTTCCATTTCCGTGGCAGAATAGCGCTCGTCGAAAAACAACTCCTGCCACTGGCGCACCATTCCGAGGTAGTGGTTGTTCAGCAGGATCATTTTCACCTCCAGCTTTTCCTGCATGATCGTACCCAGTTCCTGCAACGTCATTTGAAGTCCCCCGTCACCGACAAACAGGCACACGGTGCGTTCCGGGGCGCCGATTTTCGCTCCGATAGCGGCCGGAAGCCCGAATCCCATGGTGCCGAGGCCCCCCGAAGTAACGACGCTGCGCGTCTCCGTACAGTTAAAGTAACGGACTCCCATCAGCTGGTTTTGCCCGACATCCGTGACCAGGATAGCCCCGTTTCCCGTCGCTTCGGAAACCTTGCGGACGACCTCTCCCATCCGGAGAGAGGCTCCCTGCGGATGTATTTCCTTTTCTATCACTTTCTGCCGTTCTTCTTCTTCATCCGGCTCAAAAGACGCGATCCACTGCTCGTGTTTTGCCGGATTCAAGAGCGCAGTTATTTTGCGCAGCGTGTCTTTTGCATTTCCAAGCACCTTTACATCCGCCCGGACATTTTTATCCATTTCCGAGGCGTCGATGTCAAGGTGTATGATCTTTGCCTGCCGGGCATACGTTTTCAAATCGCCGGTAACGCGGTCGTCAAAACGCATACCGATTGCGATGAGCACATCACAGGTATTCGTTTTGCGGTTCGGGCCTATATTTCCGTGCATCCCCAGCATGCCCTTATTCAGGCGGTAACCGGAGGGCATGGCGGACAGGCCCAGCATCGTCGAACCGGCAGGTATGTCCGCTTTTTCAAGAAAGGACTTCAATTCTTTCTCCGCACCGCTCAGGATAACTCCCTGTCCGACAAGCGCAAATGGCTTTTCCGCACGGTTGATCAGCTCGGCTGCCTCCTTCACCTTTTTGGGATTGATTTCAGGCCAGGGCTGGTAACTCCGTATAAAATCAACCCGTTTGTAGACATAATCCACCGACCCGACCTGTGCATCCTTTGCAATATCAATCACAACAGGACCGGGACGACCCGCCGATGCAATGTAGAAGGCGCGCGATACGGCCCATACGATGTCTTCGGCGCGGCGAACCTGGTAAGCCCATTTCGTGACGGGCAGGGCGATGCCGATCACATCCACTTCCTGAAAGGCATCGGTGCCAAGCAGTGATGACGGCACCTGGCCGGCAATCACCACCATCGGCGTACTGTCAAGCATTGCGTCGGCAATCCCTGTGATGGTGTTGGTCGCTCCGGGACCCGAAGTGACCAGCGCGACGCCGACCTTTCCGCTTACACGCGCATAGCCCTGTGCGGCATGTGTGGCGCCCTGTTCATGGCGGACAAGCACATGACGCAACTTATCCTTATAATCATATAATCTGTCATAAATCGGAATAGCCTGCCCTCCCGGATAACCGAAAATACATTCAACGCCCTCGGCTATCAATGTATTAAGCAACGCTTCCGAACCGGTCATTTTTTTTGGTTTCATATACTGTTTTAATGAATGTCATTCATTCGGATTATTTATCAATTACACATCGTCGATGATCCGCACCCCTCCCCTGTCGGCCGAGGCGACCCTCATCGAATAGGCCTGCAACGCTTTTGATATGTTCCGGTCGCGAACCGGCTTCCAGGCCTCTTTTCCTTTTGCATCCTCAGCGGCGCGGCGGACAGCCAGCTCTTCTTCTGTCAGCTTCACGCGGATGATTCTCGAAGGAATATCTATTTCTATGAGATCCCCGTCTTTTACCAGTCCGATAGCGCCACCGGAAGCGGCTTCGGGGGAGACGTGTCCGATGCTCAGGCCGGAGGTGCCGCCACTGAAGCGCCCGTCCGTTACAAGCGCACATTCCCTGCCCAAATGCATCGACTTGATATACGAGGTCGGATAAAGCATTTCCTGCATCCCCGGCCCGCCCTTCGGCCCCTCATAGATAATGACAACGACGTCGCCGCTTTTCACTTCCCCCCCCAAAATGCCTTCGCACGCGGCATCCTGCGAATGAAAGACTTTCGCCGGGCCACTGAAACGCCGGATACTCTCGTCAACACCGGCGGTCTTCACCACGCATCCGTCCAGCGCTATGTTTCCTTTTAATACGGCCAGCCCCCCGTCTTGGGAATAGGCATGCTTCCTGTCACGGATGCATCCGGACGACCGGTTCCTGTCCAGGCTGTCGTAACAGGCCGCTTGCGAACCCATCGTCAGGTTAAAGGTTCCGGCCGGCGCACTGCCGTATATTTTTAAAGCTTCTTCCGAAACGCCGGACGCCGTTATATCATAAGCTGCAATCGCTTCGCCCAGCGTCATCCCATCGACCCGTTTTACGTCCGTATCCAGCAGTCCTTCCTTTGCCAGTTCGCTGAGGATGGACAGGATGCCGCCAGCCCTGTTCACATCCTGTATATGATATTTTTGGGTATTGGGCGCTACCTTACAGAGGCAGGGCGTCTTGCGTGAAAGCTGATCAATATCATTCATCGTAAAATTTACTCCTGCCTCATTTGCAATTGCCAGCAGGTGAAGCACCGTGTTTGTTGAGCCTCCCATTGCAATATCAAGCGTCATCGCATTCAGAAACGCTTCCCGCGTTGCGATACGGAGCGGCAATACGGAGGTGTCATCGTCGCGGTAATACTTCCAGGCGTTGTCAACAATCAGTCCGGCAGCATCGCGAAATAGCCGGATCCGGTTTTCATGGGTAGCTATAACCGTACCGTTTCCTGGCAGCGCCAGTCCAATCGCCTCATTCAGGCAGTTCATCGAATTGGCCGTAAACATGCCGGAGCAGCTGCCGCAGGTTGGACAGGCGTTTTCTTCCAGCCCTGCAATGTCTTCATCACTCACCGACCTGTCCGCCGATTTTATCATCGCATCAATCAGGTCTACCTGCTGTCCGTTCCATTCGCCGGCTTCCATAGGCCCGCCGGAAACAAAAACCGCCGGTATATTCAGGCGCATAACAGCCATCAGCATACCGGGCGTGATCTTGTCACAGTTACTGATACAGACGATCGCATCGGCCTTGTGAGCATTCACCATATATTCTACGCTGTCGGCAATCAGGTCACGGGAAGGCAGCGAATAAAGCATGCCGTCATGCCCCATGGCAATGCCGTCGTCAATGGCGATCGTATTAAACTCCGCCGCGAAACAGCCCCGTTTTTCAATTTCGGCTTTGACCAGCTGCCCTGCGTCGTGCAAATGAACATGACCCGGCACAAACTGTGTAAACGAATTGGCGATCGCAATAACCGGCTTACCCATCTGCTCTTTTTTCATCCCGTTAGCTTTCCATAACGAGCGCGCGCCGGCCATCCGACGCCCCTGCATACTGACTGAACTACGTAATTCCATTTTATTATTCCATTAAAGTATAAATTAAAAGCCCCCCTCTATCACCAGAGAAAGGCTTTCACTCTTCATCAAACACAAAAACAACGTCGTTCAAACCTTTCTCACGTGTATCGGCACAAGACCACGATGACCTCACTAAAATTCAAAATTGAAAGGTTATGAACTGGATTCATTGCTTACTTTTTTTATTATCGGGGGCAAAGATACAACTTCTTTTATTAATTCCAAATAAATCGATTTTTTATATTTGCGGCGTTGCTTAAACTAAAATCATTTATCGAACAATCCGGCACGCATGCCAACGCCAAGACACGACCGGCATGCATTAATGCAAATCGTTACACTTCGAGTTTGTACGGGTTACGATAGACATCCATCCGGCGGCGGTTAGCCTCTGCGTCGTTGAAGAAGACTTCCTTTTCGGGGTTCCAGACGAGCGGGCGGTCAAATTCGTAACACAGGTTGGCGATATGGCAAACAGAGATTGTACGGTGTCCTATTTCGACAGTGCTGATCGGCTGTTTGCGCGTCTTCATGGCGTTAAGGAAATCGCTGTAATGGTCGTCGCTGTGATAGAGCTTGATTTCGTTGTCGCCGATAACCTGATCCTGCAGCTTGGATGGGATGGTGTCGAGGAAACCGCGGCTGATGTCGATGATGCCGTCGCTCCCGATAAAGCGGACGCAGTTGCCGTCGGACTTGCGAAATCCGGGTTCGTGTGTCATGATGACGCCGGAGGCATAGCGCATAGTAAGCGGGATGCGTTTTTTGACGTCGGGCGGCATGAACTCAATCGGGCCGGAATCGTCCATTCCGAGCGCCCACTGGGCGATGTCGAACATGTGCGCTCCCCAGTCTGTCACCATGCCGCCGCCATATTCGCGATAGTTGCGCCAGTTGGGGTAGCCGTCGCGTTTCATGAAGATCAGTTCGTCGTTGAACGGGTTCATCGGTGCGGGGCCAATCCATTGTTCCCAGTTAAGGGTTTTGGGCAGGGGCTGTTCGGGAAGGTTGTACTTGACGGGTGGTGGCCCGACGGAGACTTTTACTTCGCGTATTTCGCCGATGTATCCGTTGCGTACCAATTCGCATGCGTGGCGGAAGTTGCGCCACGAGCGCTGCATGTTACCTACCTGCAATACGCGGTTGTACTTTTTGACGGCGTCGGCCATGGCGCGTCCTTCGGCGATGCAGTGTGACATGGGTTTCTCAACATATACGTCCTTTCCGGCGCGGCATGCGGCGATGGTTATCAGTGCATGCCAATGGTCAGGCGTGGCGATGATTACGGCGTCGATATCGGCGCGCGCAAGCAGTTCGTTGTAGTCGGCGTACTGCTTGAAGCCTTTGTACGCTTTTCCGGTGGCTTTCTCGGTCTCTTTCTCGATGAAATCCTGCACTCGTTGCATGCGGGTGGATTCGCAGTCGGAGGCGGCAATCACGTTGGCGCGTTTGGCAAACTGCGACGCTAAACCTCGTCCCTGTATACCGCAACCGATAAGGCCGATATTAATTTTATCACTTGGAGGTGTATATGCATTCCCTCCCAACACGTTTCGGGGCAGAATTGTAAACGCTGCCGCACTCAAGGCGCTACCCTTTAAAAACATTCGTCTGTTCATGGATATTATTTATTAAAAACATTATTAATGAGCGGCAAAGATATAAAAAATTATAATTATACAATAAAATATTCCGAAAAGTTTTTCATTATAATTAATTAAAGTTGTCATAATGCTGTAATAGTTATAGTTGTCAATAAAATAATCCCAAAATATGGCTAAATTTTCTCCAGCACCTCAAAAAAAGATTTAGCCATTTTTTTAGCGATTCAGCAATTATTTTTACCTTCATAAAAAGGGTACATTCCAAACAGTCGCACAATACGCCTGCCGGCGCATTGCGCTTTTTCCGGTTCATGCCGGACAATAAACAATGATATATACCGTTTTAAATAGAGTTGATTCGAAACGGTTATGAAAAAAGGCTGCTTTTTACTTTTAATACTGCTGTTCCTGACGTATACTTATCAGGGATATAAAGTGGTGGATACTTATACAAATGATAAAATAAAAATAAAAGTATCCGGAAAGCTATCCGATATTACCGGGAGCGTGCTGTCCGTCCTGCTGGAAACACCCGGCACGGGTGCGGTACGGCAGATCCGGCGCGTGCAGAGAGACGGCAATCATTTGTTTATGCTCGGCGACGACCGGCTGCTTCATTTTGATATTGACGGAAGATTCATCAATCAGATAAATGACGGAAACGATGCCTGTATTGCCGAATATGTATTGAACACGGACGCGAACCGGGTAATTGTAATCGACAGCCGGCGCAATATCAGCCATTATGATTACGGCGGAAACCGGATCTCAAAAAAACAGATCGAACATCCATGGCAAAAACTGACCGCTTTTGCTTTTCATAACGGGTATTTATGGGCTTCGGCCGAAACGTATGTAACAGATCCCGGTCAGCCGGACACGATTCAAATCAGACACGACCTGTATCAGTTGGATGCGGATATGAACGAACTGTCCCGGCAAACCTTACGCATTGCAGCTACCGGAAGGGAAAGACTGTTCGCCGTCCCCTTCGTTTCGGAACTTTTAGCCGACGAAGAAGGAATCTACGCCTACGCTCCCCCGTCTGACATGAAACACCTGCTGGGAGATACGCTTTATATGGCTGAACGGAAAAAGATTCCACTGTTATACCCTGAAGAAGATACCGGTATGGCATGCATTTATCCGGTAAGAAAGGGACGGCGGCACACGGTATCGACCTGCAACAGCCCTTCCGGAGAGCATTTTACATTCTGCTACGACCACGAAGGACTGACGGCATACATCCTCCCCAACGGCTTTAAGGATGACTTCTTTGGAACTGGGTACATCACGGATTTTCAACCGATGGATATGTACAACCGGTCTTACTGCTTCCTGAAATCAGGAAAAGAGCTATCAAAAAAATATCCGGGAAGAGCAGCGGATGAAGATCAGCCGGTGCTTTTTATCGTAAACCTCAATACATAAATAGATAATCCGATGACAAGAATTTTAATCCCTCTCCTGACCGGCCTGCTGATTGCCTCATGCATCCGGAAAGAAGCCCTCAATACGGAAGCCGATATCGTGGAATGTCTGGTTGACGGGAGCATCCTGAAACGTGAACCTATCATTCAGAACGACAAAGTCACCCTGATGGTAAAAGGCAATGCCGACCTCACCCGGCAGGCTCCGGAATTTATGCTTACCGAAGGGGCGACCATCACTCCTGCCAGCGGAACCGTGCGCGATTTTACCAGTCCGCAGTCTTATATCGTGATGTCGGAAGACGGCCAGTGGAAAAAAAATTATTCCGTCTCCTACGTCATTGACGAATTTTCCACCCTGTTCAGTTTTGAAAATACCATTCCGGAGAGAAATAACAGATACTATATCTTTGCGGAAAAAAACGGAGACCACGTAACCATGGAATGGGCCAGTGGAAATATCGGTTTCGCCATCACCGGGGCGGCAAAGACACCGGAAGATTATCCTACGACACAGTCGGATCACGGATATGCCGGCAAATGCGCCTGCCTGATCACGCGCAGCACGGGCGCCCTGGGCGGCACATTTAAAATGCCGATCGCTGCGGGAAACCTGTTTATCGGCACGTTTCAGCTGGACTTAAGCAATCCCCTGAAGGCAACCCGGTTCGGACTGCCTTTTTATAATACACCGACCACTTTTTCCGGTTATTATAAATATAAAGCCGGAGACATCTATTACGAAAACGGGAATATTGTAGAAGGAGTCAAAGACAGATGCCACTTTTACGCGGTTCTCTACGAAACGGACGAGGCGTTAAATATGCTCGACGGAATCAATGTGTTCACACACCCGAACATCATATCGACCGCTGTGATTGAGAACCCGGCGGAAACGGACGAATGGACATACTTTAGCCTGCCATTCGTATACCGGCCGGGAAAAAGTATTGATCCGGAGAAACTGAAAGACGGGAAATATAACCTGACGGTTGTATTTACATCCAGTATGGACGGAGGGGAATTTAAAGGGGCGCCCGGAAGCACGCTTTATATTGATGAAGTGGAGATAACAGTTGACATTTGAAAATTGAAAATTAAAGGAAAAAACAATGAAATACGGATATATAGCCGCCCTGCTGTTTTTGAGTATCATGGCCCGTGCACAGGAAGACCGGAGTGAGAGCATTGTGCAATCGTCAAAGCTGGGCTGGGAGATTGAGATAAAAGCCGGATTTAAGATCGGTGGAACGGCGCCGATCCCGCTGCCGAGGGAAATACGGGAGATAAACAGCTACAGTCCTACGCTCTCCATCCCTTTTGAAGCGAATATCACCAAATGGCTCGGCGTGAACCGCAAATGGGGCGTCACCTCCGGCCTGAAAACAGAGGATAAAAGTATGATCACCAAAGCGCGCGTAAAAAATTACAGTACGGAGATCATCGGAGACGGCGGAGAACGGGTCGGCGGACGCTGGACCGGAAATGTAAAGACGAACGTCCGCACCACCTATGTTACATGGCCGCTCCTTGCCGCCTACCGCCCGAACAGGCGCTGGACCTTCCATGCCGGCCCGTATGCCTCCATCCTCATAGAAGGTGAATTTTCCGGACATGTGTACGACGGCTACCTGAGAGAAGACGACCCGACCGGCCCTAAAATCGAATTTTCGGACGGAAGGATCGCCGCCTACGACTTCTCCCGTGAACTCCGGCGTTTTGCCTGGGGCATGCAGGCCGGAGCTTCCTGGCGCGCATTCAAACACCTGAATGTCTATGCGGACTTGTCATGGGGACTGAATGAACTGTTCAAAAGCGGTTTTAACACCGTCACATTCAATATGTATCCCATTTATGCCGACTTTGGTTTAGGATATGTATTTTAAAAGCGTTACATTTGCCGTCAAAAAAACGTATGAAAGATTATAATTTTGACGAAATGATAAACAGGAGAGGCACGAACTGTACAAAATACGATACCCTGAAAAAAAATTTCGGAGCGGAAAACCTGATACCGTTATGGGTCGCCGACATGGATTTCCGCACCCCGGATTTTATTCTTGAGGCGCTACGGAAACGGATGGAACATCCGGTGTTCGGATATACATGCCCCTCCGAAGAATACTACGACAGTATCATTCGATGGAACAGGAAACTGCACGGCTGGGAGCTGAAACGCGAATGGATCAGTTTCATTCCGGGCATTGTAAAGGGCATCGCCTTTGCCATCGAAAAGTTTACGCAGGAAGGCGATAAAATCATCATACAGCCTCCTGTTTATCATCCGTTCCGCCTGATACCGGAAAACATGAAACGTACGGTGGTCAACAATCCGCTACGCCTTGTCAACGGTATCTACGAAATGGACTTTGACCGGCTGGAATCCGTAATCGATGACAAATGCAAAATGCTGATACTCTCAAATCCCCACAACCCCGCAGGCATTGTATGGAGTAAAACCTGCCTACAGGAACTGGCGGCGATCTGTGCAGCCCGCAATATCACCGTACTGTCCGACGAGATCCACTCCGAGATGACCTATCCTTCCTGCAAACATCATCCGTTCTCTACCGTATCCGGAGCGGCGGAAGCTTGCAGCATCACCTTTGCAGCCCCCAGCAAGACATTCAATATTGCAGGTATCGTCTCCTCCTACGCAATTGTACAGGAAAAACATTTACGCAAAGAATTTTATGAATACATGGAAGCCCGCGAATTAAACCAGGGCACGATCTTTTCATACATAGCGACAACAGCCGCCTATACACACGGGGCGGAATGGCGCCGGCAAATGCTCGGTTACGTAATGAAAAACGTAGACTTTGTCGAAGAATATCTCAAAAAGAACCTGCCACAGATAAAAGTATACAGGCCACAAGCATCGTTCCTCGTCTGGCTGGATTGCAGGGAAGCGGGCCTTTCTCACAGAAAACTGATCACCCTGTTTACAGAGCAGGCTCATCTCGCGCTCAACGACGGCGCGATGTTCGGCATAGAAGGAAACGGCTACATGCGTCTCAATGTCGGATGTCCGCGCAGCACGCTCGAAATGGCGTTAAGGCAACTGAAAAACGCCTTCCACGGAAGTTTCTTCACAGCCTAAGAGCAAATGTCGTCGACTATTACGGCCAACCTGCAAGGCGTCAGCCTCTCGTGCGACGGCCTGCCCGAAGCGCATGACCGCCATCGCGTCCGTCCGCAACCACTGCCGGGGATGCTTTGCCAAATGGACATGCGTCGACAACTGCTACCACAAAGCCATAACCATCATGGGCGGCGAAGGAAATGAAGGGAGACTTTCACGTTCGGTTCTATGGAAGGCTTGAGGTGAATTTCCTCTTACCTGTCCGGCAATTCACCGTCATTTTTATTTTTTTGTTTTTTTATGATTCATCTTCTTGTAATAAATAAAAAAAATACTCTATCTTTGCCCCGACCAAAAAACAAGAGTGGTTAATAAATAGAAGAACATGAGGCACAGTACACTATTCATACAGGAAACAAAAAACAGAAAGGCATTAAGTATTTTTATGCCTCTTAATTTGTTTGTTATGAATATATTTACTACCTCTCTCTCTCTCTCTCTCTCTCTCTCTCTCTCTCTCTCTCTCTCTCTCTCTCTCTCTCTCTCTCTCTAAAAAAAAACACAAACGCGCAAAGCGC
>JAISCL010000288.1 GCA_031265585.1 Tannerella sp. | reverse complement strand
GACATCGACGGAAGCTACTCCATTGAGGTGAGCAACAGCGAAAAGATTGTCATCTCCTACATCGGACTGGAAAGCCAGACGATACCGGTCGGCGATCAGACAACCATCAACATTGAACTTAAGGAAAAGACCAGCGAACTGGATGAGGTAACAGTCGTAGCGTTTGCCAAACAGAAGAAGGAAAGCGTGATCGCTTCCGTTTCCACGGTAAAGCCCGGAGATCTCAGGGTGCCTTCCAGCAACCTTACCACTGCTTTTGCAGGACGCATCGCGGGGCTGATCTCCTATCAGCGTACAGGAGAACCGGGACAGGACAATGCACAGTTCTTTATCCGCGGCGTGACGAGTTTCGGTACCGGAAAGGTAGATCCGCTGATCCTTATCGACGGGGTGGAAATGACGACCGAAGACCTTTCGCGCCTGACGACGGACGATATCGCCAGTTTTTCCATCATGAAGGATGCGAATGCCACAGCGCTTTACGGCGCACGCGGCGCAAACGGGGTGATCCTGGTGACCACGAAGGAAGGACGGGAAGGCGGCGTCAAGGTGCAGTTCCGTGCGGAAGGCTCTTTTTCTTCCCCGACCGAGAACATCAGCATCGCCGACCCCGTCACGTTCATGAAGCTGCATAATGAAGCCGTACGGACACGGGTTCCCGGAACGCGCCTCCCGTATGACGAAAAGAAAATTAATTATACGGAAAGAGGCATTGACCCGATTCATTATCCGGCAAACGACTGGCAGGACATCCTGTTTGACAAAAATACGTTCAATCACCGCTACAACCTGAACATCAGCGGTGGCGGCAAGGTGGCGCGCTACTATGTGGCAGCTTCCTATTCGACCGACAACGGGATTATAAAGATGGATAAGCGCCAGAATTTTAACAACAACATTAATATCAACAAGTATTCGCTGCGCTCGAACGTGAACATCAACCTGACCAGTACGACAGAAGCCATCGTCCGCTTGAACGGTATGTTCGACGATTACCAGGGACCGCTGGACGGCGGTACGGATCTCTACAATAAGGCGATACTCGCAAACCCGGTTTACTTCCTGCCTTATTACGAACCCGACGCAGCCAACGTCTATGCGAAACATATCCTCTTCGGCAACACCTCGGGATTTTACCTGAACCCTTATGCCGACATGCTGAAAGGGTACAAGTCCAACGACCGCTCGACTATGTATGTACAGTTTGAACTAAAGCAGAACCTGGATTTCATAGCAAAAGGTCTTTCCGCAAGGGCCATGTATAATGTAAACCGGTTTGCACAACTGGAAGTAAGGCGGCAGTATTTCCCGTTTTATTACGCCCTGGCTCCCCAGTTGGCCGGCATGGACTCGTACCGGCTCATCGCGCTGAATGCCGACGCCGGCACGGATTACCTGGATTATGTGCCGGGAGAGCGGAAAATGGAAAATACGATGTATTTCGAAGGTGCATTGCAGTATAATACGACGATTGCCGAAAAGCATACCCTGTCCGGACTGATGGTATTTACGTTGCGCGAAAAGAAAAACAATACGTACAACACGCTGCAACTGTCGCTTCCCCAACGGAACGAAGGCCTGGCGGGAAGGGTGACCTACAGCTATGCCGACCGTTATTTCCTGGAAGGGAACTTCGGCTATAACGGCTCCGAACGCTTTGCAAAGAACGAGCGCTGGGGATTCTTCCCTTCTGCTGGCCTGGGCTGGATTATTACAAACGAAGCCTTCATGGAACCTTACAAGGACATTATCTCGAAGCTGAAACTCAAAGCAACGTACGGACTGGTAGGTAACGACGAAATAGGGCGCACCGAAGACCGGTTTTATTACCTCTCGAACGTGAACATGCAGGACGGAGGCAGAGGGATTGCTTTCGGCGATACGTACGGTTACGGCCTGAACGGGATCTCCATTTCACGCTACGAAGACCCCAACATCACTTGGGAAATCAGCCGGAAAAGCAATTTCGGGCTGGAACTGAACCTGATGAACGACATTGAAGTACAGGTCGATTATTTCCTGGAAAACCGGAGCAATATCCTGCAGGAAAGAGCCGACATCCCGACTACGATGGGTCTGCAGGCCATTCCGAAAGCAAACATCGGAGAGGCAAACGGACAGGGCGTTGATATTTCCGTGGATTATAACAAATCATTTAACAAAGACTTCTGGGCGGTTCTAAGAGGCAATTTCACGTATGCAACTAGCGAATTTAAGGTATATGAAGAACCGAACTATGCCGACGTGCCGTGGCGCTCGCATGTCGGACAGAAAATATCACAGCAATGGGGATATGTGGCCGAACGCCTGTTCCTGGACGACGAAGAAGTTAAAAATTCGCCGCTACAGACGTTTGGAGATTACGCGGCGGGCGACATCAAATATAAGGACATCAACCACGACGGGCGCATTGACGAAAACGACCAGGTGCCGATCGGTTTCCCGAAGACACCGGAAATCATCTACGGCTTTGGCGTTTCGTTCGGCTACAAGGACTTTGATTTTTCATGCTTCTTCCAGGGTTCCGCCCGCTCGGCATTTTGGATACAGCCGGACAAGGTCGCTCCTTTCATGCATTATTCAAGCGCCGAGATCAACCCGGGAGGATGGCTGACCAACCGCGCCCTGATGCAGTCCATTGCAGACAGTTACTGGTCGGAAGCCAACCGCGATGTGTATGCTTTCTGGCCTAGACTGTCGACCACAAGCATCAGTAACAATACGGTGCAGAGCACCTGGTGGATGCGCGACGGCTCGTTCCTGCGTCTTAAAACGATGGAAATAGGATATACGTTACCCACCAGGGTGTCTAAAGCCGCCTATCTGCAAAATGTACGCATTTATGCATCCGGCAACAACCTGTTCCAGATGCGCAAATTCAAGTTATGGGACCCCGAACAGGCTGAAAATGCTTTTAACTATCCCCTGCAACGGGTTATTAATGTAGGTGTGAATATTGAATTTTAACAATAAAATACGAATTTATGAAACATATAATGAAAACAGTAAAACTGTTTGTTTTATGCCTTGGCGCCGTCTTTTTCACAGCATGCTCCGACTATCTGGATGTAGTGCCCGACGGCGTGGCCACTTTGGACAATGCTTTTTCCAACCGGCTCAATTCGGAAAAGTTCCTTTTTTCATGCTATAATATGCTGCCGGACCAGAACAATCCGTTCACTTATCCGGGGCATGTCGGTATCGACGAAATCTGGTGGGATGTTGACGTGAGCGGCCTGAACACAAGAAGCGGCTCCCGGATCGCCACCAATGACCAGAACGCATCCGATCCGTTCCAAAACTATTGGGACGGCAGGCGGGACGGTAAAAACTTATGGATCGGGATACGCGACTGCAATATCTTCCTGGATAATATCGAACGGGTGCCCGACCTCCAGAACTGGGAACGGGTACGCTGGGTATCGGAAGTGAAATTCATAAAGGCTTACCTGCACTTTTTCCTTCTGCAGTTATACGGGCCTGTACCCATTGTCGATGAAAACTTCCCGGTAAACGCCCCTACCGAAGACGTGCGCGTATACCGTGAACCGGTCGAAGACGTCATCGAATACGTTGTGAACCTGCTGGACGAGTCCATGGAAAACCTGCCCGATTATATTGAGGAGACCATCACGGAAATGGGGCGTATCACAAAACCCATTGCATACGCTGTAAAGGCAAAAGTGCTGGTATGGGCGGCAAGTCCCCTTATGAATGGCAATCCCGATTATATGAACTTTAAAGATCACAGGGGCGTACAGCTGATTCCTGCCGTCGAAGACCGGACGAAATGGAACCGGGCCATGGAAGCCGTTCGGGAAGCCATCGAGGTTTGTCACCAGCGGCACGCTCTGTTCCGCTATCAGCGCGGTTTTGAAGTCATGTCGGAGACTACGCACCTGAAATATACGCTGCGGGGCGCCGTATCGGAACGGCAGGGAGTGAATCCGGAATCAATCTGGGCGCATACAGGCGGAAGTAATCAGTTCCAAAACTACTGTACGCCTAAATTTTTCTCCACTTACAGCGGTACGGCCGAGCTAAGCGCAACGCTGAAACTGGCCGAAGAATACTATACCCAAAACGGCATTCCCATCGACGAGGATCCCACGTGGAATTATATCGGACGCTACGATACGCGCCTGAACGACGACAACTCCCATCAGTACTACATCGGCCGGGGCGAGATCACGGCCAACCTCAACTACTTCAGGGAACCGCGTTTCTATGCCCATCTGGCCTTCGACCGCAGTCTTTTCGAAGCGCTGGCGCAGAAGGAGGAAGAAACCATCGTCATCCAAAACCGGAGCGGGGATCCCCACGGCGTCGTATTTTCCGACTGTCACATCTCAACGGGTTATTTCATTAAAAAACTGGTGAGCTTCCGGTCCGGTACGACCACCACGTCCCCCAGTCCGTGGAGATTCTCAATCCCCAACATCCGCCTGAGCGACCTCTACCTGCTGTATGCCGAAACATTGAACGAAGTGAAAGACGTGCCCGACAACGAAGTCTACCGCTGGGTGGACAGCATACGTACACGGGCGGGGCTGGAAGGCGTTGTCGACTCCTGGGCCAAATACTCGGCCATCCCCAACAAACCGGCAACGAAGGAAGGTATGCGTGAAATCATCAAACGTGAACGGATGATCGAACTCTCGTTTGAAGGACAGCGATTCTTCGACCTGCGCCGCTGGAAAGACGCCACGCGGTATATGAATCAACCCGTGGAGGGATGGGACTTTCAGGGGGTTAAACCGGAGGAATATTACCGGATTATAACCTATTATACGAACCGTAATTACACCATGAAAGACTATTTATGGCCTTTATGGAACACCTCCATCACAAAAAATTCAAATTTAGTCCAGAACCCCGGATGGTAAACAATCTAAAAACAATATAGATATGAATCGAAAAAAAATAAATCTGAAGAATGTATTTTCCCTTGCACTACTGGCGGGAATTGCACTTTTACTCTCTTCATGCAGTGAAGACCGGATCGGGCAGACTCCTACGGACAGCGCCCCTCCTTCTTCCGTCACAAACGTGCGGACGGAACCGCTGCCCGGAGGAGCGAAAATAACCTACGACTTGCCGAAGGAAACGGACATATCCTACGTCATTTGCGAGTATGCGGTTAAAAACGAAAAGAAGATCGCACGCGCCTCCGTCTACAACAACTATGTGATCATAGAAGGCCTGGCGGATACGGAACCCTGCGAATTTACGCTCTATATGGTCGACCACAGCGAAAACAAGTCGGCGCCCTATACCGGCTCTTTCTCCCCGCTTGAACCGCCCTACCGGACGATCTTCAACTCGCTCGAAATGGAGCCTGATTTCGGAGGCGTCGTCATTCGCTGGAAAAATGAAACAAATGTCATGATCGGAGCCTTCCTCCTGGCCGTGAGCGACGACGGCGAATGGGAAGAATTTGACCTTGCCTTTTCAACCATGAAAGAAGACAAGCGCGCCATCAGAGGATACAATACCGATCCGCGCCTGTTTGGAGTCACGCTGATTGACCAGTACGGCAATACGTCCGACACGTTCAGACTCGTGGCCGAACCCCTGTATGAAAAGGAGCTGAACAAGAAAGTCTTTGCCGACGGACACCTGCTGGGAGACAACTACACGTCTCACAATAGCCGCCCGATCAGCAACATCTGGGACGGCAGCCTGTCCGTGCTGTGGCACACCGTGCCCGACGCCGGATTCACCCCGCCGCTGACTTTTACCATTAACCTGGGCCTTAAGGCGAAGCTCAGCCGCATGATGCTTTGGAACCGGGGCGAAACGTTTTACTGGGGACAGCATAATCCGCGCTATTTCGAAGTCTGGGGTACGGACGAACTGAAATACCCCATCGAAAATGAATACTGGCGTACGGGGAACTGGCGCGATGACTGGGTCCTGTTAGGCGATTTCGAGACCATTAAACCCTCCGGCCTTCCTTTGGGACAGGTCACGGACGAGGACAGGGCGGTGCAGGATGCCGGGCTTGAGTTTATCTTTGAATCGGGAGCCGGAGATGTTCAGTACCTCCGCTTCGTGGTCAAGGAAACATGGGCCAGGACGGCGGCGCTGCACATCAACGAGGTGTCCATTTTCGGCGATGACGGGACAAGAGATGAATAACAGTATAAACCAAAAACAGATAAGATAATGAACAAAAATAATATATCAATTATCCGGAAAGGATGCAAGGCCGCTTTCGCAGCCGTCGCAGGGTTCTTCCTGTTATTCCTGGCCGCCGGCTGTGACGATATCAACAGTCTCCACCAGAAATATTATGATGAAGGAGAGGATATTTATACCGGCGTAATCGATTCGCTCAAAACGTATGCCGGCTATGAAAAAGTGCTCTTTGAGTGGCAGGTAAACTCCGATCCGCGTATTGCGAAAGTACTCATTTACTGGAACCAGCGCATGGATTCCGTAACCGTCGACGTCAACCGGACGCAGAGCGGACCCGTCCTCATGAGTTATACGCTGGAAAACATGGATGAGGGAAGCTATATCTTTGAATTTATGACCCGCGACAACGAGGGTCATCATTCCCTGATGAAAGAAGCCACCGTCATCATATACGGCCAGGCTTACGCCGGAGTGTTAAGGAACCGGGGGATCTCTTCGATCGAAATACAAACGAACGGGGACATGCTGATCACATGGGAAGCGCTCTCCAGCCGGGATATCCGCTACGCAACCGTAGAATACGTTTTAAACGGCGAAACGAAATCCGTACGGGTGGAAAACAGTGAAACGCAAACCGTCCTGAAAGGACTTAATTCGGGCGACGAGATCAGCGTCTACACGACCTATCTCCCCGAAAACGCACTGGATCTGATTGATTCGCCGCGAAGAACCTATACATTGCCCAAATGGAAAATAAATAAGGCGAATTTTTCCATCGTTACCCTGGCTGGCGACAACACGTCCGTAAACGGCGACCGTAACCTGGCGCGGATATGGGATAACTCCATTGCCAATCCGGGCATCCTGCACACCGTAGAAAATGCGGCGGGATTTAACTTCCCCCACCATTTCACCTTTGACATGAGTATGCCGACGGACATTGTCCGTTTCCGGATCTGGCCGAGAACCGACGCCGGCGCTTTCACGGGTCACAGCCCCCGCTATTTTGAAATATGGGGAACCGACGAACTGAAAAAGGACGCAAGCGATGAAGCCTACTGGAAATCCGACGCCTGGAAAGCCGACTGGAAACTGATGGGCGACCACACGATCGTCAAACCCGACACGGAAGACGAGCAGAAAGCAGCATGGGCCGCCGGATGGGAATATCCCGTCAGCAACAGCGCCGGAAGAAGCGTACGTTATATCCGCCTGGTCATAAAAACCGCTAACTGGCAAAACTCCAACTGCGTAAATATCGGCGAAATAACCCTCTGGGACGAAGACCTCTAAAAATTCATTGATATTTATTTATGCAGAACTTTCCGTCAGGACATACATCGCCTGACGGAAAGTTTTTTTTAAAAAGCATGACTTACGTTTTCCCCAGCCGGGGATTTTATATGTGTACTATTTTTTTTATCTTTGACGCTTATTTGAAAACAGTGGAACAATTAAATTTAGTATGTATGGGAAATGTAAGATTTAAAGTGCGGATGTTTATCGCGGCGGTCATGATCCTGGGCAGCGTATCCGTGGTACAGTCGCAGCCGGAAAGACAGGCTGCAAGGAACAGTAAGTATTATGTGGCGGCGTATATCTGGCCGTCGTGTCATGACGATCCGCTGGCGCATGAGAAATTGTGGCCGGAAGGGATCGGCGAATGGGAAGTGATTAAAAAAGGCAATCCCCGTTTTGAAGGGCATTATCAGCCGCGTCAGCCGCTCTGGGGTTATGAGTTGGACAATGACCCGAAAGTGGTGGAGAAATGGATTGACGTGGCGACCGATCATGGCGTCAATGTGTTTGTGTACGACTGGTACTGGTATGAGGAAGGCCCTTTCCTCGAAAGCGCCCTCAACGACGGTTTCCTTAAAGCTCCGAACAACGGCAAAATGCAATTCTACATCATGTGGGCGAACCACGACGTGAAGTACAACTACTGGAACGTACACCGCTATAAGGACAACACAAATATTCTGTGGAATGCCAAAGTGGACTGGAAAAACTATAAAATCATCGTCGACCGGGTGATTAATCAGTATTTCAAGCGTCCCAATTATTTTAAAATTAACGGCGAGCCGGTTTTCTCCATTTTCAGCGTAGACAAACTGCTGGAATGTTTCGGCGGAAGCGTAGAGGAAACGCGCAAGGCGCTGGACTACTTCCGTGCCGAAGTGAAGAAAGCCGGTTTTCCGGGACTGCACATACAGTGGAATCAGGGAGGCGGCTCGCTGATGTCGCAGGAGGCAGCCGGACGGTTTTCCGGCAGGGTAGATGCGATGGGCTTCAACAGCGTCGCCATGTACAACATGGGCGGTACGGGAGAAGATTATGTGGCTTATGGAACCAGTTCCGTCAAAATACGGACGCAGATGGACTCCATCCTGAATATACCGCTGTTCCCCTGCGTTTCCATCGGCTGGGACGACACGCCCCGTTTCCCCGCAAAAGGCATCCACGACGTGGTGCACTATCACAATACGCCCGAAAGTTTCGCCGCCCTGCTTTCCAAAGCGAAGCAGTATGCCGACAGTCATCCCGAGCAGCCGCCTCTGATTACCGTCAACGCCTGGAACGAATGGGTGGAAGGCAGCTACCTCCTTCCCGACATGCTCAACGGTTTCGACTATCTCGAAGCCGTAAAATCGGTATTCATTGACGGCAAATACGACCGGTATTAGCCCGCGGGCGGCATAGCCGTCACAGGGTAAAGGCTGAAAGCCCGATACGATATAGCGGGCTTTCGGTCCTTAAACCCGGCCACAGGCAAGGAGAAACAGTTAAAATTTATCCGATATTGGCCGGTATTCCGCAAAAAAGCGTATTTTTGCATTCTAATTTGCACCGGATGAAAAAAATACGGAATAATATTTGCATAAAAGTTCTTCTTTTATTCCTCTATACAGGTTTTTATATGGGGAATACGGCTTTTGTTCATACCCATTATTACCATTTTTATTCCGTCACGCACTCACATCCTTACGGGAAAAATGCGGAAGGAAAGCCTGCTCATACCCATGATAAGGCTTCCCTTGAGACAATCGCCCAGTTCAATTCTTTTTCCGTCGATCTGATCCCGTTCTTTATCCTGGAGACGGCCGGTGTACTCCTGCTTATATTTCTGCAACGGCGCTATTCAAGCGTTGTCCTGTTGAGGGTTGTAGACAGTTACAACTTACGGGCGCCCCCTTTCCGGTTATAGCTTTATCTTATTAAAAACGCCGGGCGATTTGGCCGGCCGGGAACTTACGGACAGTGTCTCCCCGATGCGGGCGGCGCTGTTTCCCGGCGCCGGGTTATTCACGCAATAACTGTCCGGCGTACAGATGCGACGGGGAAACCTGTTGCAGGAAATACAGTTATAATCTTTTAAAAAAATCATTTATGCATAAACAGATAGAGGTATTCGTATTTGTATTACTTGCCGCAGCCTGCAGCAATAACGAAACCACAAAAGAAGCTGCGGAATTTAGCATTGCGGGCGACACGATTATCGTGAAAGAAGATTCGCCTGTCCTGAAAGAAATAATCGTCCGTGAAACCCAACTGCAGGATTTCTCGGCAGAGTTCAGAACCGTCGGAACCGTTCGTCCGGTTTCCGGCAAATTAGCGGAAATATCGCCTCCGTTTGCCGGGCGGATTATAAAATCATTCGTCGGGCTGGGACAGCAGGTAAGCGCCGGTTCGCCGGTTTTTGAGCTTGGCTCGGCGGACTTTTACGAAGTTACGAAGGCTTACTTTTCCGCCCGGTCGGCCGGCGAACTTGCCCGGATGAACTGTAACCGTCAAAAAGATCTGGAGGCCCACGGCGTCGCCTCCCGGAAAGAACTGGAACAGGCGGAAAATGAAGCGCACGTCGCGGCCCGGGAATTTGAGCAGGCGGAGGCGACCTTGAAACTGTTCAACATAGATGCCGCCTCACTCCAAACGGGACAGGCCCTGACGGTTGTGTCTCCCATTCCGGGCGAAGTCATAAAATCCAGTATGACCATTGGGGATTATGTAAAGGAAGATGCCGGGCCGCTGGCGGTCGTGGCCGATCTGTCGCAGGTCTGGGTGGCTGCGCTTGTCAAGGAGAAATATTTCGGATCCATCCGGCATGGCGACCGCGTAGAGGTCTATTCCAACGCCTATCCGGACAAAGTCATTTGGGGTACGATTCATTACGCCGGTGAAATGCTGGACGAGGAAACCCGTTCGCTCGAAGTGATTGTCGAATGTAATAACACGGAGCGGTGGCTTAAGCTTGGGATGTTCTGCGAAGTTCATTTCCTGAGTTCCCCGGCAAAAGCGATCCTCCTGCCTTCGAGCGCCGTGATGCAAAAGCCGGATCATGATTATGTCCTGGTTGAAGTGTCGAAGGGCGTATACATCCGGCGTAAAGTAGCGACCGAATCCGTAACGCCGGACAGTGTGCGCATCACCGGCGGCCTCGACCGGGGCGAACGTGTGGTCACAAAAGGTGGAATCTTCTTAAACCGGTAACGCCAGATGGAAAAATTAATGAACACCCTTATTCAGCGCCGCTGGCTGATGGCGACGGTTTTCGTCATCCTGTCCGGCATTGGCGTTTATGCATGGAGGCAGCTTGCCATTGACGCCTATCCGGATATTGCCGATGTATCGGTCGGCGTCGCCACGCAGGTGCCGGGGCTTGCCGTCGCCGAGATAGAGCAGCAGATAACGATTCCCCTTGAACGCGAACTGAACGGCATCCCGGGCTTGAAGGTGATGCGGAGCAAGAACTTTTTCGGGATCTCTAAAATCACGCTTGTTTTTGAAGACGGGATAGACGACTACTGGGCGCGCCAGCGGGTGCTGGAACGCATCAATGACATTGATCTGCCGTTCGATGCCAGGCCCGGGCTGGATCCGCTGACTTCGCCCACGGGAGAAATTTACCGCTATGTGGTCAGGGGCGATAAAAGTTTGCAGGAACTGACCGAACTCAACCGCTGGGTGATCATCCCCCGCCTGCGGCAAATCCACGGCATTGCCGACGTATCCAATTTCGGCGGCATCACATCGCAGTTCCAGATAGAAATAGATCCCAACAAGCTGACCAAGTATAACCTTTCGCTCGGCGAGGTCACGGAATCCATCGAGCGCAACAACTCCAACGCCGGCGGCAGCACGCTTATACGCGGAGACTTGAGCTATGTCGTGCGTGGCGTGGGGCTTGTACGCGATTTGCAGGACCTGGGTAACATCGTCGTGAAGACCGTCGGCGGAGCGCCCGTCTATATAAAGGATCTGGGCGAATTAAGATACGGCAGCCTCGAACGCAAAGGCATCATGGGCTACGTAGACAGGGAAGCGGACTATGAAGACGGCGTCCAAGGAATGGTGCAGCTGCTGCGCTATGAAAACCCGTCGCGCGTGCTCGGAGAAATAAGCGAAGCGGTGGACGACCTGAACCGGAATATCCTGCCGGAAGACGTGAAAATACATACCTTCTACGACCGTACCGAGCTGGTGGATGCCACACTGCATACCATCTCGCATACGCTTTCGTTCGGCATCCTGCTCGTTATCGCCGTATTGATTATCTTCCTCGGAAGCCCGAGGGGAGCGCTGCTGGCGACCGTTACCATTCCCGTTTCACTGCTGGTCGCCTTCATCCTGATGTGGCTGACCGGCATCCCGGCAAACCTGCTCTCCCTGGGCGCCATTGATTTCGGCATCATTGTGGACGGCACGATTGTCATGATGGAAACGGCGCTCAAAAAACGGGAAGACACTCCGGGCCTGCCCCTGGACCGGACGACGCTCTCAAAACGGGTTGCCGAAGTGGCCAGGCCCATCTTTTTTGCTACGCTGATTATCATGATCGCCTACCTGCCGCTGTTCGCCTTCGACCGGGTGGAGCAAAAACTCTTTACCCCCATGGCCTTTACGCTGAGCTTCGCCCTGCTCGGAGCGCTGGCCTCCGCCCTGATCCTGATTCCCGGACTGGCTTTTGCCGTCTATGGAAAGCCCCGGAAGGTCTATCATAACCGCTGGCTCGAACGCCTGACAAAAATGTACAGACGCCGGACGGCGGAACTGATCGCCGCCCCCCGCAAGATCATGGCTCCCCTTGCGGCCGTCCTGGTTGCCGTTGTCGTTCTTTCGGTCTGTGTCGGGAAAGATTTCCTGCCGGAACTTGACGAAGGAAGCATCTGGCTTCAGATACAGCTTCCTCCGGGCATGTCGCTCGAAAAGTCTTCCGGCATGGCGACTGCGCTCCGCGACAAGCTCAAAAACTTTGACGAGGTGACTTACGTAATGACGCAGACGGGACGGGACGACGAAGGCGTATGCCCGTTCTCCTTCTCGCATATTGAAGTCATGATCGGGCTGAAGCCTTACAATACCTGGAAGGCCGGCCGCAGGAAGCCGGACCTGATTGCCGATATGGCCGCAATGATTGATACGATGCCCGGCTATGGCGTCGGCTTTTCACAGCCGATCATTGATATGGTGATGGATCAGATTGCCGGCGCGCACAGCGATTTGGCCATCAAGATCTACGGTGAAGACTTAACCGAAAGCCGCCGCATAGCCGGACGGATAACCGAGGTTATGGCCTCCGTGCAGGGCGCTTCCGATATCGGGATCATGGAAGAGCCGTTCCTGCCGCAGCTTCAGATTGTCGCCGACCGCGAAAAAATAGCCCAGTACGGACTGAATGTAGCCGATGTAGCCGAACTGATAGAAGTCGCGATCGGCGGCAAGGCTATTTCGCAGGTCTTTATCGGCAGCAGGGTGTATGACGTCATTTGCCGCTACAGCGAAGAATCCCGTGATACGCCCGAAAAAATCGGGGCGCTGATGCTAACGTCCGCTTCGGGGACGATGATCCCCCTTTCGACGGTGGCGGAGGTCCGGACGACTACCGGCGCCAGCATGATTTCCCGCGAGATGAACCGGCGCTTCACGACGGTGCGCGTGAATTTGCGGGGACGGGACCTGACGTCGTTCGTCAGGGAAGCGGAAGCGAAGATCGAGGCGCAGGTGAAGTATGACCATGTCCGCTTCCGACTGCACTGGGCCGGGCAACTGGAAAACCAGCGCCGGGCGTTCGCCCGCCTGGCTGTCATTATGCCGGTCACGCTTGCCGTGATGTTCCTGCTGCTGTTCTTCACCTTCGGACGCTTCCGCCAGGCAGGGCTGCTGATCGGGATGCTGCCGCTTGCGGTTTTCGGCGGCATGTTGGCGCTGGTCGTGCGTGGAATGACGTTCAACGTATCGTCGGCCGTAGGGTTTATTGCGCTCTTCGGGGTCTTTATTCAGAACGGCGTGATATTGATATCACATATTAACGTGCTGCGTAAGAGGGGCGCGGAACTCAGGGAAGCCGTCATCTCGGGCGCCTCACACCGGCTGCGCCCCGTCCTGATGACGGCTACCGTAGCCGTTCTGGGCCTGCTCCCGGCTTCCCTCTCCACCGGCATCGGCTCCGACGTGCAGCGCCCGCTGGCTACCGTTATTGTTTACGGCCTGCTGTGCGGGACGCTTCTCACGCTCTACGTCCTGCCCGCCCTTTATTATATGCTGGAAAAAAGAAACTTAAAAAACGAATCGACTTATGAATAATCCCCTGAAATATTTGATCCTGTTCCTCTGCCTGCCGGCCTTCCCGGTTCAGGCGCAACGGGTATTGACGTTCGGCGAATACCTGGATCATGTCCGGAATGCCAACATCAGCTACCTGGCGGAAAAGTATAATGTAGAAATCGCCGGGGCCCGCCTGACGGCGTCTAAGGTTTTTCCCGACCCCGAATTGTCGGCCGGTTATGCCAATAATCAGAATTGGAATCTTCAAATGGGCTACGGCGTGGATGCCGGGTTGAGCTACACGCTGGAACTGGGCGGCAAGCGGAACGCCCGCATACGGGTAGCCCAAAGCGAAATGGAAATGACCGCGGCCCTGCTGGAAGACTACTTCCGCAACCTGCGCGCCGATGCCACCCTCGCTTATCTAACCGCGCTCAAGCAGCGTGAACTGTACGAAATACGGAAATCATCGCACGTGCAGATGCTCGAACTGGCGCGCGCCGACAGTATCCGCTTCCGCCTGGGAGAGATCACGGAAGTGGATGCGCGGCAGTCGAAACTCGAAGCGGCCGCCGCGCTCGACGAAGCGCTTTCGACCGGGGGCGACCTGCAGGAAGCGCTGCTTCGGCTGCTCCTGTTCCAGGGCGATGCGACGATGGCATTGCCCGATTCCATTGCAGGCGCACCGACCGGCCTGAAGCGGACGTTCGATCCGGCCCGGCTCGTCGCGGCGGCGCAGCATAACCGTGCGGACCTGCAGGCGGCGCTCAAGTACCGGGACGTATCGCAGCGTAACCTGGAACTGGCGAAAGCGAACCGGGCCATTGATTTGGAGATCGTCATCGGAGGCAACTATTCGTCGGCCGTGCGGAATGAAATCGCACCGGCTCCGGCGTTTAAAGGCATCACGGCCGGCGTCGGCATCCCCCTGCGCTTCTCAAACGCGAACAGGGGAGCGCTGCGCGCAGCCCGGCTGACGGCCGAACAGGGAGAAAGGCAATACGAAGCCATCGAGCTGCAAATAAGCTCGGAAGTCATGCAGGCTTACAACAGGTACATGACCGCCTGTCGCCGGGCAGAACATTTCGAGGCCGGGCTTCTGGACGACGCGCACGCCATTTTCCTGAAGAAGCGGTACGGTTACGAGCGTGGTGAAGCCAGCATCCTGGAAGTCTTCAACGCCCGGCGCACATACAACGATGTCCGGGTGAATTACAGCGAAGTATTGTTCGACTGCGCATTCGCCCTGGTCGAACTCGAGCGCGCCTGCGGGATCTGGGACATAGAACTGCACCCGTAATTTTCCCGCTAATACCGGCGCGGCACGCCGCGAACCGGCAGAATACCCCGTGAACCGGCATAATACCCCGCATATCGGCGTAACATCCCGTGAACCGGCGTAATACCCCGCGAACAGGAAAAGGAAGCGTCACATCGGAGTCTGACGCGTCACATTCCGATATGACTCGTCATATCGGAAACGAACGCGTCATATTATAAAAAAGAACGCGTTAGATTGTGATAAAACGCGTCATATCGGAAACCGACGCGTCAGATCAGAATGTGACGCGTCAGATCGGGATGTGACGCGTCGGTTTTATGGAAAAGATGTATTTCCGGCAGAAAATGCGGAATATATTTGCTGATTTGCAGACGGATACAAAAAATAAAGAAGGAAGTAATAATCAAGAAATGTGTATCGTTTTTTCAGGACATGACAGGTTCTCAATTTTCAATTATCCCAGTCATCCGTCCGGAACGGGGCTAACGGTAATTTTGCTTCGGCTGCATGGAAAAGTAATAAATATTTTGTTCTCATAAGATAATTATGTTAAAGTTATAATGTAAAAAGCCAATCGTTTTGTCCTGCAAAAGTAATAAAATGAATGATAATATGACGAAGCCCGTTCCTTATTTTAAAATAAAAGCGGGCATTCGTTTTGTATTGCACTCCATTTGCCCTATCTTTGGAAACGAATTAAAACTATATCTTATGTTCAGTAAAGAAACGTATATGGACCGCCGGACATCGCTGAAGAAAGCGATAGGTTCCGGTTTGTTGCTTTTTTCAGGCAACGATGAGGCCGGATGCAATTATGCCGGCAATACCTATCCTTACCGTCAGGACTCTACGTTCCTGTATTTTTTCGGTCAGCCGTACGCCGGCCTGTCTGCCGTGATAGATATTGATGATGACCGTGAAATTATATTCGGAGATGAACCGACAATGGATGATATTATCTGGATGGGTACGCAGCCGACCCTTCGGGAAAAGTGCGCATTTGCCGGGATCAGCGAGCTGATGCCCGCCGGCGCCGTCACGGATTTCCTGCAGAAGGCGCGGCAAAAGGGCCGGGCGGTACATTATCTGCCCTCCTACCGTCCCGAACACAAGCTTACGCTCTGGAAGCGGCTCGGAGTACTTCCGGATGAGGAAAAATCATCGGCAGATTTTATCCGGGCCGTTGTCAATCTGCGTAATTATAAGTCGGACGAAGAAGTTGCGGAGATAGAAAAGGCCTGCCTGGTCACAGCCGACATGCATCTGGCGGCAATGCGCGCAATTCGTCCCGGCATTCATGAATACGAAGTTGTTGCAGCGATCGAATCGGTTGCCGGTGCACGGAACTGCGCTTTGTCCTTTCCTGTCATCGCAACGGTCAACGGACAGACGCTTCATAATCATTATCACGGGAATCCGGTTAAGAGCGGCGACCTGTTCCTGGTTGACGCCGGTGCGGAAACAGCGGCGTGTTATGCCGGCGACATGTCGTCCACCACTCCGGCAGACCACCGGTTTACTGCCTGGCAGGCTGATATATACAGGATACAGACGGCCATGCACGATCAGTCTGTCGAGGCGCTTCGTCCCGGCATTGCGTTTGAGGAGGTCTATGACATATCGGCCAGGGTAATGATTGAAGGGCTAAAAGGACTGGGCCTGATGCGCGGTGATACGGAGGAGGCGCTGGCATCCGGTGCGTATGCCCTGTTTTATCCGCACGGACTGGGTCACATGATGGGGCTTGATGTGCATGATATGGAAAATCTGGGTGAGGTATATGTGGGATATGACGGCCGTCCAAAGAGCAAACAGTTCGGTCGCGCTTCCCTTCGCCTGGGCCGGGTATTGGAGCCGGGATTTGTACATACGATAGAACCCGGCGTATACTTTATTCCGGAATTGATTGATCAGTGGAAAGCGGAAAATAAGTATCCCGGCTTTATCAATTATGAAAAACTGGAAGCCTGTAAAAGTTTCGGAGGAATACGTAATGAAGAAGATTATCTGATAACCGAAACAGGCGCCCGCCTTTTGGGTAAACGTATACCGCGAACGGTTGAAGAGGTGGAGGCTTTCCGGGATTAAAGCCTCAGAAGCATCTGATGTATGCAAGTGAAAGGGTATCGTACAGGGCGTCTTTCATTCCATGCCTGTATCTGAATGAAAGGATATTCTTTTTATATTCGTAATTCAGTTTGGTGCGCAGTTGCAATGGCCGGTCTCCATTGTTTTTATAGCCGTAGATCCCGGCTATGTCGGCATTTAATGTGAGATTTTTAAAAGCGCCGCTAATGCCGGCAGCATAGATAAGCGCGTCATTCTGCCGGTGTACCATGTCGTTTGTCATCCAGCAATAGAATCCGGCTAATCCCTGTATCCGTAAATGGAATTTGCCATCCGGACGTTTATATAAGTTGCGCCCGATGTTCACGTTGAACCAGTAGGTTGCCGCGTCGGTAAAGCGCGCATCCACCAGCCTGTTGCCGCTTGCCGTTTTAAGCGTGGCTTCGAGCATCATGTCCGCCCATTTTTCACTTTTCACTAATTGGTAGAATGAACTTACAATGATATCCCCGTGTGCGCCATGATCCCAATAGCTTCCTGCGGCATGCCGTTCTTCGACGGTTTCTCCAGTCATGTTATAGTATTCGTATATAACACAGTTGACTTCTACCCCTGCGCGTCCTTCGGCTACAGGTATAAAGAGGCGTGCATAAACATCTTTGGTACGATCTCCTTCGGAATCATGGTACTCACCTCTTAATTCCACTTCCCATCGTGTTCCTAAATAGCCGTTTCGTAACTCCGGCATCGGAAATGCGTTTGGCCCAAAATACCGGGATGAATACTGCAGGTATTTCATGTTTTCGCGCCATTCATCACCTTCGGCATATCCTTTGTTTACGGCTGTCGAGGCAAGTAAGACCGTGAAGAGTAGACAGGTTGTTTTCTTCTTGAGAATCATGTTTATGGTTGTTTTTGGCGGGCAAAGGTAGTATAAGCCGGGCAAAATGCAAAAAGAGTTTGCCTTTTTTTGAGGCGCCGCCTGCCTTCTGCTTGGGCCGGAAGTTTTGTGCGTTTGGCCAATGCAGGGGGGGGCTGTTAACAAAATATAGAAAAGATGACCGGATGCAACGTTTCTGTTAATGCGTACATCTATTTATGCGGAGAGAAGAGTTGAATATGTTAAAGATTATGTAATTCGAGCTTTTTAGGGGGATAATACATACATTTGTATCGGAGAAAAAACTTTTTCTTCCGTATCGTAAAATTTGACATCAGAATAATAAAATAATTAAACCATCAGTTTAAAAGATTGTCTAACATCAAAAGCATATACAACAGCTTTTAAACTAATAAAAATTAGAGGAGGAACAGAAATGAAAACAAAGAAATTAACTTCCGTGTTTGCGATGCTTGCGATGACTTTCGGCGCATTTGCACAGGGAAAATTTGTGGATGATGTTTATTTCTCTTCGGGTAAGAGTAAAAGCACAGACAACACAAAAATTGAGACAGTGTCGGCAACGTCTTCCGGTCAGAGCGGTAATGCGGTGACAACCGTACCTGCAAAAACAACGGCGACCTATGCAGAACCTGCCTCTTCCGGTATGGAGATGGATGTAGATGCGTACAACCGTCATTATTCCGATTATGAAGCGGCAGAAGATTTTACGGATAATGCCTATTATGTATCAGCCGAAGATACGGCTCCTGTAGATGTCCGTCGTTCGGATCTGGAATATTCGGAGCGTATTATCCGTTATCATTCGCCCGAAAAAATCACAATAACGGGATCGGATAATGTGAATCTTTACTTGAGTGAAGGTTATTACGCTTACGATTATGATACTTATGACGGAGGCGTTGATGTGAACATAAACATCGGTAACGGTTATGGCTGGGGCTATGATCCCTGGTATTACAGTTCGTGGTATTATCCGTGGTACACTTCGTACTGGCACCGTCCTTATCATTATGGCTGGGGCGGTTTCTATGCCGGCTGGTATTCTCCGTGGTATGACTGGTACTGGGGCCCGTCTTACGGATGGGGCTGGGGAGGCGGCTATTACGGAGGTTATTATGGCGGCTATTACGGAGGAGGTTATTACGGACATTACCATCACGACAGCAAGCCGTACTATCGTCAAGCCTATGGACGTTCGGGGACAAGCCGTTCGGACGGGCGTTATTCGAGCAGTTACCGCTCTTCCGGCACCCGTTCGGCCGTATCAAGCCGCAGTTCATCGGCGCGTTCCGCGGAGAGCAGAAGTTCTTCCGTACGTAGCACCGGTGATTCGGGACGCAGTACTTCTCTGAGGGAAGGAACAAATACAAGATCAACGAGGGAAAGCGCTGTAAGAGAAAGTTCAACAAGGACGGGTACATCGGATACACGTTCTACGGGCAATCGTCCGGCAGTGAGTACGGATAGAAGTTCAGCCTCATCTTCAGATGCGAATGTTTCAAGATCAGTTCGTACGCGCAGCGCTTCCAGTTCAAGTGGAGTCAGTTCCGAGAATAACCGTTCTTCGTCTGTCAGTCAAAGTTCTTCCGGAAGCAGTTCTTCCGGGAATTATTCGGCTCCGAGCAGTAGCTCCCGTTCTTCCAGCTATTCAGCGCCAAGCAATAGTAGCCGTTCATCATCATCTTCTTCTTCCGGTCGCTCAAGCGGAAGCTATTCGTCCGGTTCTTCCGGTTCGTCCAGCAGCCGTTCTAGTGGTAGCGTTAGCAGTGGTGGTGGAAGCCGTTCAAGCGGAGGCGGAGGTGGCGGTAGCAGCCGTTCTTCAGGCGGAGGCCGTAGCAGATAAAAGTGATATATTGTTGAAATAAAAATCAGTGAGGGGGTGTAAAAGCACCCCCTGCTAATAAAAAATAGCAGATGATGAAAAAGTTAGGTTTATTTACAGGAATGTTATTGCTAAGTTGCAATATCGGTTTGTTTGCTCAGGGAAATGAGATTGATGCTTTTACACTTTCCAATACCGAGATGAATGGAACAGCCCGTTCGGTTGCTATGGGAAATGCGTTTGGCGCTTTGGGCGGTGATATTTCCGTTATTTCAAGTAACCCTGCAGGCTTAGGCATTTATCGCAGTTCTGAAATTTCCGGAAGCCTGGATCTGTCTATAGCAAAAACTTCTACCAACTGGAGTGGGGTCGGTGCGGATCGGAATAAAACACGTTTTGCACCGAATAATTTCGGTTTCGAGTTTTATTTCCCGACAAGTTCAGGAAGTATACGTAACTGGAATTTCGGTTTTTCCTATAACCGGGTTAAGAATTTTGATCGCAGATATAAAATGTCAAATAACGGACAGGAATATTCGATGGCGGATTATGCGGCTCAGCGCGCATCCGGTATACCGGAAAACGATTTGAAATATGTAGAAGGCAGTTATGATCCGTATGATCGTTTACCATGGTTTCCCGTTATCGGATATGAATCCGGAATGTTCAGGAATCAGTATGGAAAAGATGGCGAATATCACAGTGATTTTGGTTTCTGGAATGAGAGTAAGGATGACTGGCGAATTTACAAGCCGCAAGCATCACGTCTTTCCGTAAATGAAAGCGGTTATATGGATGAGTATAACATTGGACTCGGCATGAACATTTCCAACTTTTTATTTCTGGGAGGTTCTATTTCGGTAACTGATTTGAATTATAAATATGCTTCCTTTTATGAAGACTTCTTTTCGGATGATCCGAAAGGAAACAATTTATATCTTGAGAACTGGCTGAATACGGAAGGAACAGGCGTCTCCGTTAATGTTGGTGCAATCATGAACTTGCAGATCTTTCGGTTAGGGCTTGCTTATAATTCGCCGCGCTGGTATAAGATGACGGATTATTTTGATGCGAGGGCCGGCACTTATAATCTTGATTATGAAAAGCCGGCTAATGAAGCGTGGACGCCGGAGAACAGCTATAATGATTACCGGTTCCGGACTCCCGGAAAATGGATTTTCAGCGCCGCTTTTATTATTGGACAATCTGCCCTGATTAGTGCGGATTATGAAATGGCCAATTATAAAAATATGCATTATTCGTCGCGGAATGATGATCCTAAACATAATCAGGAATTTCCGGAGAATAAGTTTATAAAAGGCGATTTTACCTGGGGGCATACCTTGAAGCTGGGAGCAGAAGTGAAAATTACCCCTCAGTTTGCCGTACGTGCCGGATATATGGAGCAGACTTCTCCCATGCGTAAGGGACTTGCCGATAATAATGTTGAAGTCCTCCCTTCGGGAACGCATCCTCATTTTACGGTAACATCAAAGCCGACCAGTTATTATACGGTAGGACTGGGGTATCGGTTTACTCCTAACATATACATGGATCTGGCTTGTGTGTATCGTTATAACAGCGCTTACGCGTATGCATTTTCCAATATTTATAATGACAATAAGGAGGTTGCTGTAGAATCGATTCCGGCATCTCTGAAAACCAAAACAACACACTTGATGTTGACGTTGGGATATAAATTTTAAGATTGAAATTCGGACTTTGTACCGGAAAGGCGGGGATTTGTACAGAAATCTTCGCCTTTTTGTAAAAAAAACAGCAAATAATTTGCTCAGTTCAAAAGAATGTCTTTTCTTTGTGTTGATAAATAAATGTTCAATTATTAAAACGATTTGCCTATAGCATACACATTACTTCGAACCAATACATTAAAGTAATGAAAAATTTGAAAAAGATGACCGATGAAGCATTGGTCGATTTGTATGCACAGGGAAATAATTCCGCATTCGATGTTTTGTTGAGCAGATACCAGAAAAGTATTCATTCTTATATCTTTTATATTGTACGTAACCACGATCTGGCGGAAGATATTTTTCAGGAAACATTTTTGAAAGTGATCATGACCATAAAGCAGGGCCGTTATACGGATAATGGTAAATTTAAAGCATGGATTACGCGGATTGCCCATAACCTGATTATTGATAATTTCCGTCAGGAACGGAATGAAAATACGATCTCCAATGATGAGGTTGAAATTGATCTTCTGAATGATATGAGGTTGTGCGAATCGAATGTGGAAGATAATATGGTACAGGAACAGGTATATTCGGATATAAAAAAGCTTGTGAAACACCTTCCGGATAACCAGCGTGAAGTGCTTGAAATGCGTTATTATCAGGATATGAGTTTTAAGGAAATAGCCGACATTACGGGCGTTAGCATCAATACGGCGCTTGGCCGTATGCGTTATGCGATTCTAAACATGCGCCGGATGGCTGACGAAAACAATATCGAACTGTCATTAACCTGATTTTTTTCAAAAAAAAAATCTTCCGGATACAATAATATGCAATCAGAGGCGTTTCTATAACAGAAACATATTAAAAACGTTGCCTATGATAAATTTTACCGCTGAAGTTGCTGTATCTGTATCTGATAGAAAGATGAAGAAGAAAGTGTCCGGGCCGCGTGTCGAAACATTGATGATTATCCGTCATTTTGCACGCACGTACGAATTTGAACCGGAACGAAAACGAATAGGAAGGAAATCCTTAGTCAATTAATCTTTAGTAAAAGCGTTTGCAAAAGCGCTTTTACTTTTTTCTGTTATATAGTCCTGTTTGCAGGACGTATATCGCAAATTTGAAAAAAGATGATATATTTCAGGGAATATGTGTTTTTTGCACTACATTTGTGAAAACAAAATGAAGGGAGTAAATGAAAAATCATAAAATAGCCCCGTCGTTATTGTCGGCGGATTTTTTGTATTTGCAGCGGGAGATAGAGATGATTAATGCGAGTGATGCGGACTGGCTGCATATAGACGTGATGGATGGCGTATTTGTTCCGAATATATCATTCGGGTTTTCGGTGATGGAAGCAGTTCATACATTATGTAAAAAGCCTTTGGATGTTCATCTGATGATTGTCGAGCCGCAAAAATTTATTAAAGAGGTAGCGGCTTCGGGCGCTTATCTGATGAATGTGCATTATGAGGCCTGCACCCATTTGCATCGTACGGTATATGCAGTGAAGGATGCCGGAATGAAGGCCGCCGTTACGTTGAATCCGCATACGCCGGTAGAACTACTTGAAGACCTCATTGCGGATGTGGATATGGTTTTGCTGATGTCGGTTAATCCGGGGTTCGGGGCGCAGAAGTTTATTGAACATGCTGTGGCGAAAACGGCAAGACTTAAACAGATGATCACTTCAAAAGGTCTTGATACGCTTATTGAGGTAGATGGCGGTGTAAATATGGAGACCGGTAAACGCCTGTTAGCGGCAGGCGCGGACGTGCTGGTTGCCGGTAATTTTGTTTTTAAATCAAAGAATCCGATAGAAACAATCAAAGAATTGAAAATGCTTAGCCCATGAGCAATGACAGAGGGGCGGTTGTAAATGAAATACGGAAGCGGCCTTTTGTCAGGCCGCTTATTTTTTGGCTGACGGGGACATTGCTTCAGGTATGTTTTCCGTTACAGGCTTTTTCGATTATCCTTTTTGCTTTTGCGGTTATTTTTACAGTCCTCTCATTTTTTGTTCCCAAACAAATACATCCCGGTCCATTTGCATACAGCACCCGTTGGGTGTGGGGAGGTGTGTTTGCCTTTCTTCTTGTTTTTCTTTCCATACAGCGTACATCGCTTGCCGAACGGCAACTGGGAGATAAGGCAGAACCGGGCTTGCTGCTTGTGAAAGCCTTGGAAATTCAGGAAACGATGGTTAACAAACTTGATCTGTTGGATCTGTCGGATGAAGAAAAATCGGTACTTGCCACGATAACGGTCAATTACCGGAGATATATGACAAGGGATGTAAATAAACAGTTCTCGGTGGTGGGTTTGTCGCATCTGCTTTCCGTAAGCGGTTTTCATGTTGCTATTGTCTCGGCATTTATTGGTCTGCTACTGTCATTTATGCCCGGGCGGATCGCTTTTTTTTACTGTCTGAAGTATCTTTTAATGATACTTTTTATCTGGATGTTTACTTATATGACAGGGCTTGCAACGGCTGCCGTGCGTTCAGCGGTGATGATTAGTATTTACCTGACAGGAAGGATGTTGAGACGAAGACCGGATAAATATAACACCTTGGCGGGAGCCGCCTTTTGCATGCTTGTTTACAATCCGTTTTATTTGTTTGATATTGGTTTTCAATTGAGTTATATGGCTGTTCTTTTTATTTTATATCTTCAACCCCGTTTTAGCAATTTGCTGGAAATAAAAAATCCGTTACTGGCATCGCCCTGGAACACATTGGCTGTAACGGTTTCGGCGCAGACAGGAACGCTGTTTCTGTGTTTCTTTTATTTTGGGCAAAGTTCACTGGTTTTCCTGTTTACCAATTTGTTTTTATCCCTTTTGGCGACCCTCTTAATACCGGCTACTTTGCTGTGGATGCTTATCCCTTCATGGATGCCCGGATTGGGGTATTTGGGAATAGCCGTTGAAGCAATGGCAAACAGCCTGATGTGGGTGGTTAACCGTTTTGCCGCCATACCCGGAGCAACTGTTTCCGTGCGTTTTGATTTGTTTACGATGCTATTTTCGTATATAGCTCTCGGATTATTTTTAATATATGTTCAAGCGCGGCGATATTGGATGCTATTTGCCGCGCTTGCTGTCTTATTTATCATTTTATGCTGGCATTTGAAATGAGCCGGCCCCGGTTATTTGTTATATAGATCCGACGAACCGGAGAGATGTTTGTGTACAATTTTAGCATTGCCCCTGTAGTACACATCGGAGGATCCGCCGGCTCTTACGCTTAATTCATCCGTGCACGTAATTTGTACATCGGAAGAACCGGAGGCTGAACAGTTGCATTTTTTCGCGGTGAAACCGTACCCTTTGAAGTCACTGCTTCCGGTCATTGAAATATCACAGACATCAGCGCTGCCACTGATAATGCAGTCAGAACTGCCGGTACATTTCACATTACACTTTATAGCTTCTACATGGCCTTTAAAATCGGAGCTTCCGCTGCAATTCATGTCAATGTTACCGGCTTTTATATTTCCTTTTATATCTGAACTTCCTTTGGCCGTTATTGACATATTATCAGCCACTAAGCAACCTTCAATAGAAACATCGGAAGAACCGGACAAGTTTATCCTGTTTATTTTCCCGTTGTTTGGAATTATTACCTTCAGGCCTTTTTTAGAGGTATAGTTATATCCTTTTTTGAAATGTACATACAAAACATCCTCTTTTACATACGTTTCAATAGAGTCGATAAGGTTTTCATCGCCGGAAACCGTGACCGGCCTGTCGGAAGATTCGGATATATACACATCGATAGATCCTCTGGCATCGAGGGCGTTAAAATCCATTTTGGCCCGTTCCTTTTCTTTCTGGATACCGTTTCCGATTAAATTTTTCCCGTCGGCACTGTTGATGTTCACATGTACGCAGCTTGTCGTATAAATTGCGATGCTGCAGATCATGACTGAAATGAGTGTTATCTTTTTCATACTTTTTATATTTATTTATTGATGCACAAAAGTATGAAAAAATAATGCAAGCCCGGGATAATATCCAATAAAAGTGCCGGTTTTTAACAAATCTCAGGTTCTTTAACGAATCGTATGGTTCGTGAAAAGATCTCTCCGGGAAGACCGCAGCTTTAGATAAAAAAGCACGTGATTTTTATTTAAAGACACGTGTTTCTAGCTAAATGTCATGTGTCTTTAGTTTGATGCCACGTGTCTTTAGTTCAATGTCACGTGTCTTTAGTCTGATTTATCTTCCAGTGGGTCGGCACGCGCGGCGATTGCGGCCCCCTGTCGAAAATCTGCAGGGTCTCCATTGCAAGATGAAAACAAGCCGGTGGACGGGATGCCGCGAAGTTTAACGTCCCTTTTCGCGTTAATCGGTATATTTTTCGCGTTAAACGGGACATTGGCGGAGCTTCCCCGTTTTTTAATGACTTTTGCGTCGTCAATCATATAGCGGTATATGGGATTATCAGAGCGAACAGGGCCGGTCGGAGCATCGGAACGTTATCTTATTTTGGATGTGTTGAGGGGAATTGCTTTGTTGGGGATTTGTCTGGCTAATTTCCCTGAGTTTGCGTTATATACGTTCTTGAAGGAAGGCGTGACGGAGGCTATGCCTTCTGCGGGCATGGACCGGGTCGTCAAATATTTGCAGTATATTTTTATTGACGGTAAGTTTTACAGTCTCTTTTCCCTCCTGTTTGGTATGGGCTTTACAATTATCCTGTCCAATTTGTTGAAGAAAGGTGTGAACGGTTACCGGATTTTTTACCGGAGGATGGTCCTCCTGGCAGTAATCGGCTTTTTGCACCTGATGCTTTTATGGAGCGGCGATATCCTGCTCCTGTATGCGCTGATCGGCATGTTGCTTCCGCTGTTCGTGAAGATGTCCAACAGGAAGCTGATTCTGCTTGCCGTGGCGCTTCTCTTCGTCCCGGTTGTTCTGGATACGTTGAAGGTACTGTTCTGTTTTGATCCAGCGGTTCCGGTGATAGAAGCGACGCAGTATTTCAACCGGAAAAGTGGCATAACGGATGAGAACTTCGCGACGTGGCTGCGGGACGGCGAAAGTTATTCCGACGTGCTGAAGTTTACTTTGTCGGGCGCCTTTATCAGGTGCCGGGAGTTTATAGACGGCAATCGCGTGTTCAAAGTGCTGGCTTTGTTTCTGCTGGGGCTGTATGCCGGGCGGAAACGGATCTATGCCAACCCGGAAAATCACAGGGCGCTATTGGAAAAAATCCGGCTGTACGGGTTTCTTGTCGGGCTTCCCGTGTCCTGCTTTTATGCCTGGAGCGCATTGAACGAAAATCCGCTGGGACTGGTCGGGCGTTCTGCGGCGTACGCGTTGAGCGTGGTGCCGATGAGCCTGGCCTACGTGTCTTCGGTTTGCCTTTGGTATGTGAAAAACAGGGAGCGGACGTTTTTCCGCCTGATGGCCGCGCCGGGGCGGATGGCGCTTACGAATTATATTGGGCAGTCGGCTTTCGGGATGGTCATCTTCTACGGAATCGGCTTCGGACTGGGCGCTACGATGGGACTGGCGGATGTGGAGATGGTCGCGCTGTGCGTCTTCTTTTTTCAGGTCGCGGGCAGCTGTCTGTGGCTGAACTTTTTCCGCTTCGGGCCGCTTGAGTGGCTCTGGCGCGTGCTTACGTACGGGAAACGGTTGAGGATCATCAACGGAGACGGTTTTAAACGCAATATTCAGAAAATAAAATAAAACAATGAAACGATTAATCTGTAATACTTTTTTTGAGGGCGAAAGGCCTTTGTATGCGACGGACAATATCCGGCTTGAAAACGTGAAGTTCTATCCCGGGGAATCCGCCGTTAAGGAGAGCGGCAATGTGGAGGCGTATAAATGTGAATTTATGTGCAAGTATCCTTTCTGGCGCAACGAAAACACGCTGATCGAAGACTGCCGCTTCACGGTCTACAGCCGTGCGGCCATCTGGTATTCGAAACGTATACGGATGGTCAATACGCTGGTAGAAGCGCCCAAGATGTTTCGCGAAATAGACGGGCTGTACCTTGAGCGCGTAAGGCTTACGAGCGCGGCCGAATGTTGCTGGAACTGCCGCGGACTCGAATTGCACGATGTGGAGGTGAAAGGCGGGGATTATATCTTTATGAACGGTCGGGATATTGAAATTGACGGGTTCGACCTGCAGGGCAATTATTCGTTCCAGGATGCGAAAAACGTCGTCATACGGAATGCCCGCCTGGATTCGAAAGACGCTTTCTGGAACTCGGAAAATATCACCGTTTACGATTCCGTCATCGACGGGGAATACCTGGGCTGGCATTCCAGGAACCTGCGCCTTGTCAACTGCAAAATCTCCGGCACGCAGCCCCTGTGCTACGCCACAGACCTGGTGATGGAAAACTGCACCCTGACGCCCGACGCCGATTTGTGCTTTGAATACAGCACCCTGCACGCGACGATCGAGGGGCATGTGACGAGCATCAAAAACCCGGATGCGGGCCATATCACCGCAGGAAGCGCCGGCGAAATTATCTTTGACGGAAATTGCCGGAATCCCGGAACCTGCCGGATTGAATTACGCAAAAAAAGCCGTACTGCCTGATGAAATACGATTTTGATGAAATCATCCCGCGCCGGGAGAGCCATTCCTATAAGTGGGATTCTGCCGGGGATGCCGACATCCTGCCGATGTGGGTGGCGGATATGGATTTCCGCACGGCGCCGTGCGTGATTGAGGCGCTGGAAAAGAGGGTGCGGCATGGCGTTTTCGGCTATACGAAAGTGCCCGATGCTTACTTCGAGGCGGTGACGGGATGGTTCGACAGGCGGCACAGCTTCCGTTTCCGGCGGGAGTGGCTCCTATTTACGACCGGCGTTGTGCCGGCGCTGTCGGCTGTGATTCGGGCGCTCACGAATCCCGGCGACCGGGTGATTGTGCAGTCGCCGGTGTATAACTGTTTCTTTTCTTCCATTCGAAATAACGGATGCGAAACGGTCTCGAATGATTTGACGTACAGGAACGGGACATACCGTCCTGACTTTGATGACCTGGAGGAAAAAGCGTCCTCTCCGCAGGCGAAACTCCTTTTGCTTTGCAGCCCGCATAATCCGGCGGGACGGGTGTGGACGCGGGATGAATTGAGCAGGATTGGCGAGATCTGCCTGCGCAACGGGGTGACGGTCGTTTCCGACGAGATTCATTGCGATTTGGTTTATCCGGGCCATACGCACGTCCCGTTTGCGTCGCTTGGCGAGGAGTTTCTTTATCACTCGGTGACCTGCACGGCGCCGAGTAAGACTTTTAACCTGGCAGGCCTTCAGGTGGCTAACATCCTGGCTGCCGACGTCGGGATGCGGCGGAAGATTGACCGTGCGCTGAACGTAAATGAGGTGTGCGAGATAAACGCCTTTGCGCCGGATGCCCTCATCGCTGCCTATAACGGCGGGGAGGAGTGGCTGGACGAACTGAATCGGTATCTCTATGTGAACTATGTTTGCCTGAAAAGTTTTTTCGCCCGGCATTTCCCCCGGTTCATCGTCTTGCCGCTCGAAGCGACTTATCTTGCCTGGGTCGACTGCTCTTCACTCGGATTGCCGTCGGCGGAGATTGCGAGGATATTGATTGACAAAGAAAAGCTGTGGATCAACGAAGGGACGATTTACGGAGCGGCGGGAGAGGGTTTTATCCGGTTGAATATCGCCTGTCCGCGGGCGCTTCTTCTTGAGGGACTGGGCAGGATTAAATACGCTTTCGGATAATGGGAGGGATGCAAAGGACAAAGGCTGTCGTTGTTGCCTATTTTCTTATTTATGTGGTTTGGGGTTCGACTTACTATTTTATCGGCGTGGCTCTGCAGGGACTGCCTCCGTTCCTGCTCGGCGCGTTGCGCTTCACGGCGGCCGGGTTGATTCTCCTGGCCTGGTGCCGGCTGAAGGGCGAGCCGGTCTTCAGAAAAAGCCTGATCGGGAAATCGGCCGTGAGCGGGATTATATTGCTTTTTATTGATATGGCGGTTGTGATGCTTGCGCAACGGTATCTGAACAGCAGCCTGGTCGCGATTATCGCTTCGTCGACGGCGATTTGGATTATGGCGTTCGATGTTCCGATGTGGAAGAGGAATTTTCGGACGCCGGCGGTTGTCACGGGTATTATTACCGGCTTTCTGGGGGTTGTTATGCTTTATATTGAGCAATTGCATCCCGGCGAAACGGGCGGTGACGACGCGTGTGCCGCTGTCCGTTCCGGCGGCGGTGGGCATAGCGAATATGGCGTTTTGATTCTTGTCTTTGGCTGCGTGTCCTGGGCGCTGGGTACTTTGTATGCCAAGTACCGTTCGTCGGGAGAAGAAGCGGTCAATGCGTTTGCCGGCTCGGCATGGCAGATGCTTTTTGCCGCCGGGATGTTCTGGCTGGTTGCGATTGCCGGCGGGGATGTGGCGAATACTGATTTGACGTCCGTCCCGTCATACGTCTGGCTGGCCTTGGCGTACTTGATCATTTTCGGCTCCCTGCTGGCCTATTCGGCTTATGTCTGGCTGCTCAAAGTCCGCCCCGCTACCGAAGTGGGGACGCATGCCTACGTGAATCCTTTTATTGCGGTTTTTATCGGGATGACGTTCGGGCGTGAACATGTCACTTGTATCCAGTTGGCCGGCCTGCTCGTCATTTTGCTTAGCGTCATGCTCGTAAGCCGGAGAAAATAACGCATATCGGCCGGCAGCGGTTGTTGTTTCTACTGCCGGCCGATGTGTGTGTGTTGCGTTGCAAAACCCGAAATTCCGTTATTCCGCCGGATTACCTACTTTTCCCATGAAAAGGATCGTTCCGGTATAACGCTCCTGTATCAGGAAAAGGAACGTCCGGTCGGCACGGAACGTCTTTTTCGGAGTTTCATAGTCGGATCCGCCAGCACTTTCTACTAAGCCGATTTCCGTAACGGCGGCAGCCTCGGTTCCTTTTTCATCAACCTGAATATAGGTTTTCTGCGTTATACGCGCAATAATAAATTCTGCATTGGCTATGTGAGGATATTCCGCTTCGGGACTGCAGGCAATCTCCATGCCCATCCGGCTCAGAATATCTTTCAATTCTTCATTCTTATATTCAATTTTGAATTTCGGGACAGAAATATCTACTTCGGCTGAATACTGCCAGGCCAGGCACTGCTTCCAATAATCCGGCTCGGCAAGTTGCGCTGTCATTTCGCTAAAGGTGACATTTTCCTTCGGAAGGACAAAATACATGGAGTAAGCCTTGTTTCCATAAGGGACGGACGTTAAAGACAGGTAATCGTCTTCATAATAAGGAAGCGTCAGCTTGTTATTCATCAACTCAGCCTTTATTTTGCTTCCGTCTTCTTTGGTAAAATCCTCTTTTTTCGTTTTTGAAACGTCAAAATCATAACTCTCACTCCAGTCTCCTTTAAAATATAAAGCATTAAGGATCTCAAAGGGCATCAGATTTTTCAACATATCCTTTATCAAGCCGTTTGTGTTGTCTTCGCACCATTTGTTGACGGTTGCGACGGCTTTGGCCGGATCGGAATAGTCCAGGCCTGTTATCTGCGTGTCGAACCATGTCCGGCTGAGGTCTGCGAAATCGCTTTTAACCATATAACGGTCTTTATTGTACCATACGGAATTTGCGATAGCCAGTTTCAGCGTCGGATCGGTTGTGATCAGCGCTTCCTTCAGCTTTTTGTAATACGCATTGATGTCCTGATCGGAGAAATCTTTCATTCCCAACACTTCCTGCATCTCCCGTTTTGTTTCTCCTTCGGCTCCGTTCCTCAGGACTCCCAGCGCCATGCTCATGCTGAAAGGGGATACGAAGATATTTTCTTCCTTCCCGTCGCCATAAACCGTTGAAAAGAATTTCATAGCAAAATCCTGACAGTCGCCTGTCATCGTCCGTTCATCGTCCGTCAACGTAATGAATATCGGCGCGGGGAATTCAATATCGTCGACACTGACATCACTGATATCATTGACATCATCGACATCCGTGTTTTTAACATCTGGGTTTTCACATGATACTGCCAGAAAACAACTTAAACTGAATAATAGAATGTTTTTTTTCATAACTTAGAGTTTTAATATCTGATGTTTGGAATATTACTGACACCTGTTTTCAAATTGTTGCAAATATATGCGTCAATATTCCGGTTTCCAAGCAAGACACTGTTTTTTAACTGAATGTGCCTGTATATTATATATTTTTAATGCTGTCAGGCGGCAAAAGTAAAAAAACATTCAGCACAGTCTCCGGACTGCGCTGAACTGAAACCCGCTTTGCAAGGATCGGCAGTGATAAATCTACAAGTCAATGATTTTGGTTACCTTTCCTTCGGCATCCGATATTTTGATGTTGATTTTTTGTCCTGTAACCGTAATGTCCAGAATCTCATTGTTCGAGTTGGTCAGGATCGGGAAACTGTTATCCTTTCCGCCCTTCGGGAAGTAGGAATGGCGATGGGTATGTCCGCAGAACATTAGGTCGATGCCGGCTTTGTTCAGTATCGGAATGAACAGTTCCTGGACGTGCAGCGTCCCGTGCCACGTGGAGGTGAAGGCTGGGATGTGGATCGCTACGATTTTTACGGGCGATTCCTTAAATTCTTTGCTGTCGACAACCATTTTCAGCCATTCGGCCTGCCGGGTACGATATTCGTCGAAAGCGGACAGGCCGCCGTATTCGATGTCGGTATCCGGCTTATCCTCACCGCTGTCTAATAGGATAAAATAGGCGGGGCCGTGGCGGAAAGCGTAGTAGGGAAAGCCGGTCGAAGTCGGGAAGTAGTCCATGAAGCACGTGGAGAACGGGCCGCGTGTCTCGTGATTGCCCCTCGTATAGAAGAAGGGCAGGCTGGAGGCGAAAAGTTCGACCGATTTGTTCAGGAAGCCTTCGAACATCAACTGTTCCGAATTGAGATGCGAGATCATGTCCCCGTTGAAAATCATGAAATCGAGGTCGTCGGTTTTAACATTTTTCATAAGCGCTTCCAGGACTTCGTTCCGGGCGTGAATATCGTTTACGACGGCAAAATGGATGTCGTTCCGGGTGGCGTCGAGTGTCGTGAAGCTGAATGGCTGGGAAGCGTCTGTCGCCGCGATGTCCCCGTATTTCACGTCCCATCCGGAATTATCAAGCACTTCACGCGAATAAACGCGGTACCGGTATTTTGTCCCTTTCCGCAGTCCCGCGACTGTCACGCGATGCAGCGTCCCGGTCAGTTTCCGGCCATTGGCTGTTTCGAAATATTGCGGCCGTTCCCCGGCATAAAAGTGAGTGTTATCGTCGGGCGCCACTTCGACCCAGCCCAACGCATTCCCGCTCGTCACCCAGACAACCGTAACATCTTCTTCGCCGATATTCTGCAGATAAGGGCCGTACTGGATCCGAAAACCCGACTGGCCAAACAGCATCGTCTGCATCAGCACTGCAATGACTGTTAATAATCCTTTTGTTTTCATGTGTACATTTATTTTAAATTTTCATCGGTTTGACTTAACCGATTGAAGAATAAACATCTCGCAGAGTTTTTGAATTTCAGAAGTAACGATTTAGTAACCGTGCCTATTTCAGCGTTTTGCGGCGCTATACTGTCAAATAACTCGGGTATAAAGGTAAGCAATTTCTTTGGGATTTCAAGTATATATTTCCCCCTTTTTTATCTGGTAAACACCTCTCTTATGGAAAGAATAAATAAGGCAAAGCTTTTATCGGAAATACACTTTCGAGATACGAGAAAGGACGATTTCCTATAAAATTCATTTCAGCCTTGACGTTTTATTCTTGGAATATATCTTTATGTTTCATATATTAATTGTCAATCGTTTTTAATATCTCATTCATAATCAATTCCGGTTCATCTAAATAGATGAAATGTGAACTTTTATCGGTTATGACATGATGGAGGTTCTTATGATCACTCTCTAATTGCTTATTTAACCTCAAATGAACCTCAAAAGCCCTTTTGTTAAATTCGACAAACCTTTCTTCTATCTCTACCTCCTTTATGGATGTAAACAAATACACAGGAATATCCGAGGGTATGGGATACCTTTCATCGGATTCCATCAATTCCAAATTAAAACCTATTTCATCAGCGGCTCCGGGTGGTACGTGGCTTATCAGATTTTTCCAATTGCCGACATAATCGCTCCACATTTCTTCTGTTACAGCACCTTTAAGTTCTTTGTAAAACAACTCATGGTAAGCATCGATTAAAAAAAGCGCCTTAATTTTTTGCGGAAATAGTTCCGTATATTTTCTGACTATATAGCCACCGATGGAATGACCTGCTAAGATAACAGACGTATCGACACCGAGCTTATTGATTACCATATCAAGTTCACTGGTCATTGAACCGATATTCTTGCTGTTCGGGATATAATCAGAATTACCCAAACCGCTTCTGTCATAGGAAATAACTCTGGCATGACTTGATAACTGCTCCTGAAAACTTTCCCACGTTTCCAAACCAAGTGTTCCTCCGGAAACTAAAACAATGGTAGTGTTGCCGGAACCGGTATCACGGTAATAGATTTTATTGCCATCGTTTTGAAAGCAATCAATATAATTATTTTCAGTATTTTGAGCCATAACATATTGATTAAGCAATAAAAATATCGTAAACAAAAAACAAAATCTTATCATACATTTTCTATTTTCATATTGAGACATTTCCTTTCACCGGCAAATTCAGCAAATATCTGTAAACCAGCCATAATTATCTCTTGATACCTTTATTTTTACCTGCTTCGGGCTTCACTGAAGGCTTAAAATGCGGTCTTACGTTTACCTGTTTCCTGTCTGTCACAGGGGTGTAAATGTAGATAATTATATTTTGATATACGATAAATACGGGTATTTTTTTGACGGATGCAGATGTTTTTAACAGCGTATCTCTCTCCTCGACAACTCTGCAAGAGGAGTTGAACTGCTCCGCAGTTCCGACAGGTTCGACTCCATCCTTGTGGAGAGGCCGGCGCAAATAATATAGAAAATGCAAGGTTATTCAAATAAATATCTTATCTTTGTTGAAAATTGAGTGCGAATTTTTATAGTACAGTTCTTCTTTTTACCGACAATTCTAAGCAGTCTTTCTTTTTAATTTTTCCTCTCAATCCAAAAACGGAACAGGCAAGCTCTTTTTTAATGAATTTTTTTATTGGAATACGAACAAAATAAAAGTAACTATTATGGCGCGTACGGAAACAAATCAACTTAATAAATCGACAAAGCAAATGCTGAAAGAGCATCGGGATAGGGTCGGAAAAGTTGTTCAGGTGAGAATTACCGACAGAACGACGATCGAACTTCCGGCCGGCCTGTCCCAGGAAGAACTGGATGCCCGCATAGAGCATTATAAAAGTATGCACAAATCAAAAATATAAAAACTGTTTCCCGGTTTTTTCGTGAAAGACCACAGATTATGAATCGACAATTGATGCTTCTTTTAATACTTCCAGCAGTTCGTTCATGGAGAGGCGTGCCGACCGGTCGCTTCCTTCGAGCAGGGATTCGGCCAGGTCACGTTTGGTCTCGTGCAGGCGGATGATCTTTTCTTCGATTGTATTTTCGGTTATTAGCCGGTAGATGGTGACGGGCCGTTTCTGTCCGATCCGGTGCGCCCGGTCGGAAGCCTGGTCTTCGACTGCCGGATTCCACCAGGGGTCTAAATGGATGACATAGTCGGCTCCCGTGAGGTTCAGGCCCAGTCCGCCGGCTTTCAGGCTTATCAGGAACAGCTGGCCTTCGCCGCATTGAAAGGCCTTTACCCTCTTTTCTCTTTCGGCTGTCGGGGTAGAACCGTCCAGATACAGGTAGTTGATTTTCTTTTTATCCAGCGCCTCCCGGACAATCGACAGGTGGGTTACGAACTGGCTGAAGACCAGTGCGCGATGCTTATTCTCCACCAGTTCATCCGCAATTTCAAGGAATGTGGCTAATTTTGCCGAAGGGATTTCCGAATTTTTATCAATCAGTTTCGGGTTGCAGCAGCCCTGTCGCAGGCGGGTTATTTCGGCCAGTATCTGCAGGTGTTTGGCACCTGCCGGAGATTCGTTCTTACTGATGTTTTCGAGCGCTTGCCTGCGCAAGGCTTCATAGAACGCCATTTCGGTATCCGACAGGCGGATATGTTTTACAATTTCCGTTTTGGGTGGCAGTTCGTCCAGTACCCTTGTTTTCGTTCGACGCAGCATAAAGGGGGAGATCAGTTTTTTCAATCTTTTTTTTACAGTCTCGTCGTCCGGTTTCACAAAACGGTCTGAGAATGAGTTTAAATCCCCCAGCAGACCGGGATTGATAAAGTTGAACAGATTCCATATTTCGCCCAGGTGATTTTGAATGGGTGTACCCGTCAGTGCGATACAAAAGTTGCCCTGAAGTTTCATGGTCGCTTTCGAGGTTTTTGTTGCAAAATTTTTGATGGTATGCGCTTCGTCGAGGACAATCGTGTCGAATGTGCTCTCGTGGAACAACTGATCTTCCGACTGCAGCAGTCCGTATGAAGTGATCAGTACGTCGCCGGGCTGCAACTCGTCAAACGTTTGTTTGCGGTTGCCGGCGCCTAAGGTTTTGCATGTGAGGGTAGGGGCGAAACGGTTGATTTCGCTGATCCAGTTTCCGATCACAGATACCGGACAGACGACCAGGGCGGCTCCTGAATGGGTGCGATGCAGCAGCACGGCCAAGGTCTGAACGGTTTTTCCCAATCCCATATCGTCGGCCAGGCAGACGCCGGCTCCCCATTGCATGAGGCGAACCATCCAGCGGAATCCTTCCTGCTGATACGGACGAAGTTCGGCCTGTAGTGTTTCCGGTATGGCTACTTCTTCCGTATTCACCTCCCGGATCCGCCGGCGGAAGTCTTTCCAGGCCTTATCGGATTTCAGTTGCTTTGCCTGGTCAAAAAAATCATCCAGCGCGATAGAAGCAAACCTGTTCAGGGCAATCCCCTTTTTGCCGGAAGAACCGAACATGCTCAGATCGTCGAGGCGTTTTTTCAGGTCGTTGCTCAGGGCGATAAATTCGCCGGAGGACATTTCGATGAACCGTCCATGTCCCTTTTCGGTTAATGCAAGCAATTGTTGAAGCGAGAGCACCGTATTTTCATCTACCGTAAGTTCGCCCTGGAGGTCAAACCAGTTGTTGTCGGTTTTCAGCGACAGTTTCAGCTTGTCGAATCCGGCCGTGCCGCGTATTCGGAAACGTTCGCCTTCGGGCCATTCGACGACACAGATATCGCTGTGTTCCTGTAATATGTCAAGCAGATAGAGTGAATTGCGGGGATTGCCGAACGTAATCAGGTCATCTTGCATTTCAACGGTTTCGAGGCTTTGTATCGCGTCCATCAGCTGCATTTCGTATTCCTTTTCCTGATTCAGTTGCCTCTTTACCTGATACTGTATATCGTTTTCTCCGTTCCGGAACAGCGCTTTTCCCCCTTTTCCCGGTTTGCAGTAAGGCGGGTGGTTTCCGAAAGGCTTGCAGAACAGTTCCGCTTTCAGTCCATCGCCGAAAGGCAGCAACTGCACGCGGATCCGGGAGTCGGCGGTAACGGTTTTCAGGGTCATGTTCCGACTGCCGGATGCGACCAGGTCGGAATGAATTTCCATTCCCTGTGTATTTAATGCGCCCAGCAGTTCCAGCAGTTTTTCTTTTCCCGATTCGGGGATGCTTATTTGCCTGTCCCTGATGATACGGAGGATTTCCTTTTGTTTTGCGGGGATATCATATATTTTGTACCGGGTATTGGTTTCTTTTTCGATAAGGATTGTTTTTTCTTCGCCGGGAACCTCCGGGTAGGTTTTCAGCGTATAGCGGGCGCCTGTTTTTTCAGCCATCACCACCGGTTTGCCTTCTGCAAATTCGACGGGGATTTCATTGATCCCTTCGAGGAAGATATACGGATGCCCGATCAGCTCTTTGAAAACCGATTCCTTGAACGTGTATTCGTGGTCATAATAATTGTTGTAATACTGGATAGACTGGGAGATGCGTATATCCTGTGGCGTCATACTGGGTGTTTTTCCTTCGTAAAGGGTTTTCATCGCGATATTGCGCCCCCTGGACCAGCCATTCCCTTTACGGGTCTGGATTACCGGCTGAATGGAGTTGTATTTCGGATTGAAAATGTAAATAACTCTTGAACTTGCGTCTGTGTTACCGTTGTTTTTCGCCGTTCCGGGAGATTGCAGTCCCAGTAGCAGGTTGACTGATTTCTCCCATTCCTCGACGCGGACAATTTTAGTTATAAAAGGCGAATAGTTGGCTTTGGCCGCAATCCGGGCATACAGTTTCTGCGTCTGTTCACTGGCCACCATTTTGTCCAGCACGTATGCCGCTTCGAGCGCCGGTGCCGTATATCCCGCTTCATCCGCTTTTTCAATCCGGTGGAAACATTTCTCAAAAACGGCATCCGAGCCTGTTTTTATATCGCACAGATAAGCAACCGGTAGCGTGATCAGTCCGGCCATGTTATCTTCTTCAAGGCATTTATTCATTTCTTCCTGAAGGAGATTCCGGTTTATTTTTTGTCCGGTTACATACAGGGATACGATCCGGAATAAGGAATAGCCGGCCGGATAATAACATTTCTGGTCTTCGTACGATTTTAGTATTCGCAGGAAAACCGGCATATAAACGTTCGAATCCATACGCAGGAGGGCTGTCTGGTAAAAAAGCGCCATCCATAAGTCGTGTGGCAGGTATGTCCCTTTCAGCCATTTCCGCTGAACTTTGAGTCCTTTCTCAAAGAGCTTTAAGGATTCATTTACGCCGTCTTTCGCCAATAATCTAAGCGCGGGCAGGTAGTAGCCGGACAGGGCGTCTTCGTCACTCTTTGAAGCGCCGTCGGTCATCGCCTTATCAAACTGTCCGCTATAAAGATATTCTTTATCCAGCAGTAACGACGCTATATTTTTGTCTTCCATGACAGGCTGAATGTGTTCAATGTTTTTCCGTATTTTGGCAAAGGGGACGATATTAAACACATCTTCACTCACTTTGTTATTAAGCATCTCGGAGAGGAGGGGGAATGGAAATTTGTGCAGGTAAGGCCGGTAGTCGTCGTTTTCAATGATTGCCCGCAGGATTGAAACCTTCTGATGGTGTTGTATATAGGGATTAGTCCTGAATTTTTGTTCGGTGTTCCGGAACGAATCGGCGCTTTGAGATAACAGAGCAATAAGCAGATCTCTTGTTATCAATGATAAATTATGATCGTATATATAAAATGTATATGCAGGCTTAATAATTTTACTGATTCTGTCCGCCCTGTCTTTGATCAGGGGGAAAAGCCGAATCAGGGAATAAGGATCCGTATCGTATGATTTGTTCCAGGTATTAGACGGGGTGATGATTCTTTTTGCCATAAACAGAGTCACCGAACTCTCAACTGCCTTTTGTGTTATTTTTTTCCCCGATTGGATTATCGCCCTGTAAATCAGAATCGCACTGAAGTCATGCGCAAACATCATTGCTGTGTTCAGGATATTTTGCTGTTCGTCGGAAAGGGACTGATAAAAGTGGATACATTCTTCACGTGTCATAAAAAAATATTAAAATTGCGCAAATTTACGAATTATTATCGAAATAAAAAAACATACCTGTCATTAACTCAGGGCAAACGCATCTAATTTTTATTGTTGATTTGTAGAAAAGTTGTATCTTTCCCCAAAAAACCGCTTATGGAAAGTCCTATCAGTTATTTTTTGTCCTTAACAGATCCCCGCGTAGAGAGAACACGG
>JAISCL010000223.1 GCA_031265585.1 Tannerella sp. | reverse complement strand
CTCCCCCGGTGTAAATGTCCTTACAGGCAAGCTTAACGGCGTTCTCAACCGGCGCCCTGTCCCCGGGACGGCAGATACGGGCCGGATAAACCGTAACTCCACAGTGTCCGGCAAACGGGGAAAAATCTTCATTCAATACCGCTTCATAACGGCCGGTGCGAGTTACAGCCGGCTTCAAACTGTCCGGTACAGTCGCCCGGGGAACCGCGCCAAAATAATGGAGCGCATTCTCCCTCGCCCGGATCGGGTCTTCTTTCTTTTGGCCGGCTGCTGCTTCCACGCAGGTCAGCCGGCTGCAGTCCGGAAGAGCAGTATCTCCATGAACCAGCTTATCCTGTATCCGTCCGGGTATTCCTGCTGGTATTCCCGGTGGACCTGATGACGGGTCACCCCCTTTTTACTCAGACGTTTCATATATTCGGGGAGTAACTTCTCCGGGGTTTCCCGCCGGGGCGCTTTTTCTGCTTCATCCTCCTGCAGAGAAGAAGACATAAACAGGCTGAAAAGATCCGGATCGCTCCGGCGACAAAAATCTTCATAGCTCATGGACAGCTCTTCCTGACGCTTCAGGTATTTCTTCACTGTATTGCGGGAAGTCATACTCATGCGACTGATCTGCTTCAAACCCTGTCCCTGTTCCCGCAGACGCATAATCATTCTTAATCTGTTCATTTTAATCGGGCTATTCGACATATCTTGTGATTTTAAGTTCTTTCTGAAAATCCAGCTCCAATACCGCTTCTTAAATATCCCGATGGCGAACAGTTTTTACTCCTTTCCAGAAGGGTCAATTTCCCCCGATTTTAGGGGGGCACTTTCAATCGGCGGGAGTCTGTTTTGACCGATTTTCCGGGGGTCAATTTCCTCCAACTTCCGGGGGGCTTTTTCTCCGGTTTTTCCACATAACTGTCGGCTGCATCTTTTGTCCCTTTTTCTATTGCACGGTCTTTTGCTGACTGTATGGCAGCTTCGGAAATCTTCTTATATGCTCCGGCTATATCGTTTAACAGGTCAATTTCAGCACTTAATCCGGCCTTGTATGAATCGGCCTTATTCATTATCTCTCTCTTTGCTTTTTCGTAGTCTTCCGTGCCCTGTTTTGCCGCTTTCAGTCGCCCGAAAAGAATATCTAACTGCGCCTGTTCGGATGCTACGGTTTTCTCAAATTCCTTTTCAACTTCATTTAACCGCTTTTGCGATTTTTCCGCTAGTGTTCGCCGTTTGGGAGGCGGTATTTGCAGCAGTCGTAACAGTATTTGCATTTTTTGCAGCCGTTTCTACGGCTATTTTTTTAGCATGGAAATCGCGCGTTGCGGATTGAAAAGAAATAGCGGCGGATTGTTTTTCGGTTGCCGCTGTGTCTAACATTCGTTGCGCCCGTTCTATTTTTTTAACATTGTCGGTTGCGGTTATCGTAGCAAGTTCTGCTACTCGCTGTGCATGTAACTGTTTCACCGCAACATATTCGGCACGACGGGCTGTGATTGCCTGATTTGCGGCGCTTACCTCTGTTCGTGCTTTAGCAAGCGCCATATTTGCAGCTTCCACATTAGCCGTTATTTCTGCTTTTACTGCGGTGGCATATTGTGCGGAACCGGCGGCAAGTCCAAGTTTGGATATTTTCGCCTGCTGCTCCACGGTAAGCAATTTGGATAACGCTGTGGCTTCTGTGGTAAGGTGTACCGCTGCATTGGCTTTGCTTATTGCATTTATTACGATTAACGCCGCCCTGTATGCCCCATAGACAACGACAATATCCATTATCACCTTGCCGATTTTTTCGTAGTTCTCTACAATAGCCGTTGCCCCTGCGATTGATGAAGTAATATACCCTGTCCTTTTGTTCCCTGGTCGTTCATCATTACGCTAAGGGGATTAAATCCGGCGTTTATCATTTGATTCAAATCCTGACCCATCAGTTTGCCGGTCGAATACATTTGTAAAAATTCGAGGGTCAGCGAGTTGAATTTATCGGCGCTGCCCATCGAAATATCGCCTATCTGCTTCAATATGGGCATAACTTTTTCGGCTTCTACATTGAACGATAACAGGGTTTGAGCGCCTTTGGCCAGGGGCGACAGTTCGAGTGGCGTTTTTGAGGCATATTCTTTGATTTGAGAGAAAAGCGCATCCGCTTTTTGCTTGCTTCCTAACAGCGTTTCAAAGGAAATGGAGAGGCTTTCGATTTCGCCCCTTACTTTTACGATTTGAGAGATAAACTCTTTTGCATGTTGAAGTACGAGGAAACCGGAGCCGAAGCCAACTATTTTTTTATACATACTGTCTATCCGCGCTCCTTCGGCTTCGGCTGAATTGCCGATGCCTTTCAGGATGCCGGAGGCTTGCTGTGCGTCTTTGCGCAGTTGCCCGTTGTCGAGCACCAAGCCGTAATATGATTTGCCTTCGCTGTTGCCTGCCATGCGTTGTTGATTTTACAGTACAAAGATAATAATTTTATTAAACAATACTTATATTGTGAGCATTATTTAATTTCTTTGGGTAGGAAAAGTAAGCATTGAACCGAAAATTTAGGGGAGCGTTGTCTCATTTTTTGAAAGATAATGTTAACTTTGCGGGCATTTCCATAAATAGAATAAATGTGACCGGAATAACTGATTTACTAAAATAAGGAATTTGAAATGTCATTAGTATTTGCTAAAAATGGAGATAAAATTGAATTGTTGGAAGAAATACCGCGTATTCCATCTCCGGATGTAAAAATAAATGGAATATTAGCCGATTTAAAACGGGTTTCAGGACACAACAATATTATAAAATATGCAAACAGGGCAATTTATCAGCAAGGGGCGGAATTAATCCTGTTTCAATTCGATACAATGGATGATCAAATAATAGCCGCAATCAATGCTTTAAAGAAAAGAAATATAAAAGGGATGTACTTTGTTACCGGAAATAATTGTATTGTTAAATTTTAAAATCAAGAGGCTATCTAAAAAGATAGCCTCAAGTTCTTGCGACTGCGACAAAAGTCGGAGACGCCCATGCCTTCTGTTAAGTACAAAAGGAGGAAACTTTTATTTATGCTGCGTATTTGCACTTTTCACCGCAAATATAAATACTTTTTTCAAGCCGGGCAAATAAACTCATAATTATTTTACATTTACCTCAAATGCGCTCTATCCAAACAGTATTTTATGTACAGCATCTTTATTTTTGGGGTCATCTGCATTGATTACGTTTTTCCCGTGCTTTCCCGGTTTGTCATTTTTGCTGTTATAGCTCGGAAGTACCGAACTGTACATGATTACGTTTGCGTAGCTCATCTCATAAAGGACATAATCAATCGGGAGGTTATAGGCCTTGACCGTTCCGGCTATTACCGCCCAGATGCTGTCGTTTCCGTCTCCCTTGTCTTGCGAAGCAGATTTATCTCTATCAGGGAATTGGTAGTGGCGAAAAAAAAAGCCAAATCCATTCCGGCGAGCAATTTTCCGAGCATGTCGCTTAGCTGCCTGGGGGTTAATTCGGTGAGAATTTCTTTTGCCAAAATGCTTTTGGGGTCTGTTTCGACTGTTTTAAGCCCGAAAAACTTCTTTTCCGATCCTTTCAGTCCTTTCGCCCCCAGTATCAGGATTGCCACTATTTCGCCCAGCGCCTCGCAGTCTTTAGCTATGTACAGGCTTTCGGTAGCGATATTCTCGGCGTCCAGACGTGTTTTCGGGAGCTTTGAAACAGCCGCCGAAACGAGTATCAGAGTGGCTGTGCTTGGAGGCGCTACACTGTATGTCTTTCCCCCAATTTCTACCTCTACGGGCTGCTGTAATATGGTATCCGCTGTTTTTGTTTCTAAAGTATCCATAAAAATGTAATTAAATTATTGTGCGGGAGAAAGTCGCGAACTTTCTGCGTTTCCATTTTTCAATGAAACATTCCCGCTGTCCTCCGTCGGTTTACGCCCCGTCGGCGGGCTTCTCTGTTTTCGATTTGGAGGCTTTAGGCTCTATTTTCACATAGCCTGAAACTTCCAGTTCTTTGGCACGTTCGTCGGTGAGTTCAATCACGCTACCCTCTGTTTTCAAGCGCTTTGTCGTTTTATCGACAAAATTCTTAATTACCTTTACTTTCATAACTTATTGTTGATTGATGTAAAAAATTACGCCTCCGGAGCGGTATACGGTTCCATCATTTTGCCGGTTGCCGGTTTTAATGCTTCAAACGTATAGGTTGCCCGGTGCCCTTCTTCGGCGGTGAACGATTCGATAACCGATACAGCGGTACGCCCCATCAAAAAGCCTTCCAATGCGGCGTTTTCGGGTATAACCCGGATGGCGTATTCATCGGATATCACTCCGTCAACATCTTCGATTGGCTTTGCAAGGTCGCCACCCAAATACACCTGAAATTCAAGAGTGTATTTATTCGCATCTTTCCTGGAGGCAATACGTTCGCCACCTTCAATGAAAGCCTCCAGCTTGTTCCCTTCTTCCACATTCAGGGCAAAACTGCCCTGTACGGGCGTAAATACATCCGTGAACGCGCCTGCCACGCCTGCTGTCAGGCGGGCGATTTGCACGGTCATTTTTCCCCATTTAGCTTCATAATCCATAGCTTAAAAAATTAATTTATAAATAATTTGTATTTCAGTTTAATAACTACAAAGTGCTGACTGATTTCCGGTTCTTCTTCCGTATAGACGGTTTGCTGCAAGGTGAATTTGTAAGCGGACTTGTCGGCTGTCAGCGATTCGACCCATTGCGAGGCGGCTATTTCCAACTCTTCACACCGGCGTTCGTTTTCACGCATAACCCCGATACGAATGTCCTCATCTTCAATGTCCGGAACGTAGATATTCAGCGTAATGATGCCGGTTTGAATCTGGTCGGGAATGCCGGTGGTGAAAGCGACAATAATGTCCTCCGCTTTGCTGTTGTGCGGCCGGTGCCCGAAACGGTATATTTTACCGTTCACGGAGTTTGCCAGGTCGCTGTCGCAAAGCAAAGCAATAATATCGCCCTCTATCTGTTTAGCCGTCTTTATCATTTCCCTTTGAATCCAAGTTGTTTTAACATCTTCGGAACGAGCTTTTCGGCCAGCAGTTCCGAACTGTCCAGTACATTGTAACCCTTAGCGGATACACAGGCGGCGTATTTCATGCCGGCTACAACAATCAGGCATATCCCCTGTGGGAATCGCCCGATTAATTGCCTTGCAAATGCTTCCCCGTCCGATGTGCCTTCGGCGCCTTGTTTCACCTGCTTAAAGTCGCTCATCCGAATTACATTGCCGTCCGCTACTACGATGTATCCGGTAGA
>JAISCL010000207.1 GCA_031265585.1 Tannerella sp. | reverse complement strand
ACGCCACAAAATTATTAACGATGAAAATGACGACAAAATCCTCTGCAAAAATTTAGCAACACTTTTGTCCACTTGAACAAATGTCCTGAAAAAAAGCAACACTTTTGTCCATTATACCTCAAATTCCTTAAAATCGGATATGTTTTGATGTACCGGCAGTCTCGCCACCGGCTTAACGCCTTCGAAACTTTGTTCAAACCTTACCGTTGCCGGTTGCTGACATTTGATGGTAACTTCTTTTTTGCCTGTTTTTCCGCCGTTGCGTTCAATCATTTGCAGGGCGAGATCAAAACTCATGCGATAGACGTCGTTGAATGAAACCGGGAGCCGGTCGCTGACGGGTACAGCTTCCGCAGGATGCAGACTGGCAAGCATTTCTTCGGGCAGGCTGGAATAACCGAACATGACGCCTAGTATCCCGCCTGCGGCAGAAGCGTTACAGTCGGTATCCTGACCGCAGCGGGTCGCAATATCGATCGTTTTTATGAAATCGCCGTTGCCATACAGCAAACCGATTACCACATAAGCGGTATTGAGTGATGCGTCGATATTAAACGGTATGTCATAAGCGGCAGGGCATAAATCCGCGGCGCCCCAGCGTTCCTGACAGATCGCCCACGCTTTTTTCCAGTCGTCGGGATATGTTTTCCAGCCTTCTATGGCGCTTTGAACGGTTTGATAAAAGCGGCTTTGTTCAGGTACCGTTTTCAGCGCTTCGGTAACGACAAAGGGAATATCGTTGCTGACGTATGCAAGCGAGTACATGGCTCCCACATACAGGCCGCCGTACCAGCCGTCGCCAAAGCTCAGTATATGTCCGATTTTATCGGAGATTTCCGCTACGGCGTTCGGCATTCCGGGCGACATAATCCCGCTGAAATCGGCGTCAATCCGGTAATCAATGTCGTCGGCATGAGGATTATTACGCCAGTGCCCCGTTTCGGGAGGCATAATTCCCCGTCGAAGATTGTTATGCGAACAGTGATTTGAGTGGCACCCGCCACCGTCTTTTGCAAAAGCCACAGCAAACGAATCGACGGGAGCGTCAAGTCCCAATCTGTCATATATTTGTGTAAACAGCATGTCAAACATCAGGTCGTCGTCGCCAACGCCTGTCATTGGTTTGCTGTTCCACTCAAAACGCATCGTATCGGGCGCTGTTACGCCACAATACACAAATTCTACCGGAACGCCGTAAACCACTCCGATAATCTGTCCTGCCCATCCGCCTTTGATTTTGTCTTGCAGGACGTCTTTGCTCATTGTAAATTCCTGTCGTGATGTACAGGAACTCAGCAACAATACCATTGATACTGTTACTGTTGATAATAAATGCTTCATCTTTTCTATTTTTGGTAGAGACGCGATGCATCGCGTCTCTACGGTTGATGTTTTTTTTATGAATCATTCCTCCCAGGTATAAATCATCGCATCGCCCGGATCCACTTCGGTGGTCGGGTTGTAAACGTTGGCGGGGACGAGGGTGGCGTCTTTCTGGACGCGCTTCACCCGGTCGCCGGTCGCAATGGTGAGTTTCATCGGATTCTGGAAGTTGCGGTTCACGATGACCAGGAAACGGCGGTTCCCTCTTTCCAGCAGGGATACTACTGCGCCACTGTCGCCCGTTTCGAGGGCGGGGATCTGTTCGGGCAAAGCGCCCAGTATCTTCGTTCCTTCCGGTATCTTTTTTCCCGTATGCCTTACCCAGACCGGTTTCGAGCCGAGAAATACGCCTGCGAGGGTCTGGATTTCGTTGTTGACCTGTTTCACACGGTCGTAAATAACCGTTCGCTTGCCGTCGAAGCCGAGTATGGAGCCGCGGGTGGTGTGACCGCCCATGCCCGTCAAGCGTATGCCAGGGCATGTAGGTGAAGTACTGTATCCCCTGTGCACCATACGCCAGGTTGCTGTATTGCTGGAGTTTGAGTTCACCGACCGTCGGTACGGGATAAGGTCCGTGAGGGACTGCAAGTGCAAATCCCCAGAACGGCAAGCCGTGCTTCCGGCTGCATACCAGGATGTCTTCCAGGTTATCATAAAACCCGTCTATCAGGAAGCGTTTCCCGTTTTCGTCTTCCCCTATCGGATACCGGTCGTATGAAATGACCTGGACAGGCGCTACACGTAAAAACGAATCCACAAATTCTACATACGATCCGTTAATCAGCGTTTCAGGGATTTTGGGCAGCAGGTTGATATAGCAAACATGCTTTGTGTCCACCGACTGGATCCTTTTTACTGTTTCTCCCAACCCGGGAAAAGCGTCGGCGTGCGGTTCGTCGGACAGGAAATAGCAGTCCAGGGCTGGGTATTTCATCATTTTTTGCGCTACCTTTTCCGGTTCTTCACCGAGTCCAGGTGCGCCCGTGCCCAGTTTGACGCCTGCCTTTTGAGCGTTTTTTAAGATTTTGTCGAGCGTTTCCCAATCCGGCGCCCCGGTCAAACTGACATTGATCCCACATTCTTTCAGTTCCAGAAGGCGCTCTACGCTGCACATTTCTGCGGGAAGTCCGGCGTGCGCTACGATGGGCAGCACGCCGTCCGCTTGCAGCCGCTCCTGCGCAACGGCAGGAAATACAGTGGCGGCTGCCAATACTACTTTTAAAAAATCCATTCTTTTCATTTGCTTTTTTATTTAAAATTTATGTTTCTACTTTCCTGAAATGCAATCCGGAATCGCGGATTAATCTTTCCTGTAAACATAACGATAGCGGAAACGACTGTTCGGGGCTGCATCGCCATCGCGCATGCAAGTCTGAATATCTCCGCCGGACGCGGCATTATCTATCCATTTAAATTCTACGGCGAACGAATCCGGTGTTGTTATGCCGAGGCCGCTCAAAGGGATAGACAGTTCCATTTCTTTTCCCGAGACCTGATACGCTATTCCGGCCGTTTTCTTCCATTTCCATCCTCCTTCGGATTTTTCCAGGGATGTTTCCTTTTCATCCGCAACGGTTCCGTTCACTGCATAATGAAACCCTTCCCACGAAGCATCCCCGTCGTTGACGCGAATGAACAGCCTCATCCAGTCACGATCCTTGCGGGAAGTCATGTCGTCCACCGTCTTCACGTAGAAGTACAGGTTTGTTCCGTCGGTAGCCGTCTTTGTCAGTATGATATCATTCCGTCCGGTGACATTGACCAGTCGTCCGGTGCGTCCCCAGCCGGAAATGGTCGCGATACTGCGTATCGCTCCTGTCATCGCCGTACACGGATTGAACGTCCTCCCAGTCGGACATGTCGCCGTCTATGCGGATTGTATTTGCTGCGTTAAAAACAGGCAATCGCTCCGTTCCTTTGAACCGGCGGATAAAATCGGGCAGCATATAGTAATAATTATCTCCGAAATCACCGTTGAGAGATTCTATGTCGCGGCTAAATTCGTGGTTGTACTGGTCAACGAAATACGTATCCCCTTTCCTCACCCTCTTCCCCAGAAATTCCGCTTCGCCGTCGTTCGAGGCAATCTGCCGTTGCGCTGTCCACTCGTTCCAGCCGGTAAAAAACAGGAATAGCGGATCAAGGCTTAAAGCGTGTTCAAATTGTGATTTAAAAAAGATGCCTTCACCCGGGCGGGGCGTCTGAGGCTGTCCGGAGGTAACGTGATGGCTGCGCCCGATATTGGAAACGGGGTGTGTAGCCGGCATGACGGAAACACTCTCATGTACTCCCCCGTGAACGCTCGCCTGCTGCGGATAAAGCCCGCCCCACGGCCATTTATCAACGCCGTCGCCAAACCAGGCATCGGCGCCACGGTCATTCCAGAGGCACCATGACCGGCGGATCGTGAACATGCTGCGGTATGATGCCGACAGTTCATCCGGGTTGGCGAGCAGAAGCGGCTTGTCCAGCCAGTTGAACCACAAATCCCTGTACAGGCCTTTGGCATATATTTCCGTATAAATGGTAGAAAAGGCGTTTGCTGCAGCGCTGTTCAGCAAAAAGGCAAACCGGGGGGTAGCGCATCCCTCTTTACGCATTTCGGTGTACACATCGCCTATTTTCTTTACTATCGGAATATAGGTAAATGCATTCGTCACATCGAAAAACAGGACATCTACACCGGCATCCGTAAGCATCTGCGCATGTTTGCGGATCACCCATTCGTCGTCTGCAACGTAGTATCCGAGATACGGTTCGCCCCAGTGATGCATGGCGCCGCCAGGCCCCCACTGCGGATCGGAAGGATTTGCAGCAAGTATTTCTTCTATATTATATGGACTTTTTGTGTCGGAAGCCGCCGGAGGCTGAATACTGTTATGATTGGCGCCTGTATCATATCCGTGGCATCCGTGCCAGATAAAATAAAAGATGCCGATAAACCAGTCCGTACGTTTTGAGGCGTCAGGGTAAGTGTCCGACCCGGGATCAATCGTATATCCGGCGCTGTTCGTCGCAACCCACGAAAACGGGTTTACAGCTTCCGAAGCTACGTAAACGGGCTTTTCTTCTTTTTCATCTACCGGCAAATCGGGTGTTTCCGTGTCTGTATTGTCTTCACTTTCGTCCGTACAGGCTGAAAACGTACACGCCAGCAAAAAGATTCCGGCAAGGTGCATAAACTGTTTGATTGTTCTGATGATCAATTTCATATTTATTATTATGTGCTTGATGATTGTTTTCATATATAACATTATTTAATTTTATACAGGCAAAGAACAGCACCGCCATTCGACAGGTGATCATCTGTTTCAGCGTCAACGGAAAAACTGCCTTTAATCGCACCGTACAGGTTGGAATCTATATACGAAACAATAACCGAATCATTCATGGCGCAAAGAGGGAAATTGACATTTTTAACTGAAAGATTGTCGGGCGTGAACGCTTCATATGTTAAGGTGCCGTTTTCACAGTTAAATACGGCTATGCCTTTTTTGTCGTTAATAAACATATTGGCAAATATATATTGATTCACCATGACAGGAACGTTAAATATATAGTGATAGTAGATTCCTTTTCTTCTTTGCGCTGTCGTTTCCTCGTAACTATTTTTTAATTCTTCGGGCAGTTTTTTATTCCCGAAATCAAAGAAATATGCCTGCATGACGGAGGCCTGTTTGTCGAGGACATAAAGCATATCTGAAATGGGACGCATATAAGCGATATAGTCTTGATAAGGTTAAAAACCAGTATGTTAAGCTTATCGTTTCTATAATCATCGGAAAAATGAAATAATGAATGATCTATGTGATTCAGATCTCGAGTCTGTATGATTTCCCAATTGTCGTTATGTTCTTCATATATATCTGCCGATATCAAAAACTTATTCTCAGGCAACATGATAAAATCATTGAAACTAAAGGCTGATTTTACAGATTTCAGGTACATTCCGTTTTTTGTATTGTTAAATTAATATTGATAACTCGTTATTAAGTTTCATCATCAGTAAATTTAAGGAAAAAACAATCATATAATCCGCCTTACTGTAACATTTCGTTTTTCTATGAAATCTCGCTAAATAATGTCTTATGCAACTGTTATAACCTTCTACAGTAAATGTTTCGGCCTTTGTCTGAAGATGTTTATCCGATGGAATAAATTCTTCATAACTTTTCCTGTAATCGGAAGCAAAATAACTTACAATCAATCCTTTGATTTTATCCCACAATTGTAATCCCGTTTTTGTTGACCGGTCCCCACAG